>NZ_CP101829.1:2916300-3286950 GCF_031202855.1 Pelagibacterium sp. H642 | reverse complement strand
CCGTTCGCGTACCTTGCCGATCACGCCTTCGATTCGGGCCGGATCGTTGGCCTCATGCGGATCGGTCTTGATCTCGGCCATCCGCGTCACATAGGCGTGCCGTTCCGCGAAAAGCTCGATGAGCGCCCGATCGATCCGGTCGATCTCGGCGCGCACATCTTCCTTGGTCTCACATTCAGCGGGCAGCTTTATGGCGGTCATGGCAAAATCCTGATTATCTTCCGATGCAGGTGTGCATCGCGAAACGATGATTTTCAACCACCCCGTTCGGCGGACTTGCGCACCTCCCCGGCCCGCCATATCTTCGCACCTCATGTGTAATCTGTCTGAGCTCCGCTAAAGCCCGGCGCAAATGCGGCCGGGCTGAGAATCGAACCCACCGGCCTCCCCTGCGCGATGCGGGGCGGAACGGTTTCGATTGGCTGGCGGCCTTCCGCCACGACGACAGACAGGCATCAATGGACATCTCCCGAGACGAACAGCGCGTGCTGCACGCGCTGGCCCAGGGCGGCTATATCCACCCCATCAAGGACGCACGCGGCAAAATCGCCGACATCGAGTGCTACAACCGCGACGGCTGGCTTTTGACCCAGTGCGACATGGCACTTTTCAAAAAGCTCCGCCGCCGAAAGACCATCGCGTCGCAAAACGGCGGTCCTTACCGCATCACCCGCCGCGGCATCGAACTGGTGCGCGGGCAGGTCGACAATCGCTGAAGCCTCCTCTGGTGGCGGGCGTGCGCAAGCTCCGCACGCGGCGCCCGCTGCGGTTGTGAACTTTGATTGGTCGTGTTCCCGAACCGGAAAACCGGTTCCCACTTTTCCTGGGAACACTCCCGATAGACGGCATGGGGCGATGAACGCCTCGTGCTGTATTTTGTTAGTATGAAGCGATCATCGCCCCATGCGTCCGGGATTTTGGGCTTATGGCGGCGTTCTCGGGCTGGGGGTTGTTGAGAGTTTTTAGTGGGTCGGTTGGTCGAACCGAAAAAGTGGGAACCACTTTTCCTGCCAACCTCCCGCCCGTCCCCTCGCTGCCCCTCCGGGTTTCCCCGGTGCGACGTGGGAGTGATTGGATTGGTGCTCCGCTCACACCTTTTATCCACATCCGGCCATCTGTCCGCTTTGGGCCTTCCCCACGGCGACCCGCGAGGAACCCGAACCGATCCCGCCCAAACGTTCGTAGCGCTTGCGTCCATATGCGCGGGATCGTGAGGGGGAGTATGGGGCAAGCGCAGGGGGCGGGGATAAGTTTTTTGCGCGGGTGTCTATGGAAGCTCAGCGCCCCCCTCATCCCCAGCCCTTCTCCCACCAGGGGAGAAGGGGGCTCTTGGGGCATGGTCCTGAGAGAAGCCAGGAGCTCTGTGCTTGTGTTTACCCCATTACCCTTCTCCCCTGGTGGGAGAAGGTGGCCGCGAAGCGGTCGGATGAGGGGGCTCGGCATATCAGCGGCCACCATGGCGGTTGTTGAAGCTCAGCGCCCCTTCATCCGCCCTCCGGCCTGCCATTCGAGCCCCCGCCTTCGCGAGGGGCAGGCTCCGCTCTCACGGCCTTCTCACCAGGGGAGAAGGGGCTCTCGGAGGAGCGTTACGGCTGGGGCTCAGGCGCTGAGTGTACTGGATCCCGGCTCAAGGCCGGGATGACGGTGGGGGTGGTATGATGGTGGGGATAAGCAGTTGGGCTGCTGGAGACCTCGACGGTGGAGCGTGGTGAGGGCCGGAGGCGGGGCAGCGCCCGGCCTTACCCCCACCGTGTCACCCCGGGCTTGACCCGGGGCGAGGTATGCGCGCCGTTCTCGGCTCTTGCCATGACGCAAGCTCAGCGCCCCCCTCATCCCCAGCCCTTCTCCCACCGGGGGAGAAGGGGGCTCTTGGGGGAGCGTTGATGAATCAATCCGGCATTGGGAGGCTTAGCTATGTTGTCACTCTCTGCGGCGGAGCGTGTTGAGAGGCTATTGCTGGATTCCGGGACTAAATCCCGGAATGACACGAGATTGGTAAAGGGCACCGCATTGCCTTCCCTCCAGCTTGTCATTCCGGGGCTCGTCCCCGGAATCCAGCAGCAGCGCATCCGCGTGCGGAGAGGTTGAGGGGATACATTTCTGTTGAGGGGGTGGAAGCCTTGCGGGTCTCCGGGTCGATCCCAGGATCAAGTCCGGGGACGAAGGCTACGAGGGGAGAGGGTGCGGCAAGAGCCGCCCCGCCCCAGGTTCAGCCTGAAGCAAACTCAGCCTGTCATTCCGGGACAAGCCCGGAATCCAGCAACAGCCCTCAACACGCTCCCTCGGGCGCAGCGGGCGCCGCGTGCGCGCGCCTAATGCTTCGGCGCGTCCGAAAGCGTCATCGCCATGTGCTCCCATTCCTGGGAGACCGAGGGCGCGCTGCGGCGCTTGCCGGCGCGGCGATACCAGTAGTCGGCGTTGCCCATATCCGCTTCGATCCAGTGCAGCAGAGCGTGCACCCAGTCGAACGCCTGCACGCCCTCCATCTGCTGGACGATCCGATGCGCTTCTTCCCATTCGGGACCCATCCTGAATTCGCCCTTCCTGATCCACCACAGCGCCTGTAGCGGCAAGGAAAGATCCTTTGGAGGGCTCGACCAGTCGTGAGTGGTAAAGATATCGGACATGACGTTCTGTGTTTACCGGACGATAGAGTGAAAAGTTGAGTTAACGGCTGAAGCGCCAGAGTGCAACATGGTGACTCAACGGGTCCGCGGAAAGACCCTGATGCCCAAGGGCCGGACGATATCGGTCAATTGTTCGGCGGAAACCTTGATCCCCTCGAAGCTGGCAAGCCCGGTGATGTCGATGCCCATGACCATCGCGCCGCGCAGATCCGCGTCATCGAGAATAGCGCCGTTGAAATTGGCTTCGCTGAGGTCGCAATCCCTGAAATCCGCGCTCGATGCCGAAATCTGCCGCAAATCGGCCTGTCGCAGGCTGGATTCGGCAAACAGGCAATCATCGAGTTTGGCCTGCCTGAAGCTCGCCATATCGAGCAGCGTTGCGATGAACCGCACCCGCGAAACGGCGACGCGCCCGCCCGCCGTCTTGGCAAACCGCGCATCCTCGAAATCGGCTCCCGCCGCCTTGCAGCTTTTGAAGGTCGTGTCGAACAGGCCCGCAAGTCCGAAGCGCGCCATGGCCAGGTTGCAGTTTTCGAACGTCGCGCCTTCGAGATCGGCGCGGGAGAAATCACACCCCTCTCCCGCCTCGGCATCGAAGAACGAACAACCCGAAAAGCTAGCATCGGTCAGGTTGGCGCCGGCAAAGCGCACGCGCTCGAAAGTGCATCCATCGAACTTTGCCCCCGCCAGTTCGGCATCGGCGAGACTGGCCCCCTCGAAACGGCAATGGCGCGCATTGAGCGCGCCATTGGGAAGGTCTGTCCAGTCGATGGCCGAAAGATCGGCATCCTCGACCGATTTTCCGGCAAGGATCAGCTCCTCGAGCTGGCCTTGCGAGATCACCACCATTTTGCCGGCGCCAGATCCAGCGCCGCGCTCTTTTCGATCACCCGACCGGCCGCGAACAGGGTTTCCTCATCGAACGGTTTGCCGATGAGCTGCAGCCCCAAGGGAAGCCCCTGCCCGTCCTTGCCCGCCGGCACAGCGATCCCCGGCAACCCGGCCATGTTGACGGTGACTGTGAAGACGTCGTTGAGATACATCTTGACCGGGTCGGAATGCAGTTCCTGATCGGCAATCCCGAATGCTGCCGAAGGCGTCGCCGGCGTGAGGATAGCGTCGACACCCGCGTTGAAGGCATCTTCGAAGTCGCGCTTGATCAGCGTGCGAACTTTTTGTGCCCGCACATAATAGGCGTCGTAATATCCCGCCGAGAGCACATAGGTGCCGATCATCACCCGGCGCTTGACCTCGCGGCCGAACCCTTCGGCCCGGGTCAGCTCGTACATATCGGTGATGTCCTTGCCCGAAACGCGCAATCCGTATTTCACGCCGTCGTAACGGGCAAGATTGGACGACGCCTCCGCCGGTGCGACGATGTAATAGGCTGGCAGGGCATATTTGGTGTGCGGCAACGAGATGTCCTTGACCGTCGCCCCTTCCGCCTTGAGCCATTCGAGCCCCTGCTGCCAGAGCTTTTCGATATCCCCGGGCATTCCCTCCATGCGATATTCCTGCGGCACGCCGATGGTGAGGCCCTTGACGCCCCGTTCCACCGCCGCCGCGAAATCGGGAACAGCCATATCGACGGAGGTGGAATCCTTGGGGTCGAACCCTGCCATCGACTGCAGCATCAAAGCCGAATCCTCGACCGTACGCGCAATCGGCCCGGCCTGGTCGAGCGAGGAAGCGAATGCAACCACACCCCAGCGCGAGCAGCGGCCATAGGTTGGCTTGATGCCCACGGTGCCGGTGAACGCCGCCGGCTGGCGGATCGATCCGCCCGTGTCGGTCGCCGTCGCACCGGCGCAGAGCCATGCCGCCACCGCGGCTGCCGAGCCACCAGACGAGCCGCCGGGCACCAGATCCTTATTACCCGCCTCGCCGCGCCAGGGATTGACCACCGGACCGTAATAGGAGGTCTCATTGGACGATCCCATGGCGAACTCGTCCATGTTGAGCTTGCCCAGCATCACGGCGCCATCGCGCCAGAGGTTGGAGGTGACGGTCGACTCGTATTCGGGCTTGAACCCATCGAGAATATGGCTGGCCGCCTGGGTGTGAACGCCCTTGGTCGCAAACAGGTCCTTGATTCCCAGCGGGACGCCTTCGAGCGGACCCGCCTCGCCCTTGGCGATGCGATCGTCGGAACTCTTGGCCATCTCCCACGCCTGCTCGGCGGTAACGGCGATATAGGCATTGAGCTTCTCATTGCCTGCCTCGATGGCCGTCACATAGGCATCGGCAGCTTCGAGCGCGGTGAATTGCTTGGCGGCAATGCCATCGCGCAGGGCTTTGAGGCTCAAACGGGTAAGATCGGTCACGGAATAACCCTTTCGGACGGCGCCTGGGCGAGCGCCTTTTCGTAAAATGCTGAATACTGGCTGTCGGGATAATCGAGGAAGGCGCCGCAACGGGTGAAGCCATTGCGCTCATAGAGCCGCCTGGCAGGTTCAAACCCCGCCACATTGCCGGTCTCGAGCTTCAACGTCCCGATGCGCTTCTCGCGCGCCAGCGTTTCGATCGCCTGAAGCAGGGCAACGCCGACACGTTGTCCCCGCACTTCGGGAAGCGTGTACATTCGCTTCACCTCGGCAAGATCGGAGTTGAAGACCTTGAACGCACCCATTCCCACTGGCTTGCCCGCCTCGTCGCGGGCGATGAACACGGTAGTGTCTTCACCGGCCATTTGCTCCACGGTCATCTGGAACTGGAACTCGGGTGGCGAAAGGGGGTTGAGATACGCGTTGAGCGCCTTGACCAGCGCCCGCACGTCATCCTGCAGTGGCGTCTCGATGGCAATCGTTACGGCCACTGCCTACTCCACGACCTTGGGGACCATGAAGAAATTGTCTTCCGAGATCGGAGCGTTGGCCACGATCTTTTCAGCATATCCGCCCTCGGTGACCTTGTCGTCACGGCGGCGAAGCTGCATCGGGGTCACCGACGTCATCGGCTCGACGCCCTCGACATCGACCTCACCGAGTTGCTCGACAAACCCGAGAATGGCGTTGAGCTCACCTTCGTAGGCCGCGACCTCTTCTTCGGTAATCCTGATGCGGGCGAGACGACCAATGCGCCTTACGGTATCGGCATCGACCGACATGTGCGTCTCCTAGACAATATTCGAAATCCTACAGCGGCTTTTAGCAATGGCATTCCGAGAATGGCAATCGCCAAATCCGCTACACTTCGACCGCCAAGCCTGGTTCGAGAACAATGAGACTGGCGCCGTCGAGCCCCGGCGCCAGCGCATTGAAAGCAGCATCGATATCGCCATCGGTGATCGCCAGGGCGATCAAACGCGGCCGCGCTGCGTCGAGCAGCGCAGTTCCATGGGCTGCGCATTGAGCGCCGCAGCCCGAGAGCACCACCACCGCATTATCGGCCCAGCGGTTCCACTGTGCTGGCCGGGCCGCATCTTCGACAGCCAACAGGCCCTCATCAGCCGAATCGGCGACGAGCCCGCGAATACCGAGCCGGAAGAGATCGGGGCCTTCGTCCACCGGATCGGTATCGATGAGCCGCGTGCGCCGGCGAGGACGCCACACGGCAGGATCAAAGGTGGCAAGATCGGGACTTTCGCCCGAAACCACGGTTTGCGCCCCAGCGATGAGTTCGGTCGGATCAATCCCGTCCGGCGCTTCCTCGGCATGAGTGACGACGATCCGTCCGCCAATGTGAATCCGAAACGTCATGGCTGCAAACCAAGTGATCTTCATTGGCGCGTTTTCCTTGCCAGAACTCATTGAGATGCGAGATAAGCCGCCAACGCCCTCACGGCAAGGACCAGACCATGAGCGATGACACCGCCCCCCTCGCCGGCCTTGCGCAAAGCGGCAAGCTGATGGGGCTCGACCTCGGCACCAAGACCATAGGCGTAGCGATCTCGGATTCGCTGAGGATGACCGCCTCGCCGATCGAAACCATCAAGCGCACCAAGTTCACCGCGGATGCGGAACGGCTGTTGGCACTGATCGGCCAGAACAAGGTGACCGGCATCGTGGTGGGTCTCCCCCTCAACATGGACGGCAGTGAAGGCCCGCGGGCCCAATCCACCCGTGCCTTCGTGCGGAACCTCAAGCAAAAGACCGATCTGCCGATGGTGTTCTGGGACGAACGGCTCTCGACCATGGCCGTGACCCGCACCATGATCGAGGCCGATCTTTCCCGCGCCCGCCAGGCCGAGGTGGTCGACAAGCTGGCGGCGAGCTACATCCTTCAAGGCGCGCTGGATCGATTGCGGCGCTAGCCTCGTCACACGCCCGAGACGCTCGCGGGGTATGTCCGAGACCACAACAAGGTGGAGACCGTCAGATGTCCTATCTCGCAACCGCCGCAGCGATCTTGGCGCTGCTCACCAGCATGATCATGGCCGGGTTTTTCTTTGCCTATTCGGTTTCCGTCATGTGGGGACTGGATGAGGCCAATCCGGCATCGGCGATCGATGCAATGCAGAAGATCAATACCGTTATCCAGAACCCCTGGTTCTTTCCCAACTTCTTCGGTGTACCGGTCTTCGCGGCGGGCGCTGCCATCCTGTTTTTCATGATTGGGCAGCCCGCGTCGGGCACTGCGTTCGGCGTGGCCGCAATCGCCTACCTTCTGGGAGCGTTCGCCGTCACCGTAGCCGTTAACGTGCCTATGAACGAAGCGCTCGGCCGGGCGGTCATTCCTGAAGATATCGAGGCGGCGCAAGCCATGTGGACACAGTACTCCGAGCGCTGGACGTTCTGGAATCATGTCCGATCGATCGCGAGTCTCGCATCGGCGCTGGCATGCGGCCTCGGCATATTCCTGGCCGGTCGCGCGGCGGCTTGAAGCAATTGCGGTTGATTGTTGTCTCTGGGCCTTGCCCGGTCCTGCCCCATGGGGTAGGCACCGCTAGTCGCGAGTGGAACAGACAATGGCACGACGACAGCCGGAACTCCCCGATAGCCCCAAGGGCTCCTTCCTTCCTTTCCGTCATCGGCACCTTCTCGGAATCGCCCAGCTCAATCCGGTCGAAATCATCGATCTTCTGGACCGTGCCGAGGCGATGATCCCCATTTCCCGCCAGCGCAAAACGCTGCCGACATTGGCGGGCAAGACGCAGATCAATCTGTTCTTCGAGAACTCCACCCGCACTCAGGCAAGCTTCGAGATCGCCGGCAAGCGGCTGGGCGCTACCGTCATGAACATGGCAGTGCGGACCTCGTCGGTCGCCAAGGGCGAAACGCTGATCGATACGGCCGCGACCCTCAACGCCATGCAGCCCGATGCCATCGTGGTGCGGCATGGTTCGTCCGGCGCGGTCGAATTGCTCAGCCAGAAGGTGGAATGCGCTGTGCTCAATGCCGGCGATGGCGCACACGAGCACCCAACCCAGGCCTTGCTCGACGCCCTCACCATTCGCCGGCACAAGGGCCGGCTGAACGGACTGACGGTTGCGATTTGCGGCGATATCGCCAATTCGCGCGTGGCACGCTCCAATCTCATCCTTCTCGGTGCAATGCAGGCGCGAACCCGGGTCGTCGCGCCCAAATCGCTGCTGCCTCGCGGTGTCGAACAGATGGCCTCCGAGGTTTTCACCGATATGGAAAAAGGGGTGGAAGGCGCCGATGTCGTCATGATGCTGCGCCTCCAGAACGAGCGCGCCTCTGGCAAGCTCATTCCCTCGGTGCGCGAATACTACCGCTTCTATGGCCTCGACGCCGAAAAGCTCAGCCGCGCCAATTCCGATGCCCTCGTCATGCACCCCGGCCCGATGAACCGCGGTGTCGAGATCGATCCGGCCATCGCCGATGGGCCGCAGTCGGTGATAACCGAGCAGGTCGAGATGGGCGTCGCCGTCCGAATGGCGGTGCTCGATGCGTTGCTCAACAAGGAGAGTGGCGATGAATAAGCCCCTCCTTATCGAGAACGCCCGTATTGTCGATTCAGCGACCAATGCCGATTTCCACGGCTCCGTTCTGATCCAGGACGGCAATATTGCCGATATCGCTAGGGGCGAGCCTCCCGGCGCGCCCGAAAAGGCGCAGCGCATCGATGCCAAGGGGATGGTTCTTGCTCCCGGGCTCATCGACATGCGCGTCTTTACCGGAGAGCCGGGACACGAGCATCGGGAGACGCTCAAGAGCGCCGGACAGGCCGCCGCGGCGGGCGGCGTCACCTCTATAGTCGTGATGCCCGATACCCAGCCGGTGATCGATGATGGCGCCCTGGTCGAATTCATCGCCCGACACGCCCAGGCCATGAGCGGGGTAAACGTCCTGCCCTCGGCAGCCATCACGAAAGGGACCCAGGGCAAGGACCTCACGGAATTCGGTCTGCTCAGGGAAGCCGGCGCGGTGTGTTTTACCGACGGCCGAAATTCGCTTCAGAGCGCATCGGTCATGCGTTCGGCAATGGTCTATGCCACCAATTTCGATGTTCCGATCGTTCACCTGCCCGGCGAGGCGAGCCTGATCGCGGACGGCGTCATGAATGCTGGGCCGCTCGCAACCTTCCGAGGGCTCAAGGGCATTCCGGCCGAAGCCGAGACCATTCCCCTCGACCGCGACCTGCAATTGGCGCTGGCAACCGGTGCGCGCTACCATGCGGCGGCGATCTCGACCGCACGCAGTGCCGAACTGGCGGCATTCTACAGGAAGCGGAGCGGGTCCATATCCGTCGGTGTCTCGATCAACAATCTCTGCCTCAACGAAAACGACATCGGCTCCTACCGCACATTCTTCAAGCTCAACCCACCGCTGCGGACCGAGGATGACCGGCTGGCACTTGTGGAAGCGCTGAAGACCGGCGTAATCGACGTGATCGTTTCCGACCACGACCCCCAGGATTCCGAAGGCAAGCGTCAGCCTTTCGCCGACGCGGCAACCGGCGCTATCGGGCTCGAAACCCTGCTTGCAGCCGCCCTGCGCCTCGTCCATTCCGGCGATGTGGATCTGATGACCGTGCTGCGCGCCATGACCATTCGGCCAGCCGAAATCCTCGGATTGAACTCGGGCCGCATCGCCAAAGGCGCGAAGGCCGACCTGTGCCTGTTCGATCCGGACTATCCCTGGATCGTCGAGGAAGCTAGGATCCGCTCGCGTTCGACGAACACGACGTTCGAGAACGCGCGCATGACCGGCAAGGTCATGGCGACCGTGGTTGGGGGCAATATCGTTTACAGAGAGGAAGCCTTCGCATGATCGAATATGCGCTGGCCCTGGTGGTGGGATACCTGCTGGGCTCGATCCCGTTCGGTGTCATCGCCACGCGGCTTGCCGGATTGGGCGACGTGCGCTCAATCGGTTCGGGCAATATCGGCGCAACGAATGTGCTGCGCACCGGGCGGCGGGACCTTGCCGCGCTCACCTTGATCTGCGACGCGGGCAAGGGCGCGGCGGCTGTAGCCGTCGCCGGCTGGTTTTGGGGCTATGAGGCGGCGCTGTACGCTGGTGTTGCTGCCTTCCTGGGCCATATCTTCCCCATCTGGCTTGGCTTCAAGGGCGGCAAAGGCGTGGCGACCTATATCGGTATCCTACTGGCGCTCCACTGGGTCATTGGGCTGATTTTCTGCGCCGTGTGGCTGCTGATCGCCTTTGCGCAACGCTATTCATCGCTCGCCGCGCTGACCGCCGCCGCGACTGCTCCCATGTTCGCCTTTGCGTTTTCCGGTGTCCAGTTGACCTGGGCTACCTTTGCCCTTTCGATCATGCTGTTCATCACGCACCGCGAGAATATCAGGCGGCTGCTGACCGGAACCGAGAGCAAGATCGGCGAGAAGAAAACGCCAGGACAGGTCTAAGGATCGCCCGCAGATGACGCGCTCCATCCTTTCGCCCACCCAGCGCGTCTCTTGGCTTCGATTGATCCGTGCCGACAATGTCGGTCCCGCGACCTTCCGCACCCTCATAAACCGCTTCGGTTCCGCCGATGCGGCTCTTGAAGCTCTACCGCACCTCGCCAAGCGCGGCGGTGGGCGCCACATCAGAATCCCCACCCTTGCGGAAGCCGAGGACGAGATCGCCCGAACCGAGGCAATCGGCGCCCGACTCATCACCTCCAACGACCCCGACTATCCACCGCATCTGCGCCATATCCCCGGACCGCCGCCGATGCTGACCGTCATGGGCGGCAATGCGCTGTCCAACAAACGTACGGTCGGCATCGTCGGCGCGCGAAACGCGTCTGCCGCAGGACGCCGGATGGCCCAGCTTCTTGCCACCGATCTCGGCCGTCAGGGATATGCGATCATTTCCGGCCTGGCTCGCGGTATCGATGCGGCTGCCCATCAAGCCTCGCTCGAGACCGGAACCGTCGCCGTCATGGCGGGCGGTTTGGATCACATCTATCCCAGCGAAAACCTTGGTCTCGCCCGGGCCATAGTCGATGCAGGCGGTACGCTGCTGACCGAAATGCCGCTGGGCTGGGAACCACGGGCCCGCGATTTTCCTCGCCGCAATCGGCTGGTCGCGGGCATTTCGCTCGGCGTGGTCATCGTCGAAGCGGCCAAGCGCTCGGGATCGTTGATCACGGCGCGGCTGGCGCTGGAACAGAACCGCGAGGTTTTCGCCGTTCCCGGCTCCCCGCTCGATCCGCGCGCGGAAGGCGGCAATCATCTGATCCAGCAGGGAGCGAGGCTGGTGACCGGCGCCCACGATATTGTCGCCGAACTCACTCACGCCGATCCCGCACGCCTGCCGCTGTTCGAAGCCGAGGACTTCGATGCCGCCCCTGCATCGATCATCGCCGATCCCTCCGAGGATGATCGCAGCCGCCTGCTGACCGCCCTCAGTCATGCCCCCACCGCTGCCGATATGCTCATCGAGGCCACCGGCATACCGGCGCCCGTCATGCAGATCTTGCTGCTCGAACTCGAACTTGCCGGCCGGATCGAACGCTCGCCAGGACAGCTTTTTGCATTGCGCGGCTGACCACTCGAGCGCTTCCGGCAGACGTCTCGGGATCGGCGCAATTGACAGAGCCGAACGGTTTCACCATTTTGCGCGGACCTTGAGGGCGGGCGTTCGCCGCCCTATCTCCCCCGTTCAAGGCCAATCTCTTTTAGTCGCGGAGCCTATCAAGGCATGAAAGTCGTCATCGTCGAAAGCCCGGCCAAGGCAAAGACCATCAACAAATATCTGGGCAAGGACTTCGAGGTTCTCGCCAGCTTTGGCCATGTGCGCGACCTCCCCGCCAAGGATGGGTCGGTGCGTCCCGACGAAGACTTCGCCATGAGCTGGGAAGTCGATTCTCAGTCCAAGAAGCGCCTGACCGACATCACGCGTGCGCTGAAGGGTGCGGACGAACTGATTCTGGCGACCGACCCCGATCGCGAGGGTGAGGCCATATCCTGGCACCTGCTTGATGCGCTCAAGGAGCGAAAGGCGATCAAGAAGGATCTGCCGGTCAAGCGGGTGGTGTTCAATGCCATCACCAAGGACGCCGTGACCGAGGCAATGAAAAAGCCCCGCGATATCGACGCGCCTTTGGTCGATGCCTATCTGGCGCGCCGGGCGCTCGACTATCTCGTCGGTTTTACTCTTTCCCCGATCCTGTGGCGCAAGCTGCCCGGCTCCCGTTCGGCTGGCCGCGTGCAATCCGTGGCATTGCGGCTGGTGACTGAACGCGAGGAGGAGATCGAACGCTTCAAGCCGCAGGAATATTGGAGCGTCACGCCCACGCTCAACCAATCCGGCAAGAGCTTTGCGACGCGTCTCTATTCGGTCGACGGCGACAAGACCGACAAGCTCGCCATAAAGACCGGCGAAGATGCCGAGGGCTTGAAGGCGGCTATCGAGAAGGGCAATTTCAAGGTCGCGAGCGTCGACAAGAAGCCGACCAAGCGCAATCCTTATGCTCCGTTCACGACCTCGACGTTGCAGCAGGACGCTTCATCGCGGCTTTCGCTTTCGCCCTCGCGGACGATGCAAATCGCCCAGCGCTTATATGAGGATGGACTTATCACCTACATGCGTACCGACGCCGTGCAGATGGCGCCGGAAGCGATCGAGGCTGCGCGCCGGGTGATCGGCAAGGAATTCGGACCCGAATACGTGCCTGAAAAGCCGCGCCTCTACCAGACCAAGGCCAAGAACGCGCAGGAAGCCCACGAGGCGATCCGCCCGACCGATCTGGGCAAGCATCCCGATACGCTGCGCAACCTCGACCCTGATCAGTTCAAGGTTTACCAGTTGATCTGGCGCCGGGCCTTGGCCAGCCAAATGCGCTCGGCCGAAATCGAACGGACGACAGCCGATATCGACGTGCTCGCACCCGGCAGGGCCATCACGCTGCGCGCGACAGGCTCCGTGGTCACCTTCCCCGGTTTTCTGGGCGTCTATGGCGTCGAAAAGACCGACGAGGATGACGAAGACAGTCTCGAGCTTCCAGCACTCAAGGTTGGCGACACTCCCAACCTTGAGAAGGTGGACATCGAGCAGCACTTCACCCAGCCTCCGGCGCGCTATACCGAAGCGAGCCTCATCAAGAAGATGGAAGAGCTGGGGATCGGGCGCCCCTCGACCTATGCCGCGACCTTGGCCACGCTCAAGGATCGCGACTATATCCGGCTCGACAAGCGTGCCATTGTGCCCGAAGACCGCGGCCGGCTGGTGACGGCGTTCCTCCAGAGCTTTTTCACCAAATACGTCGAATATGGCTTCACGGCCGGGCTCGAGGAAGAGCTGGACGAGATTTCGGCCGGCGAGATCGACTACAAGGAAGTGCTGCGCCGCTTCTGGAAGGATTTTTCGCACCAGACTGAAGAGATCAAGGACCTGCGGGTTTCAGAAGTTCTCGACGCGCTCAACGACCTTCTGGGCCACCATATCTTTCCGCCCAAGCCGGATGGGTCCGATCCGCGCCTGTGCCCAACCTGTGGCACGGGGCAGCTTTCGCTCAAGCTTGGACGCTACGGCGCCTTTATCGGCTGTTCGAACTACCCCGAGTGCCGCCATACCCAACAGCTTTCCGAAAGCGCGACCGGTCAGGCGTCCGAAGCTGCCGTGGGCGATGGCGCTCTGGGAGCCGATCCGGAAACCGGCGCGGAAATCTATCTCAAAACGGGGCGTTTCGGCCCATACGTCCAGCTTGGCGAAGACAGCAAGGAGGCAAAGCGCGCCAGCCTGCCGCGTGGCTGGAACGCTGCCAACATGGATCTCGAAAAGGCGATCAAGCTGCTTTCGCTTCCCCGCGAAGTCGGACTGCATCCCGAAACCGGCACGCCGATCACGGCCGGAATCGGACGCTATGGGCCATTCGTCCTGCATGACGGCACCTATGCCAACCTGCCCGATGTTGAGGAAGTCTTCTCGGTTGGGCTCAACCGTGCCGTATCGCTGATCGCCGAAAAGAAGGCCGGTGGCGGGCGCGGCGGACGCGGCGCAGCCGCAGCGCCCATCAAGAGCTTCGAGCATGACGATGGGGCCATAACAGTCCGCTCGGGGCGCTATGGTCCTTATGTAAATCAGGGCAAAGTCAACGCGACCCTGCCCCGCGATTTGGCGCCCGAAGCGGTGACGCTGGAAAAGGCTCTGGAACTGATCGCCGCCAAGGCCGGTTCCAAGGGTAAGACCACCAAGGCGAAAGCCAAGCCCAAGGCTGCCGCCAAGACCAAGGCGGTAAAGCCTAAAGCGGCAGCCAAGAAGAAGGCAGAGGCCTAAAAGGAAACATATGGCCAAACGCACAGCAACCCAGCCCCAAGCCCCTGCCCCGCGCAAGGGTCGGCGTTCGGCCAGTTTCACCCCCGGCGAGCTGCCGACCCGTGAAGCCATCTTGGAAGCGATAGCGGATTTTCCCGAGATCAATTCCAAACGCGAGATCGCGCGGCACTTCAACATCAAGAGTGATGATCGCATCGCCCTCAAGGTGCTGCTGCGCGACATGGAAAAAGAAGGGCTTCTGGCGCGCAAGCGCAAGGAAATCCGGCCCGTGGGCGAACTGCCGGCAGTGACGGTGCTCGACATTCCCGCCGATGCAGATCCAGACAATCTGCACGCCTTCCCTGCGAAATGGGACGATGAAGAAGGGGAAAAACCACGCGTCACAGTCACCGTTGGCAAGGACGCTCGGGTAGCTCCCGCGCCCGGCGACCGCATTCTGGCGCGCATCCATCGCGAAGGGGGAGTGGTTCCGGTCTACTCAGCGCGGCCGATGAAGGTGCTGGACAAGCCACGCAAAGCCGATCTGGGCATTGTTCGCATGGACGACGACGGTGCGCGGCTCGTGCCGATCGAGCGCAAGGCAAGGGAGATGCGCATCCCGGCCGGCGATCTGGGGGGCGCCAAGGACGGCGATCTCGTCGAGATCGAAGTCACTGTCTCGGGCAGGTTGATGATTCCGCGCGCCAAGGTCGTCAATGTCGTCGGCAATCCACAATCGGAAGGCGCGGTAAGCCTGATCGCGCTGCATTCACTCGACATCCCCTACCGCTTCCCCGCTTCAGTGCTAAAGGCCGCCCAACAAGCTGAAGAAGCCACACTCAAGGGGCGCGAGGATTGGCGCGATATTCCGCTGATCACCATCGATCCGGCAGACGCCAAAGACCATGACGATGCGGTTCATGCCGAGCCGGACACCGATCCCAACAATCCAGGCGGCTTCATCATCCACGTCGGGATCGCCGACGTTTCCTATTACGTCCGGGCCGGTTCGGACATGGATCGCGAGGCGTTCCTGCGGGGCAATTCGGTCTATTTTCCCGACCGCGTTGTTCCGATGCTGCCCGAACGGATTTCCAACGATCTGTGCTCGCTGCGCGAAGGCGAGAACCGGGCTTCCATGGCGCTTCGGATCGTCATCGACGCCGAAGGCAACAAGAAACGCCACTCGTTCCATCGCGTCATGATGCGCTCGGCGGCCAAGCTCAGCTACAGCCAGGCGCAAGCGGCGATCGACGGAAATCCCGACGACGCCACAGGTCCGCTGCTGGAGCCGATTCTGAAGCCTTTGTGGGCTGCTTATGCAGCCCTCGCCAAGGCCCGTGATCGTCGCGGCCCGCTGGCGTTGGACCTGCCGGAACGCCGCATCCGCCTCGATGAGAATGGGATGGTCAAGGACGTCTATGTCCCCGACCGCCTCGAAGCACACAAGCTCATCGAGGAGATGATGATCCTTTCCAACGTCTGCGCCGCCGAGACGCTGGAAAAACACAAGGTTCCCCTGCTCTACCGTGTCCATGATGCTCCGAGCCGCGAGAAAATCGTCGCCCTTGGCGAGTTCCTCAAATCGCTCGACCTGCCGGTGCCGCGCAGCGAAGCGCTGCGACCCAAGGACTTCAATCAGATCCTCTTCCGAGCGGAAAAGGCGGACAAGAGTCAACAAGTCAGCGAAATGGTGCTGCGCAGCCAAGCGCAGGCAGAGTATGCTCCTGGCAATTATGGCCACTATGGCCTCAACCTGGACCGATACGCCCATTTCACTTCGCCGATCCGGCGCTACTCGGACCTGATCGTGCACCGCGCGCTGATCAAGGCACTCGATCTTGGCGAGGACGGGCTGACCGAAGCCGAGGAGCATCGCCTTGGCGCGATCGGAGAGCACATTTCGGCGACCGAACGCCGCGCGATGGCCGCCGAGCGCGAAACCTCAGACCGCCTGTTGGCGCAATATCTTGCCGCCCACATAGGCGCGCGGTTCAGGGGCACGATTTCCGGCCTGGTCGGTGCGGGGCTCTTTGTCCGCCTCGACGAGACCGGAGCCGACGGCTTCGTGCCCGTATCCTCGCTCGGGCAGGACTATTTCCGCTTCTTCGAAGACCAGCAGGCTCTGATCGGCGAGCGCACGGGAGAACGCTTCAGAATAGGTGACAAAGTTGATGTGCGACTGCTTGAAGCAGCACCGATGGCTGGCGCATTGCGGTTTGAAGTCCTATCTCAGGGCGAACGGGTGAAACCACCCGGCCCCACCCGTGGGCGCAGGACCAGCAAGGGCAAGCCTGCACCGCGCGGCCGTCGCGCAAGGAAATAGTTATGCCTGTTACCAACCTGACATTGAGACCCACGCGGCCGCTCTGGCCCGCCATGCTCAATGGCATGAAGTGCCGCTGTCCCAATTGCGGCAAAGGCAAGCTGTTTTCGCGCTACCTCAAGATCGCGGACCAGTGCGATGTTTGCGGCACTGAGCTGTTCCATCATCGGGCCGATGACGCCCCGCCCTACCTTGTAATCACGATTGTCGGGCACCTTGCGGTCGGCGCGGTGCTGCACATGGAGATGAGTTCCACGCCGCTGCATCCGCTGACATACCTCTGGATCATGATTCCGATGATCCTTATCTCATCGGTACTCCTGCTTCCTGTAATCAAGGGAGCGATCGTCGGCTTGCAATGGGCCCGCTATATGCACGGCTTCGATCCCGCCGGCACGCATGATGAAATCGAGAGCGACGGGCACGCCTGACGCGCTTGACTTTTGGCGCAAAATGCATAGTTTGCGCCCAACTCATTTCCGAGCCGTGCGCAAAACCGTCGCGCGGCCTGTTTGTTTCAAAGGCTACCGCGATGGCAAAGTCCAACACGATCAAGATCAAGCTGGTTTCGACCGCCGACACCGGCTTCTACTACGTCACCAAGAAGAACACCCGTACCGCGACCGAGAAGCTTTCGTTCCGCAAGTACGATCCGGTGGCGCGCAAGCACGTCGAATTCAAGGAAGCCAAGATCAAGTAATCTGCTTGATCGAAGCGCCAAAAAGAAACCCCGCCACTGAGCGGGGTTTTTCTTTGCGCAGCATATCTGCTCGCGCTGAATGTGGCTGACCCGGTCCGGTTTGTCGAAGAGGCCACTCTTGTCCGGTACCGGGTCAGCCGCCCTACGGCACAGGAGTTGCGGCGGACCTGAAAGCCGTAGGGTTCTGGCATGAAACGGATATGCGTTTGGGCGTCCGTTTCATTGGCCCGAACCTACTCCTGCAGCTCCGGAACGCCAAGTGTTCCGGGGAATTCGAGCTCCGGTTTCGCCATTAATAATGAAGGGTTAACCTTACCGCGTCTGCGGTTTACGCGGCGTCGGCAACCACACGATTGCGACCGGCGCGCTTGGCGCGATAAAGCGCCATGTCGGCACGCTTGGTTACCGATTCCGGCGTGTCGTTTTCCTGCTCGTTGAGCGCCAGCCCGACGCTGACAGTGATGTTGAGCGGGCGCTCCAGCCCGACCTGAAATCCATGGTCGGCTATCGCACTCCGCACGCGCTCGGCAACGCTTTGCGCTTGCCGCATGTCGGTGTCGGGCATTACCACGACGAATTCCTCGCCGCCAAAGCGGCACGCCAGGTCGACACCGCGGATATTGCGCTGGAGGCGAGAGGCAAACTCCTTGAGCACCGCATCACCCACGTCGTGCCCATAGGTATCGTTGACGGGCTTGAAATAGTCGATATCGAGCAGCATCAGCGCCGTATCGCGATCCTGCTCTTCGGCCTTGGCCAGCACCATCGCCAGATGCCGCTCGAAATAACGGCGGTTGTATAGACCTGTCAGCTCGTCGATGACGGCCATGGCCATTGTCGAATTGAGACTCTCACGCAATTCGACAGTGTAGCGCTGCCGCCGAATCTGAGTCTTGACTCGCGCCGAAAGCTCGTGGCGCTCGATCGGACGCATGATGAAGTCATTGACCCCAAGGTCGAGCGCCTTGACGATCTGCGGCCGATCCTGCTCCTCGGCGGCGAGAATGATGGGAATGGAACGCGTCTGATCGACCGTGCGGATCTGCGAGCAGATGCGCAACGGGTCGAACCCCTGCAGAGACATCGAGACGATGGCCAGCTCGAAATCTCCGCCCGAAATCTGGAACACGGCCTCGGCCGGTTCGGTGAGAATGGTGACCTCGTGGGTTTCGCGAAGGTAGGATTCAAGCCTCTCAGCCCGCCTCCGATCAGTATCGACAAGCAGAATCCGCCCCTGCTCCACCCGTACGCCATATTCGGAGCCGCTGGCATCTTCGAGCGCGATCTGATGGCTGGTGCGGGCCCGGGCGCGCAACTCATCGCTCAAGCTTTTCAATCGTACCAGGCTCTTGACACGCGCGAGAAGCTGCACATCGTCTACAGGCTTGGTCAGAAAATCGTCGGCGCCCGCTTCGAGCCCCCGCACCCTATCGGAGGGCTGATCGAGCGCTGTGATCATCACCACGGGAATATGTGCCGTTTGCGGATCCTGCTTGAGAATCTGGCAACAGGTGAAGCCGTCCATCTCAGGCATCATCACATCGAGCAGAACGATATCGATGTTTTCGTTGCGGCAGATTTCAATCGCCTGCTGCCCCGAAGACGCGGTCGCGACGTCAAAATATTCGGCAAGCAGACGGGCCTCGAGCAACTTCACATTCGTGGGAATGTCATCGACAATGAGCACTCGTGCAGTCACGGCGCGCTTCCTCCCGGCCATAAATGAAGAGTGATTGCTACTGGGCCTTGCCAATGTAGCTTTCAATCGTTTCCAAAAAGTGTGGCACCGAGATCGGCTTTGAAATGTAGCCCTCGCATCCGCCCTGCCGAATGCGCTCCTCATCGCCCTTCATCGCGAAGGCAGTGACGGCGATCACGGGGATAGAAGCGAGGTCTTCGTCTTCCTTGAGCCATTTGGTGACCACCAGCCCGGACACTTCCGGAAGCTGGATATCCATGAGGATCAGATCGGGGCGATGCTCGCGTGCCAGATCCAGCGCTTCCATGCCGTTGCGCGTTTGAATGGTGCGATAGCCGCGCGATTCAAGCAGGTCGTGGAAGAGCTTCATGTTCAGCTCGTTGTCTTCCACGATCATGACGGTCTTGGTCATGTCCCCTCGCCCGGCATCCGCGATCGGACGCTTTGAGTTGTCATTGGGTTGCGGTAACAGCAATATGTTACGAAACCAGAAATAAGCTGAGTCTGGCGCTTGGGCGATAGAGTCGACACCGCTGAATTGCTCGCCGTTGGCGATGCCTGCATCTCCTGGCTGGCCGCCGATGTCGGCGAACTTGAACGCTTTATGGCGCTAGCCGGCTATTCGCCGCAACGCCTGCGCGATTCCGTCGGAACCACGGCACTCGCGGAAGGACTCGTGGATTATTTCGGACGGCACGAATCGCTGCTGCTTGCCATGTGCGCCAATTCGGGCCTGGATGTCTCGCGCGTCATGCGGCTTTGGCACGGCCTTAACCCGCAGAGTTGAACGATGGCCATTGGCGGACATTTGTGCCGCGACTGCTTTGCCGCCGGGGAGGCTCCGGTGGCCCCGGCGCGCTGCGCCAAGTGCGGTTCGCCGCGCATTATCCATCACCCGGAACTGTTCGAGCTCTCGATCGCCCATATCGACTGTGATGCATTCTATGCATCGGTCGAAAAGCGGGACGATCCGAGCCTGCTCGATAAGCCCCTGATCGTGGGCGGCGGCAAGCGCGGGGTGGTCTCGACCTGCTGTTATATCGCGCGCATGAGCGGCGTGCGTTCCGCCATGCCAATGTTTCAGGCCAAACGCTTGTGCCCACAAGCCGTGGTGATCAAGCCCGATATGGCCAAATATGTGGGGGTGAGCCGGGAAATTCGGGCGCTGATGGATTCGCTTACGCCCCTGGTCCAGCCACTATCGATCGACGAAGCCTTTCTCGATCTGTCGGGAACCGAGAAGGTGCATAAGGCCCCTCCGGCCGCGTCGCTGGCCCGTCTCGCCAAGCGGATCGAGGAGCAGATCGGGGTTACCATCTCCATTGGGCTCTCCCACAACAAGTTCCTCGCCAAGATCGCTTCGGAAATCGACAAGCCGCGCGGATTTGCGATGATCGGGAAAGCCGAGACCGTTTCCTACCTCGCCGAAAAGCCGATTTCGGTGATCTTCGGGGTCGGCAAGGTGATGGCCGAAACACTGCGCAAGGATGGCTTGACGACTATCGGTCAGCTCCAGCAGCGCGCTCCCGAAGATCTCATGCGGCGCTATGGCGAGATGGGCGCCCGGCTGGCAAAGCTGGCGCGTGGTGAAGACTACCGCCGGGTCTCGGTTGACCGCGAAACCAAATCCGTCAGCACCGAAACGACGTTCTTTGCCGACCTTTCCGACTTCGAATCGCTATCGACCGCCCTGCTCTCGCTGTCCGAACGGCTATCGGAGCGGCTCAAGAAGCAGGGGTTGGTCGGCGATACTGTAACGGTCAAACTCAAAACCGCCGGCTTTAAATCCCGTACGCGGGCCCAGCATCTCATGCTGCCGACCCAACTCGCCACGACACTCTACGAAACCGGCGTAAAATTGCTGGCTCGCGAAGTGGATGGCACTGCCTTTCGCTTGCTCGGGATCGGTGTTACCGGTCTCGAACCGGCTGACGGCAGCGATCCGGTGGACCTGATCGAACCTGGCATCGCGCGCAGAGCGGCGGCCGAGCGCGCCATGGACAAGGTGCGTGGCCGGTTCGGTCGTGAAGCCTTGGTTCGCGGCAAGCTTTACCGTCAGCCCAAGACGAGAGAAATCCAACCGGAGAGCGACGATGACGATCGACCAGAAACTCAATGATCTCGGCTACACCCTGCCAACTCCTGCTGCCCCGGCTGCCAGCTATGTTCCGGTGCGACAATCAGGAAAACTGCTCTATGTTTCGGGGCAGATTTCCGCGGATGCCAACGGGGTGGTTAAAGGCCGGCTTGGCGAGGACCTGGATGTCGCGGCCGGCCAGAAGGCGGCCGCTCTGTGTGCGGTTTCCATCCTCGCCCAGGTCAATCAGGTGACGGCGCTTTCCAACATCAAGGCGATCCAGAAGCTCACGGTTCTCGTGGCCTCCACGCCCGAGTTTTACGAACAACATCTCGTTGCGAACGGGGCATCCGATCTGTTCATAAAACTGTTGGATGACAAGGGTAAGCACGCCCGCGCCGCGTTCGGCGTGGCTTCCCTCCCCCTCGGCGCCGCCGTTGAAATCGACGCCATTATCGAGATCGAATAATCCATGGCCAATCCCCCGTTCGACCGTCCCATCGCCCATCGTGGATTGCATGACAAGGGACGGGGGATCATCGAAAATTCGCACTCGGCCTTTGCCGCTGCAATCGAACGCGGCTTCGGGATCGAGTGCGACCTACAGCTTTCGGCGGATGGCGAGGCGATCGTTTTCCATGACAACAATCTGGAGCGGCTTGTCGGCAGGACCGGACTGGTCCGCTCCCGGCTGAGCGACGAACTCATCGTCACTCCGCTCACCGGCTCGAGCACCGCCGACTGCCCGCAAACCTTTGAACAGATGCTGGCACAAATCGCCGGAGCGGTACCGCTGGTCGTCGAGGTAAAGCACCAGGCCAATGCTATAGACACCGATGCGCTCGCCAGCCGGGTTGCCGAATGCGTGCGGGGTTACCAGGGACCTCTGGTGGTCAAATCATTCGACCCGCACATGTTGATCGCGCTGCGCAATGCCGGCTACTCCGGGCTGCTAGGCATCATAACCTATGGCTATGACAAACCCGAATGGTATGGCGACATGCCAGCGAGAACCCGGTTCGTGCTCCGGCATCTGCTGCATTACCCGCGCTCGCGCTTCAACTTCATCTCTTGCGAGCGATCGGCATTGGGGCTGCCCGCCGTTCGCCTTTTCAAGGCGCTGGGCTTTCGCGTGATGAGCTGGACGATACGGTCGCGGGGCGAGGCGGCAGAGGCCCGGCAGCACGCGGACCAGATCGTCTTCGAAGGCTTTGATCCAGATGCTCGCTAAGCGCTTCCCTGCCGAGTTTGCCTCGACGCGCTCTAGCCATTGATACGGACGACACAGATGTTGCATACTTCGGGCGTGCCTGCGCCGACTATGGCGGACAAATCTCGGTGACCAGCCGAGACCGCGACCTTACAACTCCTGCCGGCGAGGACTATTTCTACCAGACCTGTTGAATTGTCCGGCCGCACCTTGGCAGACCAATCTGAAATCACCATCGCCATTCATCCCAGCACCGCCAGCGTTCCAGCGAGCACATGGAACACGCTTGCGTCGGGCGGTTCCGGCAATCCCGACAATCCGTTTCTGGATCACGCCTTCTTCCTGGCGCTCGAAGAGGCCGGCTGCGCGACTGCTCGGACCGGCTGGCAGCCGCAGCATATCCTCATCTCGCGCGACGATGAGCCGATCGGCCTGATGCCGCTATTTCTCAAATCGCATTCGATGGGCGAATATGTCTTCGACCATGCCTGGGCGGACGCCATCGAGCGAGCTGGCGGACGGTATTATCCCAAG
This sequence comes from Pelagibacterium sp. H642, assembly GCF_031202855.1. Classification (GTDB taxonomy): domain Bacteria; phylum Pseudomonadota; class Alphaproteobacteria; order Rhizobiales; family Devosiaceae; genus Pelagibacterium. The sequence goes on along the minus strand of NZ_CP101829.1, from coordinate 3,264,165 downwards.
CTGCAGTCATCGGTGCCGTTTACGCCGGCCAGCGCCCCCAAGCTTCTGACCCTCGACGGCAGCACCGACACGCAAACATTGCTGCTGCAAGCGGCCGAAGCACTGGCGGAGCGCCTGGATGCCTCATCTGTCCACGCTACTTTTGTGACCGCAGAGGAAGAAGCAATCGCGGCAGGTGCAAACTGGCTGGTGCGCCACGACACTCAATTCCATTGGCGAAACGACGGCTTTTCGAGCTTTGAGGACTTTCTTGAAACTCTGCAATCGCGCAAGCGGAAAGCTATTCGGCGCGAGCGGCGCGATGCGCTGGCCGAGGGTATCGTCTGCGAATGGGTCACCGGCGGCGATCTGACGGAAGCTCATTGGGACGCATTTTACGCGTTCTATATGGATACCGGCTCGCGTAAATGGGGCCGGCCCTATCTCAATCGGGAGTTCTTCTCTCGCATCTCCGCAGCGATGGCCGATAGGATCGTGCTGATGCTGGCGCGCGACGACAGCGGCTACATCGCTGGCGCTCTCAATTTTCTGGGCAAGGACACGCTCTACGGCCGCAACTGGGGTGTAGTCCGCGACGTCCCGTTCCTCCATTTCGAGCTCTGCTATTATCAAGCCATCGATTTCGCGATCGCCCATGACCTAAAGCGCGTTGAAGCGGGAGCGCAGGGCCAGCACAAACTGGCACGCGGCTATGCCCCTGTGACCATCCGATCCATCCACCATCTGGTCCACCCCGGTTTACGGCGCGCTGTTGCCGACTATCTCGAAGACGAACGCAGGATGGTGGAGATGCAGAACGAAGAACTTGCCGAATATACGCCCTTCCGTAAGGGCTAGCGCCCTTGTCCCTCCGCTCCATTAGGCTATAGGTCACAAGGATAGCGAGAGGAGCATGTGATGGCCGAATACGACCCGGACAATATTTTTGGCAAAGTCATCAAGGGCGACATCCCCAGCCATAAGGTTTTCGAGGACGACGATACGCTGGCCTTCATGGACATCATGCCGATGTCGCGCGGACACGTCCTAGTCATCCCCAAGACAGGATCACGAAACCTGCTCGACGCCGCCCCCCAAGTGCTCGCCAATCTTATCCAGAAGACCCAGCGCGTAGCACGCGCTGCCATGGCAGCAATGGAGGCCGACGGCGTGCGTATCATGCAGTTCAATGAAGCCGCCGCCGGGCAGACTGTTTTCCACCTGCATTTTCACATCCTGCCCATGTATGAAGGCGTGGCGCTGAAATCGCACACCGGTGAAATGGCCGACGCCGACGAGCTTGCCGCACATGCCGAGAAAATCCGCGCCGAACTGTGAGCCGCGGGGATAAACCTGTGAACAAATGCGGGGACAATTGCGGGGAAAACTCGGCCCATGTTCCCGCTACTGGCTCAAAGAAAGGGCGGTTCCCAAAACGGCGACCGCCTTTTTGCATAGCGTGAATTATTGAGCTTCAACCTGTGCGAAAAGGGCATCGATACGGCCCTGAGCACCCTCGGGAACTTCAGCCTGCTGTGCTTCCTCCAGATTGACGGGGTCGCCGACCACGATCATGGCGACCATTCCCATCATGTAGTGCGGGTCGCAACGGATACCGTAGACACCTGGAACATCAAACGTGAGGGTCACTTCCTCGCTCAGCTCGCTGGTGAACGGTTCCGCACCCTCGGGGATCATGCCCTCGATGGTCGCAGCATTGTGATACGGATCGGTCGGAACGAAGGTAACAGTGTCACCGGGTTCGATCTCCAGAAACGCCGGCTCGAAAACCATGATCTCGCCGTCACTTCCCTGATCGAGCATTTCGATCTGATGATCGGCCGCCACGGCCACCGACGCAGACGAAACCGCAAGAGCGATGGCCAGGGCAAAAGTCTTGAGCGTACGCATAAGCGTCTCCTGTGATTTAACATGAGTATAATTCTCATGTTTAAACGCCACGGTCAATCCGAGGACGTTAAAACAAAACCGGCGCCCGAGGGCGCCGGTTCCATCGAATTATCGGTTGATCGTTCAGGAGTTCTGTTCCGCGTCCTTCGGCTTGGGCTTGCGTGAAGGCTTCTTGCCACCCTTGGGCCCGGTGATTGCCTTTGGCCGTGCCGGACGGGGCGGCATCGAGACGAGCTCAAGGCGCGCCTCACTCCCCTCGCCCACCACAGTGACCTTCACCGAACCGCCCTTCTGGAGCAGGCCGAACAGCACTTCCTCGGCCAGCGGCTTCTTGACGTATTCTTGGATCACGCGCCCAAGCGGACGCGCGCCCATCTTTTCGTCATAGCCACGGGTGGCCAGCCAGTCGGACGCCTCAGGCGTCAGCTCGATAGTGATGCCACGCTCGGCGAGCTGGCCCTCGAGCTGCAGGATGAACTTTTCGACCACGCGATTGACCGTCGTAGGCGGCAACGGCGCGAACGAGATGATCGCATCGAGCCGATTGCGGAATTCGGGCGTGAACATGCGATTGATCGCATCTTCGTCGTCGCCCTCTTGCCGCACACGGCCAAAGCCGATGGGCGTGCGGGCCAATTCGGCCGCCCCCACGTTCGACGTCATGATCAGGATGACGTTGCGGAAGTCGACCTGCTTGCCGGCATGGTCGGTGAGCTTGCCGTGATCCATCACCTGCAACAGGATGTTGAACAAATCCGGGTGGGCTTTTTCGATCTCATCGAGCAGCAGCACGGAATGGGGATGCTGATCGATACCATCGGTCATCAGACCGCCTTGGTCGAAGCCGACATAGCCCGGAGGAGCACCGATCAGGCGCGAAACCGTGTGGCGTTCCATGTATTCGGACATATCGAAACGCAGCAGTTCGACGCCGAGCGTATCGGCAAGCTGTTTGGCAACCTCGGTCTTGCCCACACCGGTCGGGCCTGTGAAGAGATAGGAACCGATCGGCTTTTCAGGCTCGCGCAAACCCGCACGCGCCAGCTTGATGGCCGAGGAAAGGGCGTCGATCGCCTTGTCCTGGCCGAACACGACGCGCTTGAGGTTGGCTTCGAGATTACCCAGAAGCTCGGTATCGGATTTGGAAACCGATTTCGGCGGAATACGAGCGATCGTTGCGACGGTCGCCTCGATATCCTCGACATTGATCAGCTTCTTGCGCTTGTCCTCGGTCACCAGCATCTGACGAGCCCCGGTCTCATCGACAACGTCGATGGCCTTGTCGGGCAGCTTGCGATCATTGATGTAACGCGCCGACAGCTCGACAGCAGCCTTGAGGGCATCGTCGGTGTATTTGAGCTTGTGATAATCCTCGAAATACGGCCGCAGACCCTTCATGATCTCGATCGCATCGGGAATGGTCGGCTCGTTGACATCGATCTTCTGAAAACGACGGACGAGCGCCCGATCCTTTTCGAAGAACTGGCGGTATTCCTTATAGGTGGTCGAACCAATGCAACGGATCGCCCCCGAAGCCAAAGCGGGCTTCAAAAGGTTCGATGCATCGAGCGCGCCACCGGAGGTGGCTCCCGCGCCGATCACGGTATGGATCTCGTCGATGAAGAGGATGACGTTATCCTTCTTCTCGAGCTCTTTCATGATCGCCTTCAGGCGTTCCTCGAAATCGCCGCGATAGCGGGTACCGGCGAGAAGCGAGCCCATATCGAGCGCATAGATGACTGCGGTTTCGAGGACCTCGGGCACATCGCCTTCGATGATGCGGCGCGCCAAACCTTCGGCGATGGCAGTCTTGCCGACGCCGGGGTCGCCTACATAGAGCGGGTTGTTCTTGGAACGCCGGCAAAGAACCTGAATGGTCCGCTCCAGCTCGGTCGCACGGCCGATCAGCGGATCGATCTTGCCGGCCCGGGCCTTTTCATTGAGGTTGATGCAGAAATCGGCGAGGGCCGAGCTCTGCTGCGGTCCGCTGCTGCCGCCGCGTTCCTGATCGTTCTCGAAGCCCGAACCGCCCTCGTCAGCTCCACGCACGGGCCTGTCGGCCCCGCGGCCTGACTTGGCGATGCCGTGCGAGATAAAGTTGACGGCGTCGAGCCGGGTCATGTCCTGCTGTTCAAGGAAGTAAGCGGCGTGGCTCTCGCGCTCGGCGAAAATCGCAACGAGCACATTGGCCCCGGTCACTTCCTCACGGCCTGATGATTGCACATGGATCACGGCCCGCTGGATGACGCGCTGAAAGGCGGCCGTGGGACGAGCGTCCTGACCGTTGGGCACGACGAGGCTGTCGAGTTCCTCGTCGATGAATTCCTCGAGATCGGTGCGCAAGGCTTCGATGTCGACATCGCAGCCGGTCAGTACCGAAATCGTGTCGCGATCCTCGGTCAGGGCGAGCAACAGGTGCTCGAGGGTCGCAAACTCATGGCTGCGCTCCCGAGCCAAATTCATGGCCTGATGCAACGCCTTTTCGAGACCGCGAGAGAATGAAGGCATGTTGGTCCTATCCTATTGCTTTTCCATCACGCATTGCAGCGGATGCTGGTTGCGGCGCGCGGCGTCCATGACACGGGTGACTTTGGTCTCGGCCACCTCGTACGGAAACACCCCGCATTCCCCCACGCCTTGGTTGTGGACGTGCAGCATGATGCGCGTCGCTTCCTCACGGGATTTGTTGAAGACTTCCTCGAGAATGAGGATGACGAACTCCATGGGCGTGTAGTCGTCATTGAGCAGCAGCACGCGATATAGGCTGGGCTTTTTGGTTTTCGGCCGGGTCTTGGTTACGACGCCGGTCTGGCCGTCACCATCTTCGTCGTGATCACGTCCATCTCCCGGGCCGGCCACAAGAGCCAGTCGCACAACGGTCTGCGCGAACGGAGCGGCGCCGCGCGGCAGGTGATTTCCGATGGAGTGAGCGAGGGTTTGCACAGGTCTTCGTCCCAAATCGTCAAAGGCAAGACGGCTCCATTATGTAGGCAAAATCTTGGTCATGTTAAGGGGCGAAAAGGCGATCAATCAGGTGTGAACCATGACGCACGAAATTTGCGACAAGTTTTAAGCACTTTACCGATTTGTAACCGCGCCGCCCTATCGTGGCTCCTCAGTTAGGGACTGTGCGGAATGCCTCGGGGGATGGCGCGCGCACCCCAAAGATGAGTAACGGTGCGGCGTTTTTCGTGCCGGTCCAGTAAAGAGTTGGAGTATCGGGTGCCGACCCTTCTGCGTATCGCTTCCGCACGCATATTGTTTGCGCGCTTCGTTCTTGCATTTTTCGTTGCCGCGACAACCGCCGCGGCCATAACCGCTTCTGCTTCCGCACAAAACGTACCACGCGCCTATGCCGGGATCGCGGTGGACGCCAAGACCGGCCAGGTCCTTTATCAGGACAGCGCCAACGAGCTTCGCTATCCCGCATCGCTCACCAAGGTCATGACGCTCTATATCCTGTTCCAGGAACTGGAAGCCGGGCGGCTTCGCCTGGACAGCAAGCTCTCGGTTTCGGCACACGCCGCCGCCGCCGTGCCCACCAAGCTCTATGTCCGCAGCGGCTCGACCATCAAGGTCGAGGATGCGATCAAGGCTCTGGTGACGCTCTCGGCAAATGACGTCGCCCGCGTTATCGGTGAAAATATCTCCGGCACCGAAAGCAAGTTCGCCGAGCGCATGACGCAGACGGCGCGGGCCCTCGGTATGAGCCGCACAACGTACAAGAACGCCTCCGGCCTTCCCGATAGCGGCCAGGTGACGACGGCAGCGGATCAGGCTACCCTGGCACGCGCCATTTATCTGCACTTCCCCCACTATTACGATTATTTTCAGACCCGCAGCTTCACCTACGGGTCCAAGACCTATGGCAACCACAACGCCCTGCTGGGCCAGAACGGGGTCGACGGCATCAAGACCGGGTACATCAACGCCTCCGGCTACAACCTGATGACCGCGGCCCGCGCCAACAATCGCCATATTGTGGTCATCGGGCTTGGCTTTAACACCGGCGCCTCGCGTAATGCCCGTGTGGCCGAACTGGTCCGCGAATATCTTCCGGACGCCCGCCAAGGCGACTATTGGCGCGAGGCCATGATCCCCCGCCCGACGCTGCTGGGCAACGGCATTGCAGTCGCTTCGGCGGGTGCCGCAGTGCCGCTCAACCGCCTGCCGCCCGCCCGGCCGGTGAGCCTTTTGCCGGTGATTACCGAAGAACAGGCCATGCAGGTCGCAGCACTCTCTTCGCCCGAATCCACCGAGCCCGAAACGATCCCCTTCCAGGTGGTGTCGGCTGAAGATATTCCCTCACGTCCGGGCGAAAGCGCCCTCGATCAGGCAACCTATGTTGCGACCGGTGTGATGCCGTCCGAACAGCCTGTATACCCGGCCAATGACCCGATTGGCGCCTGGATCGCCGAAACCATGAAGCTGGGGCCCACCTCCTCTGACGTAACCGCACAGCCCGGCGCGTTGGTCCCCCCTGCTCCCATTGCTCGCCCGGAGGGCTTGGCAGTCGATGCCATGAGCACCAACGCCGCCGCTACGGTGCCGGCCGGTGGCTGGGTGGTCCAGGTCGGTGCGGCGGATAGCGAAGACGGCGCGAACCAGATGATTTCCGAAGCGACACGGACCTATGACCAGCTGGCCAATCTGCGCAGCTATGTGGAAACCTTCGAGCGCAACGGGGTTACCTATTATCGCGCCCGGTTCGCAGGCTTTGCCGACCGCACACAAGCCCGCACGACGTGCGACGCCCTGGCCGCCGCATCCATCAACTGCCTGACCGTGCAGGGATAAGCCCCGGTCGTCTCGACAATTGGCGCAAGTGTATGGAGTAACCCAATGAGCGAATGGCCCCGCCTCTCGGACCTCGGCCGGTTCGAACCGCGCTCACCTCTCGCCTCGCAAGATGATGCGGTGCGCAGCGAAGCCTTGCGCTCACTCATCCGCGGTCTGGAGCCCCATAAGCCCGTCCGGCGCAGGATGTCCGACATGCTCTCGGTGGTGCTGGCACTTTCTGCCCGCACCCGCCGCATGGTGCTGCCGCGCGTCTCGATCGACGTCGACGTTTTCGGTCCTAACGGAAAACGCGCCCTGCGCATGTACCTGCCCCAGGACGAATAGTCCCCGCAACCGGCCGCAACCGAACTCGGAACGGACAGGCCTCCTTCGCGTTGCTGATCCAGCAATCAGCATGGAGGATCGGCATGTCGCTCGCGGGCAAAATCGCACTGGTTACCGGTGGTGGCTCGGGACTTGGCAAGGCCAGCGCCCTTAAACTTGCCGCCGAGGGTGTCGACATTGCCCTTCTCAGCCGCAGCAAGGAAGAAGTCGATAGCGTGGCAGCCCAGATCGCCGGTATCGGGCGCAAGGTGCTGCCACTTTATGCGGATATCTCCGACACAGCGGACATGCAGTCCGCCTTTGATCGAATTAAACAAACGTTTGGCCGCCTCGATATCGTGTTCGCCAATGCGGGGATCAACGGCACCTGGGCGCCGATCGACGAACTCCCTATCGAAGATTGGGACACCACCATAGCGGTCAATCTCCGCGGCACTTTCCTGACGCTTCGTCACTCGGTTCCTTTGATGAAGGAACGCGGCGGCTCGATCATCATCACCTCCTCGATCAACGGCACACGTACGTTCACGACCGCAGGCGCCTCAGCCTATTCCACGACCAAGGCCGGCCAGGTGGCATTGGCGCAGATGACCGCGCTCGAGTTGGCCAAATACCGCATCAGGGTCAACGCCATTTGCCCAGGCGCCATCGAGAGTCAGATCGATGAGAATACCAATCGGCAAAATGTGGAAAAGGCGGAAGTTCCTGCGGAATATCCCAAGGGTGACGTGCCATTGACCGGCGGCAAGCCGGGAAAGGCCGAAGACGTGGCCGATCTCGTATGCTTTCTGGCTTCTGACGCCTCACGCCACATCACGGGCACGCCGATCTGGATCGACGGCGCACAATCGCTGCTGGTCTGACCGCTCTTCAGAACACCTCTGCAAGGCGGCTCGGCTTGCGCAAAACGACTCCCGAGCGCAAGCCGAGATTAAGCGTGTCAACGAGCAGCCGGTATTCCTGACGCGCCGCGATATGGCTCATAGACGAGCCTGCAAGAACTCCGGACTCGAGAGGATCGAACACCGTCATCCCGATCGGAAAGAGCGAGCGGAAAATCACGCGCTCGGCAATGCCCTCGGCAACCCGACACCCCACACGGTCCGCAATGCTGTCGAGGCCGGTCCGGACTATCCGAGTATTGCGGGAGTTCAACATCGAGATCCGATTGCGCACGAGCACCCAATCGATGGCACGACCGTCGATCGCGAGCCGCTCGCGCCGGGCGCGTTGCACGAGGCGCGTGTAGTGGCTCAACTCCAGTACTGACCCAGTGTCAGGCTCGATGCGGGCAATGACATCGAGATCGACAAGACTGTCGTTGAACGGCGTAACGAGAGTATCGGCCAAGGTGTGGGCGATCCGGGCCAGGTGCGTATCGAAGCCGGGCGTATCGATGATAAGATAGTCGACCTCTCCTTCCACCTCAGCCACCGACTGCCGGAACATCTCGAAATCCAGGCGCGCGTTCTCCTCTGCGGAATCGCTGCGCGTTTGCGGCAAATGGAAATGGATTGGGTGGGGCACATTGAGCCCATGCGCCTTTGCCCATTCGCTGCGATTGCGCACATACGCGGTAAAGGTGCGCTGCCGACTGTCGGTATCGACCGTGGCAACACGAAAGCCTTCATAAAGAAGATGTACGGCCAAATGGAATGCCGTCGTCGACTTCCCCGACCCGCCCTTCTCGTTCCCGAGAACAACCACGTGAGCGTTGGTTCGCTGCATTCTCGTTATCTCCGCGCCCAATGGCGGCGCACAGAGTGTGTGCTTCGCCGCGCCCGCACAAGTCTGTATTTGCCCGTTTCCGACGAGCATAGCGCGCATTTGATCTAGATTTTATAAATGAATTGGCCGGCACCCATTGGGCACCGGCCAACGATTCGCAGGGGCTTCCGCGTCAAATCCAATACGGCGGAACCCCGTAGTAGGTGTAAACGTCCATGGCCCGCTGGCGGTCGTTCCACGAGAAGTCATCTTCGGCATCGTAGCGGGGAGCGTCGTCGAGTTGGGCCTTGGAAATGTCGGTGCGATAGCCGCCGACGCTTTCGTCATAGGTGAGCTTGGCCCAAGGGACGGGGTAGTGATCGTCGCCAATCCCGAGGAAGCCGCCAAAGCTCATCACGGCGTAGGCAACCTTGCCGCTCAACTTGTCGATCATCACCCGCTCGATGGTGCCGATCTTTTCGTTGTCCATGCTGTAGACGGCGGTTCCTTCAACCTTGTCGCTGCCGATGAGGTTGCCGCTCTCGCGGCGGTCGAGGTCTCTGGCGCGCAGGCCGTTGTCTGTTCTCGGATCCATGACTAGTCTCCGTTGCTGGTTGGCATGCAGAGTCAACGGATGAGAGTCCCGACCGTTCCCGAGACCGACTAAGCAATCCGGCCGATCTGGCTTTAAATCAGCCCGAGCTGCGCCAACTCCTCCGCCATGCCTTCCGGCGGCGTTTCTTCGCCTGGGCGCCCGAGGTCGGGCGGTGCATCCTTGGGCAGAAGATAGCGCCAGCCCTGGAAAGGACGGCGCGGATAGGGCGTGGTGCGGATCAGTTCAGGCTCGAGAAGGATATTGCAGCAGGTCCGCCCTTCCGCATCGGTGGCTGCTTCGAGCCCGGCGATGACCTGCCTGCAGCGGATGACGCCGCTAATCACCCAGTAAAGCGACCCCTGCCCGATGATCTCATCGGCTTTTTTGGGCATCATTCGCGTGCGGTGCACATTGAGACCATCGGGGCGGCCCAGCCCTTGAGCGCGACGCTGAGCGCGCCATTCGGCGAGTTCCTCGACGGAAGAAACACCAACGCACAACTTGATGATATGCATGTCGATCCGGGGAAATGAAAATGGGGCGACCGTCTCCGGGCACCCCACCATTCTATTTGACTCCGTTCCCTGCCGAAAGGCCGTATCAGGCGCCAGCGATAACGGAGACAATGAAACCGAGCGAGATCAGGCCAATACACGTCCAGCCTGCGGCTCGCCAGCATACGGCCTTGGATTGGCTACGCATGCAAGCTCCTTGTACTATTGCACTCGTGACGCCGGGCGACATGGCCCGCGCATCCGTAACGCTTAATTAACTACGGCGAACACTCTTCACAAGCCATGTTTGCGCCACATTGGCGCAAATCTCACTTGCGTCCGACGCATGGCAGCGAATCACCTCAAAAAAGCCCGAACCACCAGCCCGCCAAGGTAAGGAAAGCAAAAAAGCCGATAACGTCCGTCAGCGTCATGACGAAAGTCGAGGACGCCACCGCCGGGTCGACCTTGAGCTTTTCCAGCGCTAGAGGGATCAAAATGCCGCAACTGCCGGCCACGATCATATTGACCACCATGGCCATACCGATCACCAAGCCGAGCGAAGGATTGGAAAAGCGGAACGCGGTAACCAGTCCCAGGAGAACGGCAAAGATCGCACCATTGGTGAGGCCGACCAGCAATTCGCGCCGAATAAGGCGCCTGGTGCTGTTCTTGTCCAGTTCCTTTTGCGAAATGGCGCGCACGGTCACTGTCATGGTTTGCGTGCCAGCAACGCCCCCCATCGACGCGACAATCGGCATCAATACGGCCAGCGCCACCATCTGCTGAATGGTGCTGTCGAACAGCCCGATAACCAGGGACGCCATTGTCGCCGTGACAAGGTTGACCAGCAGCCAGGTTGCACGGCTGCGCACAACGCCAGGAACGGTCCGCGAAATGTCTTCGTCACCCACACCGCCCAGACGGTGGATGTCTTCCGCCGCTTCCTCGTTGATGACGTCGACGATGTCGTCGATGGTCAGAACGCCCACGAGCCGCTTGCTTTCATCGACCACCGCCACCTCAACCTGGTCGTAACGCTCGAAGATGCGTGCCGCCTCCTCCTGGTCGAGCGTGGCATCGATCTGGCGCACCTGGGTATTCATGATCTCTTCGATCCGCGTGGCACGCTGAGTGCGCAATATGCGGTCGAGGCGAATGGTTCCGAGCAGATTGAAACCGGGGTCGACGACATAGATCTGGTAAAAATCGTCCGGCAGATCGCTGTCGTTGCGCAGATAGTCGATCGTCTGCCCTACCGTCCAGAACGGCGGGATGGCGATGAACTCCGACTGCATCCGCCGGCCGGCGGATTCCTCTGGAAAGTCCAGGCTGCGCTTGAGCGAGATGCGTTCGAAAATCGGCATCTGCTCGAGGATCTCGTTTCGATCCTCTTCTTCCAGATCCTCAAGGATATAGACCGCATCATCGCTATCGAGATCGGCCATGCCGCGCGCAATGTCCGCGTTCGGTAGCTCCTCCATAAGCTCGATACGAACGGAGTCGTCGACCTCGGTCAGCGCGGAATAGTCGAAGGCATCTCCGAGCAGCATGACCAGCCGGACGCGATCGTCGGCCGGAAGAGCCTCGATCACATCGCCGGTTTCGGACTCGTGAAGTGGCTCCATGCGAGCCTTGAGCGCGGCCGCATCGCCGGCCTCGATTTCGGCGCGCAGATCGCCGAACCAATCCTGGCGCAGGCGGCCGTCCTCATCATAGATGCCATTGGAATTGGGTTCGGTTTCCGGACCAGCCGATGCAGGATCTTCCATTGCAATTCTCCTTCTCGGTTGGCGCGACCGCGCGATTCTTGGCTCAACTTGGCGTAGCGCACCGCCTTGACCTTGTCATCACGGATCGCGCCATCTTCCCGATACTCTTGCGCAATTCGGCTTCCCACCGCTGCGTTGTCATGGCGCCGCTACAACAATGTGACGTTTCGGTTTGTTTCTCGCTACACTCCCTTGCAAGGTCATGCAGGGAGGCTATCTAACGGACGTAATGACCCAGCCTCCTTCCCTCGCCCCCGACTACTTCGATGCCGATGTCATCGACGTCGCGCGCCGATTGATCGGAGCCAGGTTTTTGGTCGACGGAGTGGGCGGAACGATCGTCGAGACGGAAGCTTATGCCCCGGACGAACCTGCCTCCCACAGCTTCCGCGGCCCCACGCCACGAAACGGCTCAATGTTCGGGGAACCGGGCACTGTCTATGTCTATCGCAGCTACGGGATTCATTGGTGCGTGAATTTCGTCTGCCGCCCCGGCAACGCCGTTCTTATACGCGCCCTTGCTCCAACGGCGGGCATCGACCTCATGGCGGCTCGCCGGGGCCTCGATGATCCTTACAAGCTGTGCGCCGGCCCCGGACGCCTCACGCAAGCACTCGGAATCGACCACAGCCACGACGGCCTCAGCTTATATAAGTCGCCGTTCATGCTCGAACCGGCAAAGGTTCAGGGCTCAGTGGTTGTCGGGCCTCGTATCGGCATTACCAAGGCTGTGGATTTGCCTTGGCGGTTCGGCGTGCCCCGAAGCAAGCATCTCAGCCGGCCGTTCAAAAACAACGGCCCCTCACCAAAGTGAAGGGCCGCTTGAAAAGCGAATGATAGGCCGCGCAAGGGCTCAGGCCTGGATCACCACCACGCGAGTACCGCTCGGCACGCGCTCGTAGAGATCGATTATGTCGTGGTTGAGCATGCGGATGCAGCCGGAAGACATTGCCAGCCCGATCGACTGCGGCTGGTTGGTGCCGTGGATACGGAACATGGTGTCGTTGCCATTGCGATAGAGATAGAGCGCGCGGGCACCCAACGGGTTGTTGAGCCCGCCCGGCATACCGTTACGGTAGGGGCCATTGGTCTCGGGATCGCGCCGCAGCATATTGGCCGTCGGCGTCCAGCTCGGCCATTCGGCCTTGCGTCCGACATAGGCATTGCCCCGCAAAGCCAATCCTTCACGCCCGACACCGATGCCATACCGCATCGCCTTGTCGCCGTCTTGAACCAGATAGAGGAACCGGTTGGGCGTATCGACGACGATGGTTCCCGCTGCATGATTGCTCTCATAGTCAACCTGCTGGCGTCGAAGCTCCGGCTTGATCAGCCGGGCATTGAGTCCCGGCAGCGGAAATCGCTCGTCAGCGATCGGGCCATAGGCACTGACCATGGAAACGGAGGAAGTGGAACGCGTGGAGGAGGAACACGCGGCAAGAAGAAGCGGAAGGCCGATAAGGAACCCGCGTCGCGTCAGACTCATCGAAATCTACCCAAGCAAAGGAATCAACAACGTGAGCAAACATTAACCACAAGAGTTAAAACTTCTCTCACTATAATTCGGCCGCTACCGGCAAAAGGCGGCCTACAACGACACGATAACGAGAAATTGCTGCGAACGCGCAACACCTGGATGCGGCACGCAGAAGAGAACCGAAAGCGGGCTGCTGCGTTATCTTGAGCGGTTGGTTTGACCTTCAACAGCCGCTGAGCCGCCTGCGTATGCCCCCAAGTAGCGCAGGCGGCTTACTTGTTACTGGACCGGGGCGCAACGGTGAAATACGAGACATGCGACAGATGCGCACTGCGACGCGGCGGTAGAGGCAGGCAGGGGAATAAGCGCCTATCTATCGGACATTCCGAAAGGAGATGAACGGCATGACGACAGATATTCCCGCCTGGAAGACCGGCCTTTTCGGCAAATGCCCACACTGTGGTGAAGGTCACCTTTTCTCCGGCTTCCTCAAGCTGCGGGATCACTGTGACGTTTGCGGCCTCGACTACAAATTCGCCGACCCGGCCGATGGTCCGGCCTTCTTCGTGATGATGTTCGGCTGCGTACCCGTCGTGATTTTCGGCCTATGGCTGGAAGTCGCTTTCAGAGCTCCGATGTGGGTGCACTTGGTCACCACCCTGCCCCTGCTGTTCCTGACCTGCATTCCGCCACTGCGCCCCATCAAGGGATGGCTGGTCGCTCAACAATACAAGAGCAAGGCGGAAGAGATCCGGGCCGATCAACGCCTCAGCTAGGGCGCTCGACCATAAGCACACACATGAAGCCACTCGCTCCGAGTGGCTTTTTCAATGCAGCGCCGCTACGGCGACACGTCGGTTGGTGCCGCGCCAATATGCAATTTTAAGGGGGATCGGCCCTAGCGGGCCAGAGATGGTGCGGTCGAGAAGACTCGAACTTCCACGGGAGTTACCCCACAGCGACCTCAACGCTGCGCGTCTACCAATTCCGCCACGACCGCACTGTCTGGGGAATGCTTGCGCCCTCAGGCGAAGCGAGGCTGCATGTAGCAAATGGTTCCCCGTCCCTCAAGAGCTATTTCAGCAATTGGGGATAAAGTTTCAGGACCTTCGGAAATCAGGCCGGCTTGATCACCTTCTCGGTGACCACCACATTGAGCTGACCATCATCGACCTGGACCTCGCCCTTGGCGATCAAGGTGTTGTTGGCGTAAATACGCATGGGGTCGTTCTCGAAGGCGTCGAGTTCGATCACCGCGCCGCGCCCCATCCGCAGCAGATGATGGATCGGCATGATGGCCGCGCCCAGTTCGACGGAGACATCGATCTCGATGGTTTCAACGGTATTCATGAAGGGTCCGGCTTGCGAAACATGCTTACCGCGGGAATCAGAACCCGCCGGCACGACGGAGTGAAGCATCCCATCGACATGGTTAGCGAAGCGTTAAACGAGATTCCCTTGCAGACCTGCACCAGCGCCGCCAAGCTCAAGCGAGCCGACGGCCAGCCGGCGGGCTGGATGATATCGGACGCCCTCGTTTCCTACCCTACGGCCCTTGAAACGATGAAGGAACGGGCAAGGGCCATAGCCGAAGGATCGGCAGGCGAAGCGGTCTGGCTGCTCGAGCATCCGCCGCTTTATACTGCCGGCACCTCAGCGCGCAGCGAGGATCTGCTGGCGCCCGACCGGTTTCCCGTGTTCGAGGCCGGACGCGGCGGGCAGTTCACCTATCATGGACCTGGTCAACGCGTGGCCTATGTGATGCTGGACCTCAGGGAGCGAGGACGCGATATACGCTGCTTGGTCTCAGGACTCGAAAATTGGGTCATCGATACCTTGGCCGCGTTCAACATCAAGGGCGAGAAGCGCGAAGGCAGGATCGGTGTGTGGGTGAAGCGGCCGGAAAAAGGGCCGTTTGCCGAAGACAAGATCGCCGCTATCGGCGTTCGGGTTTCGCGCTGGGTGAGCTTTCACGGCATCTCGTTGAATGTCAGCCCCGATCTCGATCACTACTCAGGCATCGTGCCTTGCGGCATCAGCCAGCACGGAGTGACGAGCTTTGAGGATCTGGGCCATCTGGTCAGCATGGGCGAAGTCGATTCGGTGTTGAAAGCGACGTTCGAGCGCCACTTCGGTCCGGTGAGGCTTGCTTCGGCGCCGTGAGCGCGACAAGGTGCTTTCTGATTTCTGGTGCAAGAGGATAACCGAATGCAGTTCGACGACCTGCGTAAGCTCGCCACGGGCAATGTCTTGTTCAATCTGCGGCGCATTCTGGCGCCAAGGCTCGTGACCATCCTCTATCTTCTTGGCCTGGCAGGCATCCTGGTCTGGGCAGTCCGCCATTTCTTTTCCAGCTTCCGCTTCGGCTTCGGCAACGGTCTTTGGGGCTTGCTTGAGATTGCGGTGTTCGGTCTCCTGGCCGTCGTCATGTTGCGCATCGTCTGCGAGGGGGTAATCGTGTTCTTCCGCGACCATGCGGTCGAAACCGATGAACCGGCGCCGGCACGCTCCAATGCCTCCCTGATCGATGAGGTGCGTGAGGCACTGGAGGAACTGGCCGAGCAGGAGGACGACCATTTCGAGCCGGAAGCACCCTCGCCAGTAGCTCCCTCGCGGCCGGCCCCGCCTCAACCTGCACCGACGCCGGTAGCCGAAGAGCCGGCTGTCATGCCCGATGCCGATGCTCCCCAGCCGACGGAAAAGCCGGCCGAATCCTCAACGAGGACAGAGCAGCAGACTTGAAATCCGGGCGCCCTGCCCTGACATCATGGCTGGCTTGAAGCGCGCAAAGATTGACCTTTGCGCGCTTTACGTTATGAAACGCGAAAATTCACGCGAGTTTCAGATGCGCTGGCGCCGGCCTTGGACAGGATCCGGCGCCTTTGGCAATCTCGCCATTGCAAGGATTTGACGGACGCCCATGAGCGCGCCAATGCAGAACGCCCCCAAGATCGGTCTCGTGAGCCTGGGCTGCCCCAAGGCTCTGGTGGATTCCGAACGCATTCTCACCACCCTGCGTGCTCAGGGCTACAGCTTCTCGCCCTCCTATGAGGGTGCTGACGTCGTGATCGTCAACACCTGTGGTTTCCTCGACAGCGCCAAGGCGGAAAGTCTCGACGCCATCGGGGAAGCCATCAACGAGAATGGCAGGGTGATCGTCACTGGCTGTCTCGGCGGCGAGGAAGAACTGATCCGCAAGATCCACCCCGGAGTCTTGGCCGTTTCGGGCGCGCATCAATATGAGGCGGTCGTCGAGGCCGTGCACAACGCCGCCCCGCCAGTGCCGAATGCCTTTGTGGACCTCGTGCCCGAGCAGGGCCTGCGCCTGACGCCACGGCACTATGCCTATCTCAAGATTTCCGAAGGCTGCAACAATCGCTGCACCTTCTGCATCATCCCCTCGATCCGGGGCGATCTCGTTTCCCGCCCCATCGCCTCGGTGCTCTATGAAGCCGAGCGGCTGGTGAAGGCCGGCGTCAAGGAGATCATGGTCATCTCCCAAGACACCAGCGCCTATGGCGTCGATTTAAAGTATGCGACCTCGCCCTATCGCGGACGGCAGGTGGAAGCGCGTTTCCAGACACTGGCCGAGGAGCTCGGTCAACTGGGTGCCTGGGTACGTATGCACTATGTCTATCCTTATCCGCATGTGGATCATGTGATCCCGCTCATGCGTGATGGCGTGATCCTGCCCTACCTCGATATCCCCTTTCAGCACGCCAGCCCGCAGGTGCTCAAATCCATGCGGCGTCCGGCCAATCAGGAAAAAACCGCTGATCGCATCCGCAAATGGCGCGAAGTGTGCCCGGACCTTGCGATCCGTTCGACCTTCATCGTTGGCTTCCCCGGCGAGACGGCGGAGGATTTCGAGATGCTGCTCGATTGGGTCCGGGAGACCAAGATCGACCGGGCCGGTGCCTTCCCATACGAGCCGGTGACGGGGGCGAAGGCCAATGATCTGGGGCTCGATGAAATCCCCGACGAGGTCAAGCAGGAGCGCTATGGACGGCTGATGGAAGCCTTGCAAGAGGTTTCCGCCGAGCGGTTGGCCGGCAAGGTGGGCCGTACCATCGACGTGCTGGTGGACGACGTTGAGCCCGAGGAACAGCGGGTTATCGCCCGCTCGCAATGGGACGCGCCAGAGATCGACGGCAATGTGATTGTCGAGAACGCCACGGGCATCAAGCCCGGAGACATGATCTCGGTGACAGTTACCGATTCCGACGAATACGACCTCTATGCAGTGCCGGCCGGGACGGTTCAGTGACGCATATTTGCTATGACGTCCCGATGGATGGCGGCTCCTTGAAGCTGGGCCGCGATCCGCTCGTCATGGGCATTCTCAACGTCACTCCCGACAGCTTTTCGGACGGCGGGGATTTCTCTGCCGTCGACGCCGCTGTGGCTCATGCTGACGAGCTGCTAGCCGAAGGCGCCGATATTCTCGATATCGGCGGCGAAAGTACACGGCCGGGCTCAGAGGAAGTTCCCGTTCAGGAAGAGCTGGACCGTGTGATGCCGGTGCTCGACGGCCTGGCGCAGCGTGGTATCGACAAGCCGATTTCCATCGACACCTACAAGGCTCTCGTAGCAGATCAGGTCATCCAGGCCGGCGCCAAAATCATCAACGACGTCTGGGGGTTACAGCGCGATCCCGAGATCGCCGATGTGGCTGCGCATCATGGCGCCCCGGTGATCGCCATGCATTGGGATCCAGAGAGAGACCGCTCCCTCGATCTCATCGACGAGATGAAGCGTTGGCTGCAGCGCTCGATAGAGATTGCGCTCAAGGCCGGCATCGCCAGGGAGAAGATCATTCTCGATCCCGGCTTCGGCTTCGCAAAGTCATTTGAGGAAAACTACAGTCTCCTCAACCGCTTGGATGAGTTGCATTCCCTCGGCTTTCCCCTGCTGGTCGGGACATCCCGCAAGCGGATGATCGGCAACCTGCTCGATTTGCCGCCCAAGGAGCGCGTCGCGGGCACCGTGGCAACATCGGTGCTTGGATACCTCAAGGGCGGCCATATCTTCCGCGTTCATGATGTGCGTCCCAATCGTGATGCCTTGCGCGTTTCATCGGCGACACTTTATGGTCCGCCAGCCACAGGGGGATAAGTTCATGACCCAGTTTGCCGATCGGGACCGCATCATATTGGCCGATCTCGCCTTTTACGGCTATCACGGGGTGATGCTGGAGGAAAACAAGCTCGGCCAGCGCTTCCGTATCGACCTGGAACTGGGTCTGGATATGTCCGAGGCCGCGCGAACCGATGAGGTGGCATCGACGATCTCCTATGCCGACGTCTATGATCTCGTCAACGAAGCCTTCGAAGAAAAACGGTTCAAGCTGATCGAAGCGCTCGGGCACCATATAATCGTGAGGCTTTTCAAGCGGTTCGAGCGGTTGGACTGGATTCGCATCAAGGTGCGCAAGCCCGAAGCACCCCTGCCCATCGTGGCGGGCGAAGCGGCGATCGAAATGGTCAGAACCCGGGAACAGATCTGATGGCCCGGGCCGTCCTTGCGCTGGGCGCCAACATGGGCGATCCGGCGCGGCAACTCGATCTGGCGATTGCAAAGATCGCGGCGCATCCACAGATTTCGCTTCTGAAACAAAGCGCTGTCATCGTCACCCCGCCTTGGGGGAAGACCGATCAGGCGGAGTTCCACAACGCCGCCGTGCTGATCGATACGAGCCTGGAACCCTTGGAACTGCTCGATTTCTGCCTTGCAACGGAAGCTGAAATCGGCCGGGTGCGCCTGGAAAGATGGGGGCCTCGGGTGATCGATATCGACGTGATCACCTATGACGAGATGGCGCTCGAAACCGAGAGGCTCACCCTGCCCCATCCCTATGCCCATGAGCGGGAATTCGTGCTGACTCCGGTGCAAGAGATCGCACCGGACGTGGCCGACTGGCTGGTGAATCGAGCTGCCAGAAAATCAAGCTAAGAGCTTGATAACATTAGCGGCAGCGTCAAATTCCGTGCGGCGCTGCTTGCGGCGTTCCGAAGCCTCGAAGTCTTCTCCCCAAAGGGAAATCTGGTAGTCCTCGTCGATATGCGCCGCTGTCCAGGCCGTATCGCGATCGATGAGGTTTTCGCGCAGAGCGATGGCCAACAGGCCCGAACCGGTCAGACCGGTGAGGGATACCATCGCGGTTGCCGGAATATGGTGCAGAGCAGCCAGCGAAGCCTTGAGCTTTGCCAGCATTTCAGGCGGCTGTTCCTGGTGAATGATCCCGACAGTAGGTTGAAAACTTACGGAAAAATGCCGCGCGAGTTTGACGAGAATGTCGTCCCAGACCTGTTCCTGACGCTGGACCAGTTCGCGCGGATAATCGGCGCGATAGAGCAGAAGGTCGTTGGAGGCGTACTTTATCACCTCCTCTACGAGAGCCGGTTGGGCCTCTTCACCACCCTCGACGGCAGAGTTTATGAGCTTGACGTGCGGCATGGTGTCGGGGTCGATGAACTCGCCCTGAGCCGCCCATTCGTGCCGCATATATGAGGCGAGATCAGCGTTTGTGGTTGTGATCGACCGGCCTGTCGGAGTTTTGGTAACACGGTTGTTCAAAGTCACCGTGTAGACGCCATTTTCCTCCTTCACCTCCACGGAATCGTAGAAGCGTTTCGGCAATTCGACGAGCCGATCGCGCTGCTGGCGACCGGCACCGGCATCCTGATGCCTGAGGGCATCTTCAAGAAATTCGCGCATCAGCTCAGAACCTTTTCAATTGCATCGTCGAGATCGGCGTAATCATCGATGATGATATGGGCGCCAGCCTCCTCGAGCGCAACGCGGGCGTGGTAGCCCCAACTGACGCCAATGGTCTTGGCGCCGGCGGAACGGCCGAGTTCCATGTCGAACGTGGTATCCCCGATCATGACGGTGGCGGACGGATCGATGCCGGTTTCCGCGCAGGCGCGCAGGATCATGCCGGGATGGGGCTTGGAGGGATTGTGGTCCGGCGTCTGCAGCGTCACGAAATGGTCGGTGAGCGCATGGAGCGCGAGAATCCGGTGGACGCCGTGAAGGCCCTTGCCCGTCGCGATGCCCAGGATCGAAGCTTCGTGCGCGCGGAGGCGGACCAGGGCATCGAAAGCGCCGGCGTAAAGCGGCTCGTGGCGGTCGCCGGTGGCGAGCATGGCGCGATAGTGACCGCGATAGGTATCGGCCATCAGGAGCGCTGTTTCGGCATCGCAGCCGGCCAGATTCGCCATGGCAACTTCCAACGACAACCCAATGATCGAATGGGACATTTCGCGTGTCGGCTCGGGCAACCCGTGGTCACGGAAAGTCGTGGCCATATGTTCGGCGATGACCGCTCCCGAGTCGATCAGGGTGCCGTCC
This sequence comes from Pelagibacterium sp. H642, assembly GCF_031202855.1. Lineage (GTDB taxonomy): Bacteria > Pseudomonadota > Alphaproteobacteria > Rhizobiales > Devosiaceae > Pelagibacterium. Next base: position 3,243,753 of record NZ_CP101829.1, on the reverse strand, counting down.
ATATCGAACATGATGAGGCGAGGCGGGGTCATCAGGCATCGTCCTCCGGATCCGCATTCTGGGCGTCGTACTGATTGGCATCGAAGCCCAGCACATCGAAGGTTTTCTTCATATGCGGCGGCAGCGGAGCGCTGATGTCGAGGCGCTTGCCGTTGCGCAGCGGAATGGCGAGGCGGCGGGCGTGAAGGTGAAGGCCCTCGCCCACCTCTTCGGGCCTCTCCCAGTTCCAGTTCTCGAGCGTGTTGTAGCGCGGGTCATCGAGGATCGGCGTGCCCAGCTCCATCATATGGACGCGGAGCTGGTGCGTGCGGCCGGTGACGGGCTTGAGCGTCACCCAGGCGAACTGATTGGCCGCCGTGTCCGTGACCGAATAGTAGGAGACCGAGTGCTGTGCGCCTTCGACCCCATTGTCGACGACGACCATCTGCTCGCCGTCCTGAGTCGCCTGACGCGTGAGAAAGCATGAGATGCGGCCCTGCCGTGGATTGGGCACGCCGATGGTCACGGCCCAATAGATCTTGCGCGCCGAGCGCGAGCGAAACACGGTGCCGAAGTGACTGGCGGCGGCACGAGTCTTGGCAACGAGCAGGCAGCCTGACGTGTCCCGATCAAGGCGATGGACGAGACGCGGGGCCTCGCCCTTTTTGTTGGGCAGGGATTTGAGCATGCCGTCGATATGGCGCTTGGTGCCCGAACCGCCCTGGACGGCAAGGCCGTGCGGCTTGTTGAAGACGTAGACCTCGTCATCCTCATAGAGGATCAGGTCGCGCAGGAAAGCGGCGTCCTTTTCATTGATGCGGGGCTTGTCGCCCGAAGGCTCGGGCGCATCGCCCAAGGGCGGAACGCGCACCGTCTGGCCAGCGGAAAGGCGGGTATTGGTCTGCACCCGGCCGCTATCGACGCGAATCTGGCCGGAGCGCAACAGCTTCTGCAGGCGCCCGAAGCTCAGATGCGCGAAATGGATGGAAAACCAGCGGTCCAGCCGCATTCCATCCTCGTCCCGCGCCACTTCCCGCAATTGCACGCCGCTCATCAAATTACCTCTGTTCATTCGCGGGTCTTCTAGCGGGAAAATGGGGCTGCGTCACGTTTTGGTGCATGGGGAAACGCTGCTGCTGGATTCCGGGAACAAGTCCCGGAATGACAGCCGTGGCGCTGGCTGCCCGATGGGCTAACGACTAGCCGTCCCGCTTGCTCGCCCGGAGCTTGGCGAAATAGTCCAACCGCTTCTGAATCTCGCGTTCGAAGCCGCGTTCGACCGGTTGATAGAAGTCCTGCCGCCCGATCTTTTCGGGGAAATATTCCTGGCCGGAGAAGCCCTCCGGGGTATCGTGGTCGTAGATGTAGCCTTCGCCATAGCCCTGCCCCTTCATCAGCTTTGTGGGGGCATTGAGGATGGTCATGGGAGGCATGGGGGAGCCGGTCTGCTTGGCGAGAGACATCGCAGCCTTGAAGGCCGTATAGACGGCATTCGATTTCGGCGCCGTAGCGAGATAGACGACGACCTGCGCCAGCGCCAGCTCACCCTCAGGCGAACCCAGCATATGGTAGGCGTCGCGCGCCGCGACCGCGATGGGCAGCGCCTGGGGGTCGGCCATGCCGATATCCTCGACCGCCATACGGATCAGCCGCCGGGCCAGGAACATCGGGTCCTCGCCGCCATCGAGCATGCGGGCGAAATAGTAGAGCGCAGCGTCGGGGTCCGACCCGCGCACCGTCTTATGCAGGGCGGAGATGAGGTTGTAGTGGCCCTCCTGCGCCTTGTCGTAGATCGGCGCACGGCGCTGGACCAGGCGCGTCAGCCCGTCGCGGTCGAGCAGATCCTCAGGCCCTGTGGCCGCATCGATCTCCTCGATCAGGCCAAGCAAGGCGCGGCCATCACCATCGGCCAGCGAAATCAAGGTTTCGCGTGCATCCTCGTTAAGCGGCAAGGCACGCCCGATTTCCTGCTCGGCACGCCTCGCGAGAGCGTCGAGATCGTCGCGTGAAAGGCTCTGGAAGGTCAGCACCTGCGCGCGGGAAAGGAGCGCGGCGTTCAGCTCGAAGCTGGGGTTCTCGGTGGTGGCCCCGACGAGGACGACGGTGCCATCCTCCATGACCGGCAGGAAGCTGTCCTGCTGAGCACGATTGAACCGATGGATCTCATCGACGAACAACAGCGTGCGCTGGCCGGCACGGCGCGCGGTGCGGGCCGTCTCGAAGACCTTCTTGAGATCGGCGACCCCGGAAAAGATCGCAGAAATCTGTTCGAACCGGTAATCGACGGCGTCGGCCAGAAGGCGGGCAACGGTGGTCTTGCCAGTGCCCGGTGGGCCCCAGAGGATAAGCGAGCCCAGCCGCCCCGAAGCGAGCATGCGGCGCAGCGTGCCATCCGGGCCGATGATATGCCCCTGCCCGATCACCTCGTCGAGCGTTTTCGGCCGCAGCCGGTCGGCCAAGGGACGATCGGTGGAGGGCTCTTCGGCGGGGCGGGACGACGGCAAGTCGTCGGGGAAAAGGTCGCTCATTTCGTTCTCTCGGCGTGGGCTTTACCGCCCACACCATTGTTTATGACAAATGCTGCCGGATTCCGGAAACAAGTTCCGGAATGACACGTCGAGGTTAAGTCGATGCTGCGCCCAACAACACCTAAGCCAGTTTCTCATCCGCTGACCACCGAACGAACGACGTTGCCCCCGCGTTGCAGAATGATCTGCCAGGCACGGGGCCGCTGGCTGGCGAGGGATTCGAAGGTTTCAATATCACGAATCTCCATGCCGTTGAGGGCCAGGATCACATCGCCCTCCTGCAGGCCCATGCGATCGGCGGGGCTGCCCTGTTCCACTTCGATTACGGCTATCCCCTGGGTGGAAAACCCCAGGCCCAGCTCCTGCGCCAGCGCCGGATTGAGTTCGGCTGCCACGGTGCCCGCGAAGCGCGTGTTGCCGGAGATGGTGACCTGGCGATCGGAAACCGGCGGCGGGGCGTTGAGCGGCAGCGAGGCGACCATTTCCGCCCCATCGCGCCAAAGCGTGACCTGGGCTGTGGAACCGACCGGTTTGGTGGCGATCCGGTAATTGAGCGCCTCCGGATCCTGGACCTGGACGCCATCGATCATTGTGACCACATCGCCCGAGGTAAGACCGGCAAGCTCGGCGGGGCTATCGGGGGCGACTTCGGTGATAAGGGCGCCCCGTGGCGTATCGAGGCCCAGACTGGCGGCAAGATCGCCGTCGAGCGCCTGCATCTGCGCGCCCAACCAGGGCCGCATGATCTCGCCACCCGCTTCGCCTGCCGCGGCGATGACGCGGGCCATGTTGGAAGGGATGGCAAAGCCGATGCCCTGGGAACCGCCCGAGCGGGTAAAAATAGCGGTGTTAATGCCAATAAGATTGCCGTTCATATCGACCAGGGCGCCACCGGAATTGCCAGGATTGATGGCGGCATCGGTCTGGATGAAGAACTGGTAATCGGTAATGCCCATGCCGGTGCGGGCCAGGGCGGAGACAATCCCGCTCGAAACGGACTGACCGACCCCGAAGGGGTTGCCGATGGCGAGGACGAGATCGCCCACTTCGAGCTGATCGGAATCGGCGAACTGCACGGTTGGGAAAGTTCGATCGGCGTTCTCGATCCGCAGCACCGCAAGATCGGTGGCGGCATCGGCAAGGACGAGCTCGACCGGATATTCGCGGCCGTCATTGGCCACAACCCTGATATCGGTGGCGCCTTCAACGACGTGATTGTTGGTGAGGATCATGCCTTCAGCACTGACGATCACGCCCGAGCCCAGCGATTGCGAGGTTTGCGGGCGCGTCTCGAACAATGGGGAGCGGCCGAAGAAGCGATCAAAAAACGGATCTCCGAACGTGATCCGCTGCTCCTCGACGCGGGTGGCGTAGACGTTGACGACGGCGGGGGCGACCTGGCTCACGATGGGAGCGTAGGAGAGCTGAAGTTGCTCCTGGGTTTGGGGCACTTGCCGCTCGACCTGGGCGGGGGCTGCAAAAGGGGTTGCGGCGATCAGGACGGCAAGGGCAATCTGGCGAAACATGCTGGAACTCCAACGGGTTGGAACGCACGATAGAAGGTATTGCGCGAAGGCGCGGATTCAAGTGACAAAGCCGTAAGGTTGATGGCGGAAACTTGGTGTTGAATGTGGTGTTGAGCACTATGTGCAAAGAATCGTCACACGCTGCCGCTATAGCCGAAATTCTGCATTGCCGAGGGGGGCAATGCAGGCTTTAAAAATCGCAAGTCCGGACGCAAAACCGGTTTCCACTTTTGCTGGACTTGCTTTATACAGCGCCGCTTTCAACCCCCGTAAAAGGTATCAAGGTCAATGGACCACGCGCCGTCTCGCCGCTACGCGAACACTGCCGAACTGATTGCCACCGAGGAGCCGGATTTCCCCAGCTTCCTTTTTTCCGAGAGACTTCTGGTCAAGGCCATCGATACCTTCAAGCAGGGCTTCGACGGGCTTTTGACCTATGCGGTGAAGTCCAACCCCTCCCCGCATATCCTCGAGATCATGCATCGGGAAGGGCTCAAGGCCTATGACGTGGCCTCCAACACCGAAATGGCGCTGATCGAGAAATACGCGCCCGGTGCGGGGATGCACTATAACAACCCGATCAAATCCCGCCGCGAGATCCAGCGCGCCTATGAGGAGTTCGGGGTACGTTCGTTCACCATCGACCACGTGGCCCAGCTCGACCAGCTTGCGGCGGTGATCCCGCCCAGCGAGGACGTGGAGGTGACGATTCGCTTCAAGGCGGGCAAGGCGCTCAAATCCTATGATTTCGGCACCAAGTTCGGCGTGATGGAAGAAGGTGCGATCTCGATGGCCACGCTGGCCAAGGCCATGGGCTATTCGACCTCGCTGTGCTTCCATGTCGGCAGCCAGTGCGAGGAAGCCTATGCGTACGAACGCCATATCGCGGCGGCTGGGCGCATCGCGCAGGCATCTGGGATCGAGCTCAAGCGTCTCAACATCGGCGGCGGCTTCCCGGCGCAGTACATCACCAATTCGGCTCCCCCGCTCGATGTCTATTTCGAGACGATCCGCAACGCGGTGACCGATACTTTCGGCTCGAACAAGCCCGAATTGATCGCCGAACCCGGACGTGGCCTGTCGACCGGCTGCACCTCGCTGCTCTTGCGGGTCAAGCACGTTCGCGGCGAGCAGTCGGTTTACGTCAATGACGGCGTCTATGGCTCGCTGATGGAAGCCATGATCCTCGAATTCATGCCGCCGATCCGCGTGTGGCGGGGCGACAAGGTGCTGACCGGCGAAAGCTGGGACTTCAAGATCTTCGGCCCCACCTGCGACAGCTACGACGTGATGCCCCAGACGTTCATCCTCCCGGCGGCCATTGCAGAGGACGATTACATCGAATTCGGCCTGATGGGCGCCTATACCCAGGCTTCGCTCACCCCGTTCAACGGGTTCGACCGGCGCGACCTTTACTGGGTCGACGATATCCTGGTCTAGCCGATTGGTATGAACTGACCGGACGCGCGGCTCGAACCTCGGGCCGCGCGTTTTTGTTTTGTAAAGGCCGTGTCGCCCATCCCTATCGCCCATCCCTGGCACCCGAAGGGTGAATAAGAAAAAGGCCCGGCAGTGCCGGGCCTTTTTGTATCCTGAAACGGAAGCGCGGATTACGCGGCTTCGTTTTCCTCGTCGCGGGTGAAGTCCGCGGTGGGGCCGGAATCCTGGCCCTTGGCATCGACATCGCGATCCACGAACTCGATAACGCCGACCGGGGCGTTGTCGCCGTGGCGGAAGCCGGCCTTCAGCACGCGGGTGTAACCGCCGTTGCGATCCTGATAGCGCGGGCCGAGAACGTCGAACAGCTTCTTGACCATGGCTTCATCGCCGATCTGGGCGATGGCCTGGCGGCGGGCGTGCAGATCACCGCGCTTGCCGAGCGTGATGAGCTTTTCGACGATCGGACGCAGTTCCTTGGCCTTGGGCAAGGTGGTCACGATCTGCTCGTGCTTGATGAGGGCCGCGGACATGTTCTTGAACATCGCCTTGCGATGCGAAGAGGTCCGGTTCAGTTTGCGGCCGGCTTTACCGTGGCGCATGGTACTCTCCTAAAGTTCTTCTGGTCGCAGCGGAAGATCAGTAATGATCTTCGTAACGCTTAGCGAGGTCTTCGATGTTTTCAGGCGGCCAGTTGTTGACGTCCATTCCAAGATGGAGCCCCATCTGGGCCAGCACTTCCTTGATCTCGTTGAGCGACTTGCGCCCGAAGTTCGGCGTGCGAAGCATCTCCGCTTCCGTCTTCTGGATGAGATCGCCGATATAGACGATATTGTCGTTCTTGAGGCAGTTCGCCGACCGAACCGACAACTCGAGCTCGTCCACCTTCTTGAGCAGTGCCGGATTGAAGGCGAGCTCGGGAGCCGAATCCTCGGCCTTTTCCTTGGTGGGCTCTTCGAAGTTCACGAACACCGAAAGCTGGTCCTGAACGATGCGGGCGGCAAAGGCCAGCGCATCTTCCGGGCTGATCGCACCATTGGTTTCGATCTGCATGGTCAGCTTGTCGAAGTCGAGGTTCTGGCCCTCACGGGTCTTTTCGACCTTGTAGCTGACACGCTTGACCGGCGAGAACAGCGCATCGACGGCGATATAGCCGATCGGGGCATCCTCGGGCTTGTTGCGGTCGGCCGGGACATAACCCTTGCCGGTATTGACCGTGAACTCGATGTTGATCTCGGCACCATCGTCGAGGTGGCAGATCACCAGTTCGGGGTTCAAAACTTCGATGTCGCCGGTGGTCTTGATGTCGCCAGCGGTGACGGCACCCGGACCCTGCCTGGAGAGCGTGAGGCGCTTGGGCCCCTCGTCTTCCATCTTGACGGCGATTTCCTTGATGTTGAGGACGAGATCGGTCACGTCCTCGCGCACGCCGGGAATCGACGAGAATTCATGCAAAACGCCATCGATCTGGATGGCGGTGATTGCAGCGCCCTGCAGCGACGAGAGCAGAACCCGGCGCAGCGTGTTGCCCAGGGTCAAGCCATAACCGCGTTCGAGCGGCTCGGCGACCACGGAGGCGACGCGCGCGGAATCGCTGCCCGGAACGACGTCGAGCTTGGTCGGCTTAATCAGTTCCTGCCAGTTTTTCTGGATCATCACGTCCAACTTCCTTCTTAAAATCGCGGCCCTGCCCCGGCCGCCATGCCGCAAACCGTAAACGAACCCCGGCTGGCCCTGCCGAGGTTCGTTTCACTTTTAGACGCGACGGCGCTTGCGCGGCCGGCACCCATTGTGGGGAATGGATGTAACGTCTCGGATGGAAGTGACGGTGAAACCGGCGGCCTGCAGGGCACGCAGAGCGGACTCACGACCCGAACCCGGACCGCGGACCTCGACCTCAAGGGTCTTCATGCCGTGTTCCTGCGCCTTCTTGGCAGCGTCTTCAGCAGCCATCTGAGCTGCATACGGGGTCGATTTACGCGAGCCCTTGAAACCCATCATGCCGGCGGAGGACCAGGAGATCGCGTTGCCCTGAACGTCGGTGATGGTGACCATCGTGTTGTTGAACGAGGCGTTCACATGCGCAACGCCGGCACTGATGTTCTTGCGCTCGCGGCGGCGAACGCGCGTGGTATCTGCTTTAGCCATTTACTTCCTCTAATCGATCTCGAGCGCCGCCGTGCTTCCAGCGGCTACACCTCGAAAGCCTGGAACGGAACGCAAAAGGCGGGACGAAACGCCCTGCCCTTCGACGCCGCACCCGGCCTTCTTATTTCTTCTTGCCCGCGATGGGCTTTGCCGGACCCTTGCGGGTGCGGGCATTGGTATGGGTACGCTGACCGCGCACCGGCAGACCACGACGGTGACGCAGGCCGCGATAGTTGCCCAGGTCCATCAAACGCTTGATGTTCATGGCAACGGTACGGCGAAGGTCACCCTCGACCTGATAGTCACGGTCGATGGTTTCGCGGATCTGGATAACTTCCGCGTCGGTCAACTCATTCACGCGGCGCTCGGCCGGAATGCTGACTTTCTCGCAGATTTCAGAGGCCATCTTCGGCCCAATCCCGTGAATATACTGCAACGCGATAACCACGCGCTTGTTCGTCGGGATATTGACGCCAGCAATACGAGCCACGCCGGATCTCCTAAAATTGGTGTGTGAGGGCTTGACGCCCTACGTCGTTCAACAACAAGGGACCGGCATCCGACCCCCTTCTCTTTGCGGAAGGAACCGAATCCAGCCCTCGAAATTTCTGAGACTGGGCGCGGTTCTAAGGACTCGCGGCGCATAAGTCAACAGCACCGCGCGACCACATTTAAGATTTGTCAATAGCTGCCTTGATTGCAGCAGTGACCTCTTCGATCGCGGCCATGCCGTCGACCGATTTGAGCAGACCACGCTCGGCATAGAAATTGACGAGCGGTGCGGTCTGCTGGGTATAGACATCGAGGCGCTTGCGCAGCACGTCCTCGTTGTCGTCGGCGCGAGCCCCACCCGATTCCTTGGCGCGATTGATGATGCGCTCGACCAGGACGTCGGGATCGGCCTTGATCTCGATGACCGCATCAAGATGCAGGCCCTTGCGGTCCAGCATATGGGTCAGCGCCTCGGCCTGCGCAATGGTGCGCGGGAAACCGTCGAGAATAAAACCCTTGGCACAATCGGGCTGGTCCATCCGCTCGGAAATGATGCCCGAGACGATATCATCGGAAACCAGATCGCCGCGATCGACGATTGCCTTTGCTTCCAGACCCAGCGGGGTCTTGGCCGCGATCGCGGCACGCAGCATGTCGCCGGTGGAAAGCTGCGGAATGTCATAGGCCTTGACCAGGATCTGGGCCTGGGTGCCCTTCCCTGCGCCCGGAGGCCCCAAAAGTACCAGTCTCATCTTTTCCGTCCCCCTAGACGCGATTTCTTGACCATGCCCTCATATTGCTGCGCGATCAGATGGCTCTGGATCTGGCTCACCGTATCGAGCGTCACCGTCACCATGATGAGCAGCGAGGTGCCGCCCAGGAAAGCCGAGATGTTGAGCTGGCTCAGGAAGACCTCGGGAATAAGGGCCACGACGGTGAGATAGATGGCGCCGACGACCGTAATACGCGTCAATACGTAGTCGATGTGCTGCGCGGTGCGCTCGCCCGGACGGATGCCCGGAATGAAGCCGCCCGAACGCTTCAGATTGTCCGCCGTCTCGGTCGGGTTGAACACGATCGAGGTATAGAAGAACGCAAAGAAGATGATCATCGCTGCGAACAGGATGAGATAGAGCGGCTGCCCACGGCCGAGCAGCGCGGAAATATACTGGAGCCATTGCGGTGCGTCGCCCTGTGCCGAGAAGGTCGCGATGGTTGCGGGCAGCAGCAGCAGCGAAGAGGCAAAGATCACCGGAATGACACCGGAGGTGTTGAGCTTCAATGGCAGGTGCGAGGTATCGCCCTGATACATCTTGTTGCCGACCTGGCGCTTGGGATACTGGATCAAAAGCCGGCGCTGGGCGCGCTCGAAGAAGACGATGACCGCGATGACCGCGATGGCGCCCACCAGGATACCGACGACCGCAAGCGTGGGCAGCGCGCCTGTACGGCTCAATTCGAGCGTCTGGGCGATAACGCCGGGAAGCGTGGCGACGATACCGGCAAAGATGATCAGCGAAATGCCGTTGCCGATGCCGCGCGCGGTGATCTGCTCGCCCAGCCACATCAGGAACATGGTGCCGCCCACAAGCGTGATGACGGTCGAAATGCGGAAGAACCAGCCCGGATCGGACACCACGCCCTCGCTGGCCTCCAGCCCGACGGCGATGCCATAGGCCTGCACGGCGCAGAACACCACGGTAAGATACCGCGTATACTGGTTCATCTTGCGCCGGCCGCTCTCCCCTTCCTTCTTGAGCGCCTCAAGGCGCGGGGAAGCCGTCGACATCACCTGAATGACGATCGACGCGGTGATATAGGGAATGAGGTTCAGCGCGAAGATCGCCAGGCGCTCCACGGCGCCGCCGGCGAACATGTTGAACAGCCCGAAGATGCCGCCCTGTGCCTGCTGGAAGGTCGCGGCGAAGGCATCGGGATCGATGCCCGGAATCGGAATGTAGGTGCCAAGTCGATAAACGAGCAGTGCGCCAAGAGTGAAGAAAATCCGCTTCTGGAGATCCTTGGCCTTGGAAAAGGTCGAGAAGCTCAAATTGCGGGCCAGTTGCTCGGCTGCAGACGCCATGACGGCTCCCTCTGAGAAACGCTTTTAGAGCAAAGGAACGGGCACGAGGGCCCGGAGAACGCTCACAGCTACGCCTCGGACGCCACCATGAAGCAATGCTCTGATATAGTCAGAGCGCGCCCTCATGCAATCCCCGGAATCGGGAAGACTGCGAGGGCGCGCTCCAAAGTCGCGGAAAATTACTCGGCGTCGGCAGGCTTGCCGATCACCTCGACCTTGCCACCGGCCGCTTCGATGGCGGCAACGGCACCGGCCGAGGCGTGGTTGACCTTGAAGGTCACCTTCTGGGCCTTGAACTCGCCGCCATTGATCAGGCGAACACCGTCACGCACGCGGCGAATGACGCCTGCCTTGACGAGCGCTTCGGCATCCACGGCGCCCTTGGCATCGAGCTTGCCGCTATCGATATAGGCCTGGATGCGGTCGAGGCGCACCGCGTTCCACTTCTTGGCGAACGCGTTGTTGAAGCCGCGCTTGGGCATCCGCATGTGGAGCGGCATCTGCCCGCCTTCGAAGCCGTTGATGGCAACGCCGGAACGGGACTTCTGGCCCTTGACGCCACGGCCGCCGGTCTTGCCCAGGCCCGAACCAATACCGCGGCCCACACGGACCTTGGCTTTGGTGGCGCCGGCATTGTCAGCGATCTGATTGAGTTTCATTGTTCCAAAATCCTCTTACTGCTCGTCCACGACGCGGACGAGGTGAGCGACCTTGGAGATCATGCCGCGCACAGACGGGGTATCTTCCAGCTCGCTCCGGCGATGCATCTTGTTGAGCCCGAGGCCAACGAGGGTCGCGCGCTGATCTTCCTTGCGGCGGATCGGCGATCCGATCTGCTCGACGATGATGGTCTTCTTAGCCATTGATCTTCTCCTCGAGCCCCAATCAGGCTTCGACGGCGGCTTCGCCGCGGCGGGCCTGCAGCTCGGAAACCTTCAGCCCACGACGAGCCGCGACCGAGCGCGGGCTATCGACGTTCTTGAGCGCATCGAAGGTGGCGCGAACCATGTTGTAGGGGTTCGCCGAGCCCTGGCTCTTGGCAACGATGTCGTTGATGCCCAGGGTTTCGAACACGGCGCGCATCGGACCGCCGGCGATGATGCCGGTACCGGCCGGGGCGGCACGCAGGATGACCTTGCCGGCGCCGTGGCGGCCGGCGACGTCATGGTGCAGCGTACGGGCTTCGCGCAGCGGCACGCGGATCATCTGGCGCTTGGCCTGTTCGGTCGCCTTGCGGATGGCTTCCGGCACTTCGCGCGCCTTGCCATGACCGAAGCCGACGCGGCCCTTCTGGTCGCCGACGACCACGAGGGCGGCGAAACCGAAGCGACGGCCGCCCTTAACAACCTTGGCAACGCGGTTGATATGAACCAGGCGATCGACGAATTCGCTATCGCGTTCTTGAGTGTCTCTCATCGTCCTACCAGTCTTTTTTCTCTTTTATCTTGTAAGGAGCGTTCGCTTAGAAGCTCAGCCCGCCCTCGCGGGCTGCATCGGCCAGGGCCTTGACCCGACCATGGAAAATATACGCGCCGCGATCGAAAACGACTTCGGTCACACCGGCCTTGGTGGCGCGCTCGGCAATCGCCTTGCCCACTTCGGCAGCGGCAGCCTGATTGGCGCCGTTGGTGATCTTGAGATCCTTTTCGAGCGAGGAAGCGGACGCCAGCGTCACGCCATTCGCATCGTCGATGATCTGCGCATAGATGTTCTTGTCCGAACGGAAGACCGACAGACGGGGCCGACCATTGGCGTGGGCCTTGATGGACCGGCGAACACGGGCCTTGCGGCGATCGATACCAGAAAGCTTAGCCATTTTACTTCTTCTTGCCTTCCTTGCGGTAGATGTGCTCGTCCGCATAGCGCACGCCCTTGCCCTTGTAGGGCTCCGGCGGCCGGAACTCACGGATGTTGGCCGCAACCTGGCCAACCTGCTGCTTGTCGATACCCGTCACGACGATCTCGGTCTGGGTCGGGGCAGCGAGCGTGATCCCATCGGGGGCCTTGAAGATGACTTCGTGGGAGAAACCCAGCGAAAGCTTCAGGTCCGACCCCTGCATCTGGGCACGATAACCAACGCCGGTGATGGCGAGCTTGCGCTCAAAGCCGGTGGACACACCAGCGACGATGTTCTGAACCAGCGTACGCGACATGCCCCAGGCCGAACGGGCCTCGCGGCTGTCATCAACGGGGGTGACGACAACGCCGTCATCGGTCATCTCGGGCTTGACCAGATCCACGAGCACCACCGAGAGCTCACCCTTGGAGCCCTTCGCGGTTACCTTCTGGCCATCGACAGTGACCGTCACGCCGCTGACCGGGGCGACCGGCTTTTTGCCAATACGCGACATTTTTCTTTGCCTTCTCTTCGTTGGTGGGGTCTCCTCTGCTTTGCGTCTTAGAAGACGCGGCAGAGGACCTCACCGCCAACATTTTCAGCACGAGCCTGGTGGTCGGCCATCACACCCTTGGGGGTGGAAAGGATCGAGACACCAAGACCATTGCTAACGACAGGAATGTTCTTGACGGATGCATAAACCCGGCGGCCGGGCTTGGACACCCGCTGCAGTTCCTGGATAACCGGCTGGTTTTCCGAATACTTCAGCTCGATGACGAACTCGGGCAGACCATCTTCATTGGTCTGTTCCGAATAGCCACGGATATAGCCTTCGGCCTTGAGCACGTCCAGCACATGAGCGCGCAGGGTCGAAGCCGGAGTGCGGACAACATCGCGACGGCGCAGCTGCGCGTTGCGGATGCGGGTCAGCATATCGCCAAGCGGATCGCTAAGAGTCATTTTTCTTCTTCCTTACCAGCTCGACTTGACCAGGCCCGGGATCTTGCCCATCGAGCCAAGCTCACGCAGAGCCACACGGCTCAACTTGAGCTTGCGATAGTAACCGCGCGGACGGCCCGAAACTTCACAACGGTTGCGCACGCGAACCGGGGAAGCATTGCGGGGCAGTTCGGCAAGCTTGAGCTGAGCAGCGAAACGCTCTTCAAAGCTCAGCGACTCGTCCTTGGCCTTTGCCTTGAGCGCAGCGCGCTTTTCCGCATACTGCTTGGCAAGCTTGGCGCGGCGCTTGTTCTTCTCGATGGAGCTAACTTTAGCCATCTAAGTCTCTCTTTCGTCTCTCTTCCCGTTATCCGCTTACTGGCGGAACGGGAAATTGAAAGCCTTGAGAAGCGCACGCGCTTCGTCGTCGGTCTTTGCCGTGGTGCAGACGATCACGTCCATGCCCCAGACCTGATCGATCTGGTCATAGTTGATCTCGGGGAACACGATGTGCTCCTTGATGCCCATGGCGTAGTTGCCGCGGCCATCGAAGCTCTTGGGGTTGAGCCCACGGAAGTCACGGACGCGCGGCAGTGCAACGTTCACGAGACGATCGATGAACTCGTACATCTGGGCACGGCGCAGCGTGACCTTGACGCCGAGCGGCATCCCTTCGCGAACCTTGAAGCCGGCGATCGACTTGCGGGCATAAGTGATGACGGGCTTCTGGCCGGCGATCTTCTCGAGATCGGCCATGGCAGCCTTCACCTTCTTGGAATCGCCAACCGCTTCGCCGACACCCATGTTGAGAACGACCTTCTCAAGCTTGGGAACCTGCATGGGGTTGGCATAGTTGAAGGTCTCGGTGAGACCGGCGCGCACCACATCGTCATAATGGGAGCGCAGGCGCGGAACGTAAGTCTCAGCCATCGATCACTTCTCCGGAACGCTTTGCGACGCGCTTCTTCACGCCGTCTTCGATCTTGAAGCCAACGCGGGTCGGCTTGTTTTCCTTGGCGTCGACCAGCGCGATGTTGCTCAGATGAATCGGAGCTTCGCGCGTGATGATGCCGGCATCCTGGCTCTGGGTCTGCTTCTGGTGCTTGCGCACCAGGTTGATGCCAGAAACGACCGCGCGGGTCTCGGACGGGATGACCTGAAGAACGTTTCCGGTCTTGCCCTTGTCCTTGCCAGTCAGAACGATGACCTTGTCACCCTTTTTGATCTTGGCAGCCATTACAGCACCTCCGGCGCGAGCGAAATGATCTTCATGTGATTTTTCGCGCGCAGCTCACGAGGAACCGGGCCAAAGATACGGGTGCCGATCGGTTCCTTGTTGTTGTTGATGATGACCGCCGCATTGCGGTCGAAACGGATCACGGTGCCATCGGGGCGGCGGATATCCGAAGCGGTGCGAACCACTACGGCCTTCATCACCTGGCCCTTCTTGACGCGGCCGCGCGGGATCGCGTCCTTGACCGACACCACGATGATGTCGCCAACAGACGCATACTTGCGATGCGAACCGCCCAGCACCTTGATGCACATAACACGACGAGCGCCCGAATTATCGGCGACGTCGAGGTTCGTCTGCATCTGAATCATGACTGGCTGCCTTCTTATTCTTTATGGTTTCCGCCACCGTCACCCGGCACGGCACCTGACCTCTTTTGCGTTAAGCCGACGTTACGACGGTCCAACGCTTGTTCTTGGAGATCGGGGCACACTCTTCGATCTGCACCACGTCACCAACCTTGGCCGTGTTGGCCTCGTCATGAGCATGGTACTTCTTGGAACGGCGCACCGTCTTTTTCAGGATCGGGTGAGTGAAACGGCGTTCCACGGTCACAACGATCGTCTTATCGTTCGCATCGGAGACCACTGTCCCCTGCAGGATACGCTTGGGCATTTCGTGTCTCCTTACTTCCCTGCCGCTGCCTTCTCGGCCAGGACGGTCTTGACGCGCGCGATGTCGCGGCGGACCTTCTTGACCTGAGACGTGTTTTCCAGCTGCTGGGTGGCGCGCTGGAAGCGCAGGTTGAACTGCTCTTTCTTCAAGTTGACGAGCTCGTCCTTGAGTTCGTCCACCGTCTTTGCCCTAACGTCGCTCGGCTTTGCCATCGCTCAACGTTCCTTAATCTGCAATGCGGCTGACGAACCGCGTCTTGATCGGCAACTTCATGGCCGCAAGACGCAGAGCTTCACGCGCAACTTCTTCACTTACGCCGTCGATTTCGAACATGATCCGGCCGGGCTTGACGCGGGCTGCCCAATATTCGGGAGCACCCTTACCTTTACCCATACGGACTTCAGTCGGCTTGGACGACACGGGCACATCCGGGAACACCCGGATCCACACACGACCTGCGCGCTTCATGTAGCGAGTCATCGCGCGACGTGCGGCCTCGATCTGGCGGGCGGTTATACGCTCAGGTTCCTGAGCCTTCAAGCCATATTCGCCAAAATTGAGATCGAAGCCGCCCTTGGCGACACCGTGGATCCGGCCCTTGTGGGCCTTGCGGAACTTAGTTCGTTTCGGTTGCAGCATTTTTCAAGTCTTTCTTAGCTTGCAGCCGGACCGCGGCGGCCCTGCCCGCCGGCGTCACCGCCTTCGGTCGCACGGCGCTCGTGAGCCATCGGATCGTGTTCCATGATCTCGCCTTTGAAGATCCAGACCTTGATCCCGATGATCCCGTAGGTCGTTTCGGCTTCGGCAACGCCATAGTCGACGTCGGCACGCAGCGTATGAAGCGGAACGCGGCCTTCGCGATACCATTCGGTACGCGCGATGTCGGCACCGCCAAGGCGACCACCAACGTTGACGCGGATGCCCTGGGCCCCCATGCGCATCGCCGTCTGCACGGCGCGCTTCATGGCGCGGCGGAACGCCACACGGCGTTCGAGCTGCTGGGCGATGCCCTGGGCAACGAGCGTCGCATCGGTCTCGGGCTTGCGCACTTCAACGATGTTGATGTGCACTTCCGAGTTGGTGAACTTTTTGACCTTGTTGCGGATCTTCTCGATGTCCGCACCCTTCTTGCCGATCACGATGCCCGGACGAGCCGAGTGGATCGAAATGCGGCACTTACGGTGCGGACGCTCGATGACGATCTTGGAAACAGCGGCCTGCTTGAGCTCTTCCTCGAGCATCTCGCGGATCTTGAGATCTTCCTGCAGGAGCGAACCATATTCGCCCTTGTTGGCGTACCAACGGGAGTCCCAGGTGCGGTTGATGCCGAGGCGAAGCCCGATCGGATTAACTTTCTGGCCCATCAGACGGCCTCCTCGACTTCACGGACGACGATGGTCAGGTGCGAGAACGGCTTCTCGATGCGCGCGCCGCGACCGCGGGCACGAGCATGGAACCGCTTCATCACCAGAGCCTTGCCGACAAAGGCTTCCGACACGACAAGCGCATCGGTGTCCAGACCGTGGTTGTTTTCGGCGTTCGCGATGGCGCTTTCGAGGGTCTTCTTGACCGAGAGCGAAATGCGCTTGCGCGAGAACTCAAGCTCGGCCAGAGCGCGATCGACCTTCTTGCCGCGGATCTGCGCGGCAACCAGGTTCAGCTTCTGGGGGCTCGTACGCACCATGCGAAGGACGGCTTTCGCCTCGTTGTCCTTGAGCGTGCGTTCACGCTTTTCCTTGCCCATCGTTACTTCCTCTTCGCCTTCTTGTCGGCCGCGTGACCGTAATAGGTGCGCGTGGGCGAAAACTCACCGAACTTGTGGCCGATCATTTCCTCGGTCACCGAGACCGGGATATGCTTCTGGCCGTTATAGACGCCGAAGGTGAGGCCAACGAACTGCGGCAGGATCGTCGAGCGGCGGCTCCAGATCTTGATCACTTCGTTGCGGCCCGATTCCCGGACCTTGTCTGCCTTCTTCAGCAGATACCCGTCGACAAACGGGCCTTTCCAGACGGAACGTGCCATGGCTTACCTGCCCTTCTTGAGGTGCCGCGAGCGGACGATGAACTTGTCCGTCGCCTTGTTGGTGCGGGTGCGCTTGCCCTTGGTGGGCTTGCCCCACGGAGTGACCGGATGACGGCCACCCGAGGTACGGCCTTCACCACCACCATGCGGGTGGTCGATCGGGTTCATCGCGACACCGCGAACGTTCGGACGCTTGCCCAGCCAACGGCTGCGGCCGGCCTTGCCGATCGAGGTGTTCGAGTGATCCGGGTTGGACACCGAACCGACGGTCGCCAGGCACGAGCCATGCACCAGGCGCTGTTCGCCCGAGTTGAGGCGAAGAATCGCCCAACCGGCGTCACGGCCGACATACTGAGCGTAAGCACCGGCGGAACGGGCCATCTGGCCGCCCTTGCGGGGCTTGAGCTCGATGTTGTGCACGATCGTGCCGACCGGCATGCGCTCGAGCGGCATGGCGTTGCCAGGCTTCACGTCGACGGCATTCATAGACGAGACCACCTTGTCGCCGGCAGCCAGACGCTGCGGGGCAAGGATATAAGCCTGCTCGCCATCCTCGTAGTTGACCAGAGCGATGAATGCGGTCCGGTTGGGATCGTATTCGAGGCGCTCAACGGTGCCCACGACATCGAACTTGGTGCGCTTGAAATCGACGAGACGATAAGCGCGCTTGTGTCCGCCGCCACGCGCAAAGGCAGTGACGCGGCCACGGTTGTTGCGGCCACCCGACTTGGTGAGACCTTCGGTCAGCTTCTTGACCGGAGAACCCTTCCAGAGCTCGGACCGGTCGATGCCGACAAGCTGGCGACGGCCCGGCGAGGTGGGATTGTACTGTTTCAAAGCCATTTGAACTCTTCCTTCTCGCCTTCTTACAGACCGGTCGAGATATCGATGGTCTGACCGTCAACGAGGGTGACGACGGCCTTCTTGACGTCCTTGCGGGTGCCAAGCATGTTGCGGAACCGCTTGACCTTGCCCTTGCGGACGATGGTGTTGACGGCCTTCACTTTGACGTCGAACAGCGCCTCAACGGCGGCCTTGATCTCAGGCTTTGTCGCGTCGATGGCCACGTCGAAGACGACCTGACCGTTTTCCGAAGCCATGGTCGACTTTTCAGTCACGACCGGGTTGCGGATGATGTCGTAATGCTTGAGCGCGCTCATTGGAACCGGCCCTCCAGCGCTGCGAGAGCGTCCTTGGTCAGGACCAGCTTTTCGCGACGCAGAATGTCGTAGACGTTGATGCCCTGAGCCGGAAGCACGTCGATCTGGGGAATGTTGCGCGCTGCGAGCGCGAAATTCTGGTCCAGTTCGGCACCGTCGATGATCAGCGCATTGGAAAAGCCCAGCTTGCCGAAGACGACGCGAAGCGCGGCAGTCTTGGGCGCATCGGCGACGGCCTGGTCGAGGATCACGAGATCGCCGGCCTTGGCCTTGGCCGAAAGGGCATGCTTGAGAGCCAGCGCGCGAACCTTCTTGGGCAGCTCGATGGCGTGGCTGCGCGGGGTCGGGCCGAAAGCGCGACCACCACCGCGGAAGATATTGGAGCGACGCGAACCGTGACGCGCACCACCGCCGCCCTTCTGGCGACCGAACTTCTTGCCGGTCATGGCGACATCGGCGCGGTTCTTGACCGCATGCGTGCCGGCCATGCGCTTCAAAAGCTGGTAGCGCACCATGCGCTGGATCAGATCGGCGCGCGGTTCGAGCCCGAACACTGCGTCGTCGAGCGTGACCTTGCCGGCCGACTTACCCTCGAGGGTTGTGACCTGGAGTTCCATTATACACTTTCCCCATTAGCAGCGGCCTTGAAGGAGCCAGGCAGCGCTACGCCTTCAGGGCGCGGCTTCTTGACGGCATCGCGGATCTGGATCCAGCCGCCCTTGGCGCCCGGAACCGAACCCTGAACCATGATCAGCCCGCGCTCGACATCGGTCTTGACGA
The DNA here is from genome assembly GCF_031202855.1 of Pelagibacterium sp. H642. GTDB lineage: Bacteria > Pseudomonadota > Alphaproteobacteria > Rhizobiales > Devosiaceae > Pelagibacterium. Next base: position 3,224,910 of record NZ_CP101829.1, on the reverse strand, counting down.
CCTTGACGTTCTGGGTCGTGACGCGCTCGGCACCCATGTGCCCAGCCATCTTCTTGCCCTTGAACACCTTGCCGGGGTCCTGGTTCTGACCGGTCGAACCGTGCGAGCGGTGCGAGATCGACACACCGTGCGAAGCGCGCAGACCACCGAAGTTGTGGCGCTTCATCGCACCGGCAAAACCCTTACCGATTGAGGTGCCCGTAACGTCAACAAGCTGGCCTTCCACGAAGTGATCGGCCTGCAGTTCGGCGCCAACGTCGATCAGGTTGTCTTCGCTCACGCGGAACTCGACGACCTTACGCTTGGGCTCGACCTTGGCAGCGGCGTACTGACCGCGCTCGGCCTTGCTCACATTCTTGACCTTGACGGAACCGGCGCCGAGCTGAAGCGCGACGTAGCCGTCCTTTTCCTGCGTCCGCTGGCCCACCACCTGGCAACCCTGCAGGGCCAGGACGGTAACGGGAACATGAGCGCCGTCATCGGTGAAGATGCGGGTCATTCCCAGCTTCTGTGCGATCAATCCAGAACGCATCGGTTGTTACCTTTTCTTTTGGGCGTTTTTCCGGGTCATTGTTTCCCAAGAGGACCCACCAAAACGAAAAACGCTAGAAACTCACTTTACTTAGAGCTTGATTTCGACGTCGACGCCGGCGGCGAGATCGAGCTTCATCAGTGCATCCACCGTCTGGGGGGTCGGATCCACGATGTCGAGAAGACGCTTGTGAGTCCGGATTTCGAACTGCTCGCGGCTCTTCTTGTCGATGTGGGGCGACCGGTTGACGGTGTATTTGTCAATTCGCGTCGGCAGCGGAATGGGACCGCGAACCTGCGCGCCCGTGCGCTTGGCCGTGTTGACGATCTCGCGGGTCGAATTGTCGAGCACGCGATGGTCGAACGCCTTGAGCCGGATGCGAATATTCTGACCGTTCATTGTGTTCTATCCCGAAAAAAGGACTGCGGTGCGCGCCAGAAATGGGCGCACCGCATTCTCTATTGCTTGCCCGTTAAGCGACGATTTTGGAGACGACGCCCGACCCGACGGTGCGGCCGCCTTCGCGGATGGCGAAGCGCAGCTTTTCGTCCATGGCGATCGGAACGATCAGCTCGACATTGATCTTCACGTTGTCGCCCGGCATCACCATCTCGACACCGTCATTGAGCGTCACCACACCGGTCACGTCAGTGGTCCGGAAGTAGAACTGCGGACGGTAGTTGGTGAAGAACGGGGTGTGACGGCCGCCCTCTTCCTTGGTCAGGATATAGACCTCGGCTTCGAACTTGGTGTGCGGGGTCACCGAACCGGGCTTGCACAGCACCTGGCCGCGCTCAACCTGGTTGCGGTCGATACCGCGGATCAGCGCGCCGATGTTGTCGCCAGCTTCACCCGAATCGAGCAGCTTGCGGAACATCTCGACGCCGGTCACCGTCGTCTTCTGGGTCGGCTTGATGCCGACGATCTCGACTTCCTCGCCAACCTTGATCACGCCACGCTCGACACGGCCGGTCACAACAGTGCCGCGGCCCGAGATCGAGAACACGTCTTCCACCGGCATCAGGAAGGGCTGATCCTTCGGACGCTCGGGGGTCGGGATGTAGGCGTCGACGGTTTCCATCAGCGCCAGAACCGCATCGCGGCCGATCTCGGGGCGCTTGTCTTCAAGAGCCATCAGCGCCGAGCCCTTGGTGATCGGAATGTCGTCACCGGGGAATTCGTACGAGGAGAGCAGCTCGCGCACTTCGAGCTCGACCAGCTCAAGCAGTTCCTCGTCGTCGACCTGGTCGACCTTGTTGAGGAACACCACAAGCGCCGGCACGCCGACCTGGCGGGCCAGAAGGATGTGCTCGCGGGTCTGCGGCATCGGGCCGTCAGCAGCCGAAACCACCAGGATCGCGCCGTCCATCTGCGCTGCGCCGGTGATCATGTTCTTCACATAGTCGGCGTGGCCGGGGCAGTCCACGTGAGCATAGTGCCGGTTCGCGGTCTCGTACTCGACGTGCGAGGTCGAGATCGTGATGCCGCGCGCCTTTTCTTCGGGCGCCTTGTCGATGTTGTCATACGAGGTGAACGTCGCACCACCCGACTCGGCCAGAACCTTGGTGATCGCTGCCGTCAAAGACGTCTTGCCATGGTCAACGTGACCAATCGTGCCAATGTTCACGTGCGGCTTACTGCGGCTGAATTTTTCCTTGCCCATCACATATCTCCATACTCAGCAGGTTGGGGCTGCTGAAAAAATTGGTTTCCTATCAGGCGTACTTGGCCTGGACTTCGTCGGCGACCGCCTGGGGCACCTGCTCGTAGTGATCGAACACCATCGTGTACTGTGCACGGCCCTGGCTCATCGAGCGCAGCGAGTTCACATAGCCAAACATGTTGGCCAGCGGCACGAAGGCGTTGACGACCTGGGCGATACCGCGGCTTTCCGTGCCCTGAATCTGGCCACGGCGGGAGTTCAGGTCACCGATGACGTCGCCCATGTACTCTTCAGGGGTGACGACTTCGACCTTCATGATCGGTTCGAGCAGCTTCGCACCGGCCTTCGGCAGACCTTCACGCAGAGCGGCACGAGCCGCGATTTCGAACGCGAGCACCGAGGAGTCGACGTCGTGGTAGGCACCATCGATGAGGGTCGCCTTGAGGTCGACGATCGGGAAGCCAGCCAGGATACCGGCGCCCATGACGGACTCCAGACCCTTCTGCACGCCAGGGATGTATTCCTTGGGAACCGAACCACCGACGATCTTGCTTTCGAAGGTGAAACCGGCACCAGGCTCGTTGGGCTCGATGACGAGCTTGACGCGAGCGAACTGGCCCGAACCACCCGACTGCTTCTTGTGGGTGTAGTCGATTTCGGCCTGGCGGGTGATCGTTTCACGATACGCCACCTGCGGCTGACCGATATTGGCCTCGACCTTGAACTCGCGCTTCATGCGATCGACGATGATGTCGAGGTGAAGTTCACCCATGCCCGAGATGATGGTCTGACCCGATTCCTCGTCCGACTTGACGCGGAAGGAGGGATCTTCGGCAGCAAGACGCTGCAGCGCCAGACCCATCTTTTCCTGGTCGGCCTTGGACTTGGGCTCGACGGCGATGTCGATCACCGGCTCGGGGAAGATCATGCGCTCAAGGATAACCTGGCTGTTGGGCACGCAGAGCGTGTCACCGGTGGTGGTGTCCTTGAGGCCGACGATGGCAACGATGTCGCCAGCGAAGGCTTCGGTGATCTGCTCACGCGAGTTCGAGTGCATCTGGAACATACGTCCGACGCGCTCGCGCTTGCCCTTGACGGTATTTTCGAGCTGCGCACCGGCTTCGAGGTGACCCGAATAGATGCGGCAGAAGGTCAGCGAGCCCATGTGCGGGTCGTTGGCGATCTTGAACGCCAGCATCGAGAGCGGCTCGCTGTCGTCAGCATGGCGCTCGATCGGCTCTTCGGTCTTGGCGTCGATGCCCTGAATGGCCGGCACGTCGTTGGGCGCAGGCAGGAAGTCAACCACAGCATCAAGAAGCGGCTGAACACCCTTGTTCTTGAACGCCGAACCACACAGAACACCGAAGAACTCGGTGTTGATAACGCCCTTGCGGATCAGCTTGCGGATCGTGTCGTTATCCGGCATCTCGCCTTCGAGATAGGCTTCCATCGCAGCTTCGTCCATTTCGACGGCAGCTTCGATGAGCTTCTCGCGATATTCTTCGGCGCGAGCCTGCAGGTCGGCCGGAATATCGACGATATCCCAGGACGCACCGAGCTGCTCACCGTTCCAGACCAGAGCCTTCATCTCGATGAGATCGACGACACCGGCGAACTCGTTCTCGGCACCGATCGGGAGCTGAAGAACGACGGCCTTGGCACCCAGACGCTCGCCGACCATCTCCACCGAGCGGTAGAAGTCCGCACCGATCTTGTCCATCTTGTTGACGAAGATCAAACGCGGAACGTGGTACTTGTCGGCCTGGCGCCAGACGGTTTCGGTCTGCGGTTCGACACCGGCGTTGGCATCGAGCAGAGCGACGGCACCGTCGAGCACACGCAGCGAACGCTCGACCTCGATGGTGAAGTCGACGTGGCCCGGAGTGTCGATGATGTTGAAGCGACGCTTCTTGCCGTCACGGCCCTGCCAGAACGTGGTCGTGGCAGCGGACGTGATGGTGATGCCGCGTTCCTGCTCCTGCTCCATCCAGTCCATAGTGGCAGCGCCGTCATGGACTTCACCGATCTTGTGCGACTTGCCGGTATAGAACAGGATGCGTTCGGTCGTGGTGGTCTTGCCGGCATCGATGTGCGCCATGATGCCGAAATTGCGGTAGTCTTCGATCTTGTATTCGCGAGCCATGATCGTCTTCCTTACCAGCGGTAGTGCGAGAACGCGCGGTTGGCGTCAGCCATACGGTGCGTGTCTTCGCGCTTCTTGACCGCCTGACCACGGCCATTCATGGCATCCATCAGTTCGCCCGAAAGACGGCCAACCATGGTCTGCTCGCCCCGCTTGCGCGCAGCATCGATCAACCAGCGGATGGCGAGAGCCTGCTGGCGGTCGGTACGGACTTCGACCGGAACCTGGTAGGTCGCGCCACCAACACGGCGGGAACGAACTTCAACGGCCGGACGGATGTTGTCGAGAGCGCCATGGAACACCTGGATGGGGTCCTGCTTGGTCCGCTCTTCGATAACTTCGAAGGCGCCATAGACAATGCTCTCGGCGGCAGACTTCTTGCCGTCCTTCATGAGCGAATTCATGAACTTGGAGACAACCAGATCACCGAACTTGGGATCGGGGTTGATCTCACGCTTTTCTGCACGATGCCGACGGGACATAGCTCACAGATCTCCTTATTTCGGCCGCTTCGCGCCGTACTTCGAACGACGCTGCTTGCGATCCTTCACCGACTGGGTGTCCAGCACGCCGCGCAGCACGTGGTAACGCACGCCCGGAAGGTCGCGCACACGGCCGCCGCGGATCAGCACAACAGAGTGCTCCTGCAGGTTGTGACCCTCGCCGGGAATGTAGGTAATAACTTCACGCTGATTGACCAGGCGCACCTTGGCCACACGACGCAGAGCCGAGTTCGGCTTCTTGGGGGTCGTCGTGTAGACACGCGTGCAAACACCGCGCTTCTGCGGGTTGGCCTCCATCGCCGGAACCTTGTTCCGCTTCGGCTTGGCCTGCCGGGGCTTGCGGATCAGCTGATTAATGGTCGGCATATCGCTCGAACCCTCTTTTCATCCGTACAAACAAAATCCTTGTCGACATAACAAGCGAGCGGCGCCTGCCCGGACTTCCGTACGGATCCGGCGGCGCCAAGAATGCAGAGGATCACCTCCGAACCGGAAGCAATCATGCGCCCAAGACTTGTTGCGTCTAACTACCCGACAGTGTGTTTGATCGGCTTGAATGCGTCGCATTGGGCGCTTCGCATTCGGTGCCGGATCACGACCGACCGCTTAGGTAGGGCGGGTATTACTGGGTTGATTCAGAATCGTCAAGGCTTTCCGGGAAAAAAGCCGCAGAGCCCTGCCGATCACCTGCCCTGCACTTCGTGCATGGCGCGATATGGGGGGCCGAACCGCGCAATCAAGAGGTTGATTGAAGGTAAACAAAAAGAAAAGGGGCCCGAAGGCCCCTTCCCCACCGTTTTGGTTTCCACTACTCGGCAGCGAGGAAATCGGCGACGTCGAGAAGGATGATCTCGTTATCGTCGGCACGGCCCGCTTCGCGGCCTACCGAGCCGGGATAGTTGTTGTCGTTGGCGACAACGATGGTGGTCTCATCGACGCGGTCGACATCTTCGATGGTGACGAACGGGAAGTTGAAGACACCCTCGATCGTGCCGCGCGGAGCGACGCCATCGGGATCCTCGATGTTCATGAGGTCGATATAGGCGATCTTTTCCAGAACGCCGTTTTCGTCGGTGCGTTCGAGATCGACAAGATAGATGCGCTTGAACTGAGCGGGATTTTCAACACTCTCGTCGCGGGGGTCGCCCTCGCGGCCGTCGCGCTCGATAATCAGGGCGCGGGTGCCTTCGATGATGTTGAAATCACCAATCGCATGGGCGGGGTCTTCAAGCGGATAGTAGCGGATCACGTCGCTCCACTCGCCCTCTTCGGTATCGAACTCGAACATGCGCAGCACGGACGTGCCATCAATGGTTTCCTGGGCGCCCTCTTCCGGCATCCAGATCGGCTTTTCCAATAGGGGGTAGAGCGTGGTGCCGTCTTCGCCCAGTGCCATGCCCTCATAACCGCCGGAACCAAAAGTGCGCAGGTTCTCGGGTTGGTCGGCACCGGGATTGACCGAACCGACGAAGAAATTATCGGGGCTGCGCAGCAATTCGCCGCCCGGCTCGGTGGCGAAAACCTGCTGAACCACGCCGTCCTCGTCGACCTCGATCAGCCAGGGGCCGAACTCATCGCCGATCCAATAGTGATCGCCGACCGGCTGAATGGATTCAGGGTCGAAATCGGCGCCGGTGAGATAGCGGGTATCGGTATGTTCGTTGGTGATCGGGAACGGCACGACCCGGTCGGGATCGGAAAGGAAGATCGTTTCTTCAACAGCGACCTGCCCCGTTTCCCAATCGGGTACCAGGATGTTGAACATCAGCATGGCATCGGACGAATTGTATTTCGAACCGAACCCGTTGTCGGTGAGCACCAGGAAGCGATCGTCGCCGAGCGAGCGGATGCCCGAAAAGCCCTGCAGCGGCTGGCCGGGGAACGGACGGCCGAGACCGGAATTGGCATCGATCACGCTATAAGGGGCTTCGCTGCGCTCACCGCCGGCAAAGCGGCCGGAAATGTTGAGGCTGACGGGTGCATCGGCCGGGGCGGGAAGAAAGGTCTGGGCCGGGACCTGGGCATGCTCGAGCAGCACGGCGGAAAATTCCTGCGCATCCTGCGCATGGGCGGCTGCGCCGAGAGCAAAAAGAGAAACGAACGATAACAAGGACTGTCGGACCACGGGGGAGCCTCCTGACAACGGATCAAAAACCGCGAGGATTTAAGTCCCGCCCTGTGACAGGCCGTTTACCGTTGCTTGACGGATCGATGGCGGTTTTGCGACATCGCCGCGCGCAACAAAAATGGGGGCCGAAGCCCCCATTTTTCTATTATTGCGATGCTTGCGACCTTATTCGGCCGGAGCTTCCGGCATGGCCTCGGGCGCCGGGATGGCAACCGTTTCGGCCTGGCGGCGACGCTCTTCGAGAATGAGGTCGTCGCGCTTGGTCGCGATCTGGCGCACATTGGAGATGCGAGCACCCGTACCGGCCGGAATGAGACGGCCGACGATGACGTTCTCCTTGAGGCCTTCGAGCAGGTCGGCCTTGCCCGAGACGGCGGCCTCGGTGAGGACGCGGGTCGTCTCCTGGAAGGACGCGGCCGAGACGAAGGAACGAGTCTGCAACGACGCCTTGGTGATGCCAAGCAGGACCGGAACGGCCTCCGCGGGCTTCTTGCCATCGGCAACGAGCTGTTCGTTGAGCTCATCGAAGTCGATGCGGTCGATCTGCTCTTCCTTGAGCAGGCCGGACTCGCCGGGCTCGGTGATCTCGACCTTTTGCAGCATCTGGCGAACGATCACCTCGATGTGCTTGTCGTTGATCAACACGCCCTGCAGGCGATAGACCTCCTGGATCTCGTTGACGAGATACTTGGCCAGCTCCTCGACGCCCTTGATGGCAAGGATGTCGTGCGGTGCCGGGTTGCCGTCCAGGATATACTCGCCCCGCTCGATCGGATCGCCTTCCTGCAGATGGAACGGCTTGCCCTTCGGGATGAGGTACTCGACCGGCTCCAGGCTCTCATCGTTCGGCTCGATGATGATGCGACGCTTGTTCTTGTAGTCGCGACCGAAGCGGATCGTGCCATCGATTTCGGCAATGATCGCGTGATCCTTCGGACGGCGAGCCTCGAACAGTTCGGCCACACGCGGCAGACCGCCGGTGATGTCCTTGGTCTTGGCGCTTTCGAGCGGAATACGGGCAAGGACGTCGCCGGGGGCAACGCGGGTGCCCGGCTCGACGGCGATAACCGCATCCACGCTCATCAGGTACCGAGCATCGGTGCCACGATCGGTCTTGAAGGGCTGGCCCTTCGAACCGACGGCGATTGCGGGCTTGAGCCCGTCGCCGCGCTGGCTGGAACGCCAGTCGATGACAAGACGCTTGGTGAAGCCGGTGGTCTCGTCGGTCTGCTCGGAGACCGAAGCCCCATCGACCAGATCCTCGAAGATCGCCTCGCCCTCGACCTCGGTCAGAACCGGACGGGTGTACGGATCCCACTCGGCCAGACGCTGGCCGCGCTTGACCTGATCGCCCTCGTTGACCCGCAGACGCGAACCATAACCGAGCTTGTGAACGGCGCGTTCCTTGCCATCGGTATCGACGATGACGATGGAGACGTTGCGACCCATGACGACGATGTGGCCGTCCGAGTTGGTCGCAATGTTCTTGTTGCGGAACGCGATCTTACCCTCGGCACCGGCCTCGAGATAAGAGTTGTCCACCACCTGGGCCGTACCACCGATGTGGAACGTGCGCATGGTGAGCTGGGTGCCCGGTTCACCGATCGACTGAGCCGCGATGACGCCGACGGCTTCGCCCATGTTGACGGGGGTACCGCGGGCAAGGTCACGGCCATAGCAGGTCGCGCAGGTGCCCTGGCGAACCTCGCAGGTCAGCGGCGAGCGGATGCGCACCGACTGGACCTTGGCAGCCTCGATCTTTTCGACGTCCGCTTCGTCCATCAGCGTACCCTTGGCGACGAGAACGTCGTCGGTGCCGGGGACGTAGATGTCGTCGGCCGAAACGCGGCCCAGGATACGCTGGCCGAGCGAGGCGACCACCTGACCGGAGTCGATGATCGCTTCCATGGTCAAGCCGCGCTCGGTACCGCAATCGTCAGCGGTGATGATCGCGTCCTGCGCCACGTCCACGAGACGGCGGGTCAGGTAACCCGAGTTCGCGGTCTTCAGCGCGGTGTCGGCCAGACCCTTACGGGCGCCGTGGGTCGAGTTGAAGTACTCGAGAACGGTCAGGCCTTCCTTAAAGTTCGAGATCACCGGGGTCTCGATGATTTCGCCCGACGGCTTGGCCATGAGGCCGCGCATGCCGGCGAGCTGCTTCATCTGGGCGACCGAACCACGGGCGCCGGAGTGGCTCATCATGTAGACCGAGTTGATCTGCTTGGAGCGGCCGTTGTCGTCCTTCTCGTGAGCAGAGATACGCTTCATCATCTCCTCGGCGACCTTGTCACCGCACTTGGCCCAGGCGTCGACGACCTTGTTGTACTTCTCACCATGGGTGATGAGGCCGTCATTGTACTGCTGCTCGAACTCCTCGACCTGACGACGGGTATCGCCCACGATCTTGGCCTTCGAATCCGGGATCACCATGTCGTCCTTGCCGAACGAGATGCCGGCGCGGCAGGCCTGCTTGAAGCCCAGATCCATGATGCGGTCACAGAAGATCACGGTCTCCTTCTGGCCACAGGCACGGTAAACCGTGTCGATGACCTTGGAGATGTTCTTCTTGGTCATGAGCTGGTTGACCACCTCGAACGGCACGCCCTTGGGCAGGATCTGCCCCAGCATCATGCGGCCCGGCGTGGTTTCGACAATCGCGGAAACCACATTGCCTTCGGCATCGAGCGTCTTGACGCGGCCCTTGATCTTGGTGTGCAGCGTAACCGACTTGTTCTCAAGCGCATGCTCGAGCTCGGACATGGACGAGAACGCCATGCCTTCGCCGGGCTCGCCCTCGGCCATGATCGAGACGTAGTAGAGACCAAGCACGATGTCCTGGCTCGGCACGATGATCGGCTGACCATTGGCCGGGTGCAGGATGTTGTTGGTCGACATCATCAGCACGCGGGCTTCGAGCTGGGCTTCCAGGCTCAGCGGCACGTGAACGGCCATCTGGTCGCCGTCGAAGTCGGCGTTGAACGCGGCGCAGACCAGCGGGTGAAGCTGGATGGCCTTGCCCTCGATCAGGATCGGCTCGAACGCCTGGATGCCAAGACGGTGAAGCGTGGGCGCACGGTTCAGGAGAACCGGGTGCTCGCGGATCACTTCATCGAGGATATCCCAGACTTCGGGCTTTTCCTTTTCAACCAGCTTCTTTGCCTGCTTGACGGTCGAGGACAGGCCCTTCGCGTCGAGACGCGAATAGATGAAGGGCTTGAACAGCTCGAGCGCCATCTTCTTGGGCAGGCCGCACTGGTGGAGCTTGAGTTCCGGACCCACGGTAATGACCGAACGGCCGGAATAGTCGACGCGCTTGCCGAGCAGGTTCTGGCGGAACCGGCCCTGCTTGCCCTTGAGCATATCGGACAGCGACTTGAGCGGACGCTTGTTGGCACCGGTGATGGTGCGGCCACGGCGGCCATTGTCGAACAGGGCGTCGACGGCCTCCTGGAGCATACGCTTTTCGTTGCGGATGATGATGTCGGGCGCGCGCAGCTCAATGAGGCGCTTGAGACGATTGTTACGGTTGATCACACGGCGGTAGAGGTCGTTGAGATCGGACGTAGCGAACCGGCCGCCATCGAGCGGAACGAGCGGACGCAGTTCCGGCGGGATCACCGGAATGACGGTCATGATCATCCATTCAGGCTTGTTGCCCGAAACGATGAACTGCTCGACGATCTTCAAACGCTTGGCGAGCTTCTTGGGCTTGAGCTCGGTGGTCGACTCGGCGATCTCGACGCGCAGGTCGGCGGCGAGCTTGTCGAGGTCGAGCGCGGCCAGCATCTCACGCACCGCTTCTGCGCCGATCATGGCGGTGAAGGCGTCCGGACCGTAATTGTCCTGAGCGTCGAGATACTCTTCTTCAGTGATGAGCTGGTGCTGGGTGAACGGGGTCAGGCCCGGCTCGATCACCACATAGTTCTCGAAGTACAGAATGCGTTCCACATCCTTCAGCGTCATGTCGAGAAGCTGGGAGATGCGGGAGGGCAGCGACTTCAGGAACCAGATGTGAGCGACCGGAGCGGCGAGTTCGATGTGGCCCATGCGCTCGCGGCGAACGCGGCTGAGGGTGACTTCCACACCGCACTTTTCGCAGATGACGCCCTTGAACTTCATGCGCTTGTACTTGCCGCACAAGCACTCATAGTCCTTGGTCGGGCCGAAGATACGCGCGCAGAACAGGCCGTCACGCTCGGGCTTGAACGTGCGGTAGTTGATGGTCTCAGGCTTTTTGATTTCGCCGTAAGACCACGACAGGATCTTTTCCGGGCTCGCGATGTTGATCTTGATCTGATCGAAAGTCGGCGCAGCCGCCTGCGAGTTGAACGGATCCATGACGTGCTGATGATGATTCATCTTTGTCTCCTTGATGCCCCGACAGCGCTGCTGGAGCGAGCGCACTGCGAGGCAAAAGCAATCGGTTCAGGCCGGAAGCGCCCTATATAGGTACGCTCCGGCCAGTTGGAAGCGGCGGATTATTCCGCCGCGTCCGCAGGAGGTGCGAGTTCGGGATCGCCACCCGGCTCGTCATTGTCCGCTTCCATGTCGGTCAATTCGACGTTGAGACCCAGCGAACGGATTTCCTTGACGAGAACGTTGAAGCTCTCGGGGATGCCCGCTTCGAAGGTGTCGTCGCCACGCACGATGGCCTCATAGACCTTGGTACGGCCGGCAACGTCGTCCGACTTGACGGTGAGCATTTCCTGCAAGGTGTAAGCGGCACCGTAAGCTTCGAGCGCCCACACCTCCATCTCACCGAAACGCTGGCCACCGAACTGGGCCTTACCACCGAGCGGCTGCTGGGTGACCAGGCTGTAGGGGCCGATCGAACGGGCGTGGATCTTGTCGTCCACAAGGTGGTTGAGCTTGAGCATGTAGATGTAGCCCACGGTCACCTTACGGTCGAAAGCATCGCCAGTACGCCCATCATAGAGCGTGGACTGACCCGAGCCATCGAGTCCGGCCTGTTCCAGCATCTGGACGATGTCAGCTTCCTTGGCACCGTCGAACACCGGCGTTGCGATGGAAACACCCTTGGAGATCTGCTGGCCGAGACGAACGACGCTGTCGTCGTCCAGATCGCCCACGAATTCGTCGCCGTCATAAAGAGCGGAGATTTCCTTCTTGAGCGGCGTCACGTCCTTGGACTGCCGATAGGCTTCCATCATGGCGTCGATCTTGCGGCCCATGCCACGAGCAGCCCAGCCCAGATGGGTTTCCAGAATCTGGCCCACATTCATGCGCGAAGGCACGCCGAGCGGGTTGAGCACGATATCCACATGGGTACCGTCTTCGAGGAACGGCATGTCCTCGACCGGCATGATGCGCGACACCACACCCTTGTTCCCGTGACGGCCGGCCATCTTGTCGCCCGACTGGATCTTGCGCTTGGTCGCAACGAAGACCTTGACCATCTTCATCACGCCCGGCGGAAGTTCGTCACCGCGCTGGAGCTTGTCGACCTTGTCGATGAAACGCTGCTCGAGCAGACGACGGGATTCGTCATACTGCGCCTGCAGGGCTTCGATCTCGCTCATCAGCTTGTCGTCTTCGACGGCGAACTGCCACCACTTGGATCGAGCATGAGCGTCGAAGATCGAGTCGTTGAGCTTGGTGCCCGCGACGTAGCCCTTGGGACCCGAGGTCGCGGCCTTGCCGAACAGCATTTCCTTCAAACGCGCATAGACGTTGCGGTCGAGGATCGACTGCTCGTCGTCACGGTCCTTGGCCAAGCGCTCGATTTCCTCGCGCTCGATGGCCATGGCACGCTCGTCCTTGTCGATGCCGTGCCGGTTGAAGACGCGGACTTCCACGACGATGCCGGCATCGCCCGGCGGCATGCGGAGCGAGGTATCGCGAACGTCGGACGCCTTTTCACCGAAGATGGCGCGCAGGAGCTTTTCTTCCGGCGTCATCGGGCTTTCGCCCTTGGGCGTGATCTTGCCGACCAGGATATCACCAGCCTGGACCTCGGCGCCGATGTGGACAATGCCCGCTTCGTCGAGGTTCTTGAGCGCTTCTTCCGAAACGTTCGGGATATCGCGGGTGATTTCTTCCGGACCGAGTTTGGTGTCGCGGGCCATGACTTCATATTCCTCGATGTGAATCGAGGTGAAGACGTCGTCCTGAACGATCTTTTCAGAGAGCAGGATCGAGTCTTCGAAGTTGTAGCCGTTCCAAGGCATGAACGCGACAAGCACGTTGCGGCCCAGGGCCAGATCGCCCAGTTCGGTCGAAGGACCATCGGCGATGATGTCGCCAGCCTGGACATGATCGCCGACAACCACCAGCGGACGCTGGTTGATGCAGGTCGACTGGTTCGAGCGCTGGAACTTCATCAGGTTGTAGATGTCGACGCCGGACTTGGACGCATCGGTTTCTTCGGTCGCGCGGATAACGATACGGGTTGCATCCACCTGATCGACGATACCGCTGCGACGGGCAGCAATCGCGGCGCCGGAGTCACGAGCCACGACCGACTCCATGCCGGTGCCCACGAACGGGGCTTCGGCACGCAGAAGCGGCACGGCCTGACGCTGCATGTTCGAGCCCATGAGAGCGCGGTTGGCGTCGTCGTTTTCCAGGAACGGAATGAGCGAAGCGGCAACCGAAACGACCTGCTTGGGCGAAACGTCCATCAGATCGACCATCTCGCGCGGGGTGAGCGAAGGCTCGCCGGCGTGACGGGCCACGACCATCTCATTGGCGAACTTGCCGTCAGCGTCGACATTGGCGTTGGCCTGGGCAACGTGGTGCTTGGCCTCCTCCATTGCCGAGAGATAGACGACCTCGTCGGTCACCTTTCCGTCCACGACCTTGCGGTACGGGGTTTCGATGAACCCGTACTTGTTGACGCGGGCGAAGGTGGCCAGAGAGTTGATCAGGCCGATGTTCGGACCTTCCGGCGTTTCGATCGGGCAGATGCGGCCATAGTGCGTGACGTGAACGTCGCGGACTTCAAAGCCTGCACGCTCGCGGGTAAGACCACCCGGCCCGAGCGCCGAAAGACGACGCTTGTGGGTGATTTCCGAGAGCGGGTTGATCTGGTCCATGAACTGCGAAAGCTGCGACGAGCCGAAGAACTCGCGCACAGCGGCAGCAGCCGGCTTGGCGTTGATCAGATCCTGCGGCATGACCGTATCGATCTCGACCGAGCTCATGCGCTCCTTGATGGCGCGTTCCATGCGCAGCAGGCCGAGGCGATAGTGGTTTTCCATCAGCTCGCCCACCGAACGCACGCGGCGGTTACCGAGATTGTCGATGTCGTCGATTTCGCCCTTGCCGTCGCGCAGTTCGACGAGCGTACGCACGACCGCAACGATATCTTCCTTGCGCAGAACGCGCACGGTATCTTCGGCTTCGAGGTCGAGACGCATGTTCATCTTGACGCGACCGACCGAGGAGAGGTCGTAGCGCTCGGAATCGAAGAACAGCGAATTGAACATCGCTTCGGCAGTTTCCACGGTGGGCGGCTCGCCCGGACGCATGACGCGGTAGATATCGAACAGAGCGTCCTCACGGGTCTCGTTCTTGTCCACGGCCAGCGTGTTGCGGATATAGGCGCCGACATTGACGTGGTCTATGTCGAGGATCGGCAACTCGTCGAAGCCCTTGTCGACCAGCGCCGCAAGCAGCTTTTCGTCGATTTCGTCACCGGCTTCGGCAAAGATCTCACCATTGGAGAGATCGACCATGTCCCTGGCCAGGTACATGCCGTAAAGGTCTTCATCGGTGGCGAGCAGGTGCGTGACACCGGCTTCCACGAGCTTCTTGGCGGCGCGCTGGGTCAGGCGCGTACCGCCTTCATGCACGACGTCGCCGGTCTTGGCGTCGATCAGATCGAAAATAGGCTTGGTGCCCTTCATCTTGTCGGCGTCGAACGGCTTGTTCCAGCCCTTTTCACCCTTGGTGTAGGTCTGGATGTCGTAATAGGTCTCGAGGATTTCCTCGGCATCAAGACCGAGAGCCTTGAGCAGCGAGGTCACCGGGATCTTGCGGCGGCGGTCGATGCGCGCATAGACGATGTCCTTGGCGTCGAATTCGATATCGAGCCAGGAACCGCGATAGGGAATAATGCGCGCGGCAAACAGCAGCTTGCCCGAAGAGTGGGTCTTGCCCTTGTCGTGATCGAAGAACACGCCGGGCGAGCGGTGCATCTGGGAGACGATGACGCGCTCTGTGCCGTTGACGATGAAGGTGCCGTTCGAGGTCATGAAGGGCATGTCGCCCATATAGACGTCCTGCTCCTTGATGTCCTTGACGGACCGGGCGCCGGTGTCTTCATCGACCTCGAAAACGATCAGCCGCAGCGTCACCTTAAGCGGCGCGGCAAAGGTCATGTCGCGCTGGCGGCATTCCTCGACGTCGTATTTGGGCTGTTCGAATTCGTAACGCACGAATTCGAGCGAGGCGGTGTTGGAGAAGTCTGTGATGGGGAAGACCGACCGGAAAACCGACTGCAGGCCTTCATCGCCGCGGCCGCCTTGGGGCTCATCGACCATCAGGAACTGATCGTACGAAGCCTTCTGGACCTCGATCAGGTTCGGCATCTCCGTGACTTCACGAATGGACCCAAAGGACTTGCGCACCTTGCGGCGCCCGTTGAACGTGGTAGCCATGTACCCGTTTCCTCTCGTTTGAAGCGTCTCGGAGGCAACTGTTCAAAGAATCGACAATCAGCCGTCGGTTCTTTGAACAGGTGCCCTTTCTGACATTATGTTGTCTGGCGGATCTCATACCGGCCGATAGTGGCCTTGCCGGGATCACCGCCTGTTCCGCAACTTCCGCCCTGCCCTTCTAAGCAGGGTGGCGTCCGCTTCCATCATACTCCGGAAGCGGGAACGGGATGGCCCGTGGGCCATCCCGAAAAACGTCTCGAAAGACGAACTTACTTGAGTTCGACCTTGGCGCCGGCGGCCTCGAGCTTTGCCTTGATGTCTTCGGCTTCCGCCTTGTTGACACCTTCCTTGACAGCCTTGGGAGCGCCTTCGACGAGGTCCTTGGCTTCCTTGAGGCCGAGGCCGGTGATGCCACGGACTTCCTTGATGACGTTGATCTTCTGGTCACCAGCCGACGTCAGGACAACGTCGAACTCGTCCTTTTCTTCAGCCGGAGCGGCACCGGCGGCAGCGCCACCAGCAGCAGCAACGGCAACAGGAGCGGCGGCGGAAACGCCCCACTTCTCTTCAAGCATCTTGGAGAGCTCGGAAGCTTCCAGGACGGTCAGTGCAGACAAATCGTCTACGAGCTTTGCAAGATCAGCCATTTGATCAGCCTTTTCTTTGGGTACTTGGTTTCAGTTTGAACCGTGGATGATCGCGCCGCCTTATGCAGCGCCCTTTTCCGAATAAGCGGAGATAACGCGAGCGACGGATGCGCTCGGTTCCTTGACCAGACGTGCGATCTGGGCCGCAGGCTGCGTGAGCAGACCGGCGAGCTTTGCGCGCAGTTCGTCCAGCGAAGGCAGATCGGCCAGAGCCTTGACGCCTTCGGCGTCGAGCTCGGTCGAACCCATGGCGCCGCCGAGGATCACGAACTTGGAGTTCGAGTCGGCGAACTTCTTGGCAACACGAGGTGCCGTGATGGGATCTTCCGAATAGGCAAGGACCGTCGGGCCAGTCAGAAGACCCGAGAAATCCGCGATTTCGGTTTCCTTAAGAGCGAGCTTGGCAAGGCGGTTCTTTGCGACCTTAACCTGTCCACCGGCCTGCTTCATCTGCACACGCAGCTTTTCGAAGTCAGACACCGACAGACCGGCATAGTGAGCGACGACAACCGCGCCCGAGCCGGCAAACGCCTGCTGGAGCGAGGAGACGACCTCAGCTTTTTCCGCTCTATCCACTGCTACTCTCCACGAGTTAGGCCCGATCCCTCATGGATCGAACCCGTTGCAATAAGCCACCCATCGGGCAGCGGTGCAGTGCCTGTAAACCAATCGAGGGGCACGCCCCAGGGACCGGTTCGGTTCAAACCAAAACGAGCCGCATTGCGGAAATCTCGTCCGGGTCGTCACCCCATCTATTGGTGGCTGCAGGGAGCCCCCGGCGCTTAGGATGGCAAGCCGCCATCACCACGCAGTCTCGGACAGGACTTTACCGGAAAGGGATTTCGCCCTTCCCGGCATCCCGGGCGGCCGGAACCGCCCGAAACTGGTTTCTCGATCAGCCTTAGAGGACCGACGAGGGATCGACATGGACGCCGGCGCCCATGGTCGAGGAAACCGCGACGCGCTTGACGTAGGTGCCCTTGGCGCCCGAGGGCTTGGCCTTGGTCACGGCGTCAGCAAGCGCCTTGATGTTTTCGACGAGCTGAGCTTCGGTGAACGAGGCCTTGCCCACGCCGGCATGAATAATGCCGGCCTTTTCCACGCGGAACTCCACGGCACCGCCCTTGGCAGCCTTGACGGCGCCGGCGACGTCGGGGGTCACGGTGCCGACCTTGGGGTTCGGCATGAGGTTGCGCGGGCCCAGAATCTTACCGAGGCGACCGACCAGCGGCATCATGTCCGGAGTGGCGATGCAGCGATCGAAATCGATCTTGCCAGCCTGAATGTCGGCAGCCAGATCGTCGGCGCCCACGATATCGGCACCGGCGGCCTTGGCTTCCTCAGCCTTGGCATCCTTGGCGAACACGGCGACGCGGACGGTCTTGCCCGTGCCATTGGGAAGGTTGACGACGCCGCGGACCATCTGGTCGGCGTGACGCGGATCAACGCCCAGGTTCAAGGCGACTTCGACGGTTTCGTCGAACTTGGCCGTAGCGCGTTCCTTGACCATCTTGATGGCCTCATCGACGCCATAAAGCTTCTTGCGGTCAATGCCTTCGCGAATGGACTTCGTGCGCTTTGCGAGCTTGCTCATAACCCTTAACCCTCGACCTGCAGGCCCATGGAACGGGCGGAACCAGCAACCATGCTCATCGCGGCTTCGACGGTATCCGCGTTGAGGTCCTTCATCTTCTTTTCGGCAATCTCGCGCACCTGGGCTTCAGTGAGCTTGCCAGCGCTGTCGTGACCCGGCTTCTTGGAGCCGGACTTGAGATTGATCGCCTTCTTGATGAAGTAGGTGACCGGGGGCAGCTTCATTTCGAAGGTGAAGCTCTTGTCGGCGAAAGCGGTGATCACGACCGGAATCGGAGCACCCTTTTCCATTTCCTGCGTAGCGGCGTTGAAGGCCTTGCAGAATTCCATGATGTTGAGACCGCGCTGGCCGAGGGCCGGGCCGATCGGGGGCGACGGGGTCGCAGAGCCGGCAGGCACCTGCAACTTGATGTAGCCTGTAATCTTCTTTGCCATCTGTCGTTCCTTTCAATACGCCGCCAAAGCGGCCATTTGGTGACGGTGTGGTTCGAGGTTTACCCAGCAGATGGCAACCGCCGCCCTCTCCCACACAGTTTAGTCTCCCCAGGGAGACTGAACGGCCTAGACCTTCTCGACCTGACCGTATTCCAGCTCGACCGGCGTGGGCCGACCGAAAATCGAAACCTCGACCTTGAGGCGCGAACGCTCTTCGTCCACTTCCTCGACGACGCCCGAAAAGCTCGCGAACGGGCCATCGGACACACGCACATTCTCGCCAACCTCGAAGCTGACGGACGGCTTGGGACGATCGACACCCTCCTGCACCTGCTGCAGGATGCTCATTGCCTCGCGTTCCGAGATCGGCTGCGGCTTGTTATCCGCGCCAAGAAACCCGGTGACCTTTGGCGTGTTCTTGATCAGATGGAACGTCTCGTCAGTGAGCTCCATCTTGACCAACACATAGCCAGGGAAAAACTTACGCTCGGCGTCTACCTTGCGGCCGCGACGCACTTCGGTGACCTTTTCGGTCGGCACCAGCACATCGTCGAACAAATGATCAAGGCCGTTGGAGACAACCTTCTGCTTGATGTCCTCGGCAACCTTGCGCTCGAAGTTCGAATACGCCTGAACGATGTACCAACGCTTGGCCATACTGCTGTTACGCTCCTGATCCGCCGCTTCGCCTTAGCGAATGGACAGAATTAACCCGACAAAGAACTGAATGATCTGATCGGCGGCCAGAAAGAAAAGGCTCGCGAAGATCACCATGGCCAGCACCATCACGGTGGAGATCAGCGTCTCGTTCCGGGTCGGCCAAACGACCTTGGCGACTTCCGAACGCACCTGCTGAAAGAACGTAAAAGGATTAGTTCGGGCCATATACCGCTCGATACCTGGTGTTAAATCTGGGGCTTTTTAGTCCATAAGCAATTGCCGCGCGAGTAGGAGTCGCACGGCCAAGAGTGGCCTATCTAGACGTTGCAGCGTGCGAACGCAAGTCCTCGCACCATCTTTTTTGGCCCGGCCATGAGGCTGTCAAACAAACCTGCCGCCGCGTTGTATAACCTCGATCTTATATCCATCGGGGTCGGTGGCGAAAAAGAAGCGTGCGAAGGGCTGCCCCTTATAAGGAAAGTCCTTGAGATCGCCGACGTCGAGCCCCTCTTTCCTGAAGCGGGCATGCTCGGCTTCCAGATCCTCGACCGTCACCGCCAGATGACCATAGCCATCGCCCAACTGGTAGGGCTCGGTGCGATCGAAGTTGACGGTGAGCTCTACCTCGAATTCGGATTCCGTCGGATGGCGAAGATAGACAAGCGCAAAGCCCTCGAATTCCAGCCGGTCACGAACCTCGAGCCCAAAGGCGCGGCGATAGAAATCAACCGAACGCTCTTCATCGAGGACACGGATCATCGAATGGACGGGCTTGGCCATGAAGGCTCCACGACTAAAAGGGAAACAGGCTCTTCATTTAGGAAGATCCGGGGCCGATCGCAACCCTTCGCGCCGACACATACCATTGACTTTGTTTTCGGGCAGCTTACCTTTAGCCCCATGACAAAGCTTGCGGACCTTTCCTTCGACAGCCTCCGCCGCGGCCATCTCATGATGGGATCGCTACCCTAAGGTCATGCTTTGCGTCGCATGACCTTAGGGTCATGCCTCCGATCAAGTCGGATCAACAGACGCTTCCCCTATTTTGATTCTCACGACCGCTTGAGCGGTCGATAACTCATGGAGTGAACAATGAGCTTGTTTGCACCTCACGGGCAATTGCCCGCCATCCTGGTTAGCCAGGACGATTTCGAACTTCTCAGCCGCCTCGCCTCTGCCGGGCACGGAGAAACCGCCGAAGATTTGATGAGCGAACTCGAACGCGCGACCATCGCCGATCCGATCCCCGCCAACATCGTGCGCATGGGATCGACGGTGAGCTACGCCATCAGTGACGAAGGCACGCGTACCGTGCGCCTGGTTCTTCCTGCCGAAGCGGATATCGCTTCGGGCGCCATTTCGGTACTCACCCCTATCGGGACAGCGCTTCTGGGCCTGAGCCCTGGCCAATCGATCGGCTGGACAGCCCGGGATGGACAGGAGCGTCAACTCCAGGTGATCGCCGTCTTCAACGATCCCGGTAAAGCGCTTGCGAGGACGAATGCGGATGAGGACGATCCCGGTCCATTCGCGGCCTGAAGTTATTAGGAGGAGCCGGCCCTACCGCGCTCCTCCTTTGTCCTCGGGGAAAAAACGTAAAATACTATAATTGCTTAGCCGACCGGTTTTTGCCGGAGGCGGCGTTGACCCCATTTGGCGCATGAATTGTACTCCTCGGCGGGGGACCGTTGAACTCACGATGGAGATACAGAATGCGCAGCATATTTCTGAGCTCATTCCTGAGCATCACCCTGATGACCGCCGGAGCGGCGGGAGCACCGGCGCAGGACACCCAAGCACCTCCGCCCTTCGTACTATCCATTCCCGGTTTCGAGGACGGAGGAGAAATTCCCGTTGATTTCTCCCAAGCCGCCGATGGGGTCGCTGAGGGAGAAGGCACCTCCCCTGAGATCTCCTGGGAGAACCCGCCCGAGGGCACTGAGAGCTTTGTGCTCTATATGCACGACATCGACGTTGTCCGCGACATGACGCTGGAAGATCAGCTTCACTGGCTGGTCTGGAACATTCCGGCCGATACCACAATGCTCCCGGAAGGCGTTGAGCGTGGCGAGCAATTGGAGGACGGCAGCTATCAGACCAGCGCCACCGGCCCGGTCTATCGCGGCCCTGGCGCTCCGGCGGCGGGGCCCCTGCACCACTACGTGTTCGAGCTCTATGCTCTCGACACCAGCCTGGATGTCGAACCGGTCGAAGATCCATTCGAGAACCGCAGGGCGGTTCTGGAAGCCATGGACGGGCACATCCTCGGCAAGGCGACCTATGTGGGCCTGTTCAAGCGCCCAGAGTAGAGCGGCGGCTTAGGCGATTCAAACTGGAAGGAAAATGGCAGGGGCGGAGGGACTCGAACCCCCGGCCCTCGGTTTTGGAGACCGATGCTCTACCAACTGAGCTACACCCCTGCAGCGCCACCAAGGGCGCGGTATGAACCTGTGGAACAGGTCGATGGCGTGTCTAATGGCAAAGCTGGTCAGTGGCAAGTCCCATCGATGACGAAAAGGACAAAAAGAAAGGGCGGCCGAGGCCGCCCTTTCCGTTCAAACCGTTTGCCGCCGATTAAGCGACGATTTTGGAGACGACGCCCGACCCGACGGTGCGGCCGCCTTCGCGGATGGCGAAGCGCAGCTTTTCGTCCATGGCGATCGGAACGATCAGCTCGACATTGATCTTCACGTTGTCGCCCGGCATCACCATCTCGACACCGTCATTGAGCGTCACCACACCGGTCACGTCAGTGGTCCGGAAGTAGAACTGCGGACGGTAGTTGGTGAAGAACGGGGTGTGACGGCCGCCCTCTTCCTTGGTCAGGATATAGACCTCGGCTTCGAACTTGGTGTGCGGGGTCACCGAACCGGGCTTGCACAGCACCTGGCCGCGCTCAACCTGGTTGCGGTCGATACCGCGGATCAGCGCGCCGATATTGTCGCCAGCTTCACCCGAATCGAGCAGCTTGCGGAACATCTCGACGCCGGTCACCGTCGTCTTCTGGGTCGGCTTGATGCCGACGATCTCGACTTCCTCGCCAACCTTGATCACGCCACGCTCGACACGGCCGGTCACAACAGTGCCGCGGCCCGAGATCGAGAACACGTCTTCCACCGGCATCAGGAAGGGCTGATCCTTCGGACGCTCGGGGGTCGGGATGTAGGCATCGACGGTTTCCATCAGCGCCAGAACCGCATCGCGGCCGATCTCGGGGCGCTTGTCTTCAAGAGCCATCAGCGCCGAGCCCTTGGTGATCGGAATGTCGTCACCGGGGAATTCGTACGAGGAGAGCAGCTCGCGCACCTCGAGCTCGACCAGCTCAAGCAGTTCCTCGTCGTCGACCTGGTCGACCTTGTTGAGGAACACCACAAGCGCCGGCACGCCGACCTGGCGGGCCAGAAGGATGTGCTCGCGGGTCTGCGGCATCGGGCCGTCAGCGGCCGAAACCACCAAGATCGCGCCGTCCATCTGCGCCGCGCCGGTGATCATGTTCTTCACATAGTCGGCGTGGCCGGGGCAGTCCACGTGAGCATAGTGCCGGTTCGCGGTCTCGTACTCGACGTGCGAGGTCGAGATCGTGATGCCGCGCGCCTTTTCTTCGGGCGCCTTGTCGATGTTGTCATACGAGGTGAACGTCGCACCACCCGACTCGGCCAGAACCTTGGTGATCGCTGCCGTCAAAGACGTCTTGCCATGGTCAACGTGACCAATCGTGCCAATGTTCACGTGCGGCTTACTGCGGCTGAATTTTTCCTTGCCCATTGCTCACAACCATACATTCAAGAGTTAGAACTGCCGGGGCGTTTACCCGGTTGGGCGCGGGGAGACAAGTGGTTTTTAAAGGAACTACCGCCTTGCCTACAATGAATGCAATGAATGCATCAACTCAGCAGGCGAGCGTTCCGCTCGCCGCTTCGGACCTCTTCAGGGCATGCCATGACAACGCGAATGTCATCGTAGTCGCGATCCGATCCGCTGATGCGATCTTCCCAGCCGTAGTACATGTATTGGCCATTGCTACAGCCGGCGGTTGCCCGTTGCGGATTTCTGTTGGTTTGCCGCGGCGGAATAAGGGTGCCGGGGCGGTCGTCTTCCGTTACGCACTCTTCTCGCCTCTCACAGACTATGGTTTCAAGAATATTGCGTGAGCCAAGTCCAGTATGCTGATCGGCAACCCCGCGCTCGGAAATCGTATCAGTATAGTAGTTATTGCGCGTTCCACCGCTGTCCCATCGAGCAGAGGTAATTTTCTTTTCCCGAACGTCTTGGAGCGCGTTGTACACGTTTTCCAACCGCAAACTCAGATGAGAACCTGCTGGACACTGGGGCATGAGATAGGTGTATTTGCGTTCGCCAATGCTACCGCTCTTAATCTGCCGCCAAATCCCCTGTTCCTGAGAATCCAGGTATTCGACGCCGAGTGATGTTCGCATCTCATATGACGAACGGAGAAGCGCATCCTGGATGGGATTATCATCTTCGAGCGGATTGCCGGCATCGGGAATAAATTCCGACCCACCATTGTCGGCTATGGGCACCATCTGAGTGCGTCTGGGCTGTGTAGGGTCATTAAGTGGCCGGTCGGGCCAGAAGCAGTAGAGCCACAGCCTATTGAAATCCCAGGCTTCGAATTCGAGCGCGGCAAATTCGGGTGGACTATAGCGTAGCTCGGGCTCAGAAACGCGCGCGACCGCAGTTGCGGTGACGTGCTGAGTTTCTCCCACACCGGGAATCAACTTCACGAATGCAAGCGGAACGTCAGCCTCAGCAACGACTTCAAAGTCGACTCCACTCAGCCACTGCCCTCTGACGTCGATTTGGCGCGCCCAGTCGCCCTTGTAGCTGCGTCCTACCTCAGCCAGCATGGCCGTGCGAACGTCCGACCAGTTCACCTCATCATGCAGGGCACTCAGCGCAGCCGAATCTGCTTCTGCCTGCAGGAAATCCTTCACGTGCTGCAGCCGCACATAGTCAACGGCCCAGCCGGCCATCGCGATGAAGGGAATCGCCATCACGGCGAAAATCACCGCGACGACGCCATCCTCGCGCCGAAGCAAATCGAAAAAGCTGCGTCCCATGCCCGTGTCGCCCCTTGGCAAACCGGCGGCAAGCCGGCCACTCGCGAGCTAGACATTAGCCGAATGGATTTTCAGTAAACTTACGCAGTTGCCGCAAAACGATGCGGAAAGGTTTACCTGTCGTTAATAGAAGGACTTGGCGCGCTCGACCTCGTCACGCGATCCGATGATGATGCCGATGCGCTGGTGAAGGCTGGTCGGAACGACATCCAGGATGCGCTCGGTTCCGGTCGTGGACGCGCCGCCCGCCGCCTCGATGATCATGCTCATCGGGTTAGCCTCATAGAGCAGCCGCAAACGACCGCCCTTGGCCTTGGTGTCCTCGTCTTCCGGATAGAGAAACACGCCGCCCCGGCACAGGATGCGGTGGAGATCGGCAACCATGGCAGCGCACCAGCGCATGT
Organism: Pelagibacterium sp. H642; assembly: GCF_031202855.1. Lineage (GTDB taxonomy): Bacteria > Pseudomonadota > Alphaproteobacteria > Rhizobiales > Devosiaceae > Pelagibacterium. The sequence continues at coordinate 3,200,500 of NZ_CP101829.1, read as the reverse complement.
TGTAACTCTTGCCGAACGGTCCTGATTTGCCGGCGATGCAGGCGTCGATGAAGCCACGGGTCGCCGGATACCAGCGCGACTGGCGCGACGCGTTGATGGCGAATTCGGCGCTCTCGGCAGGAATTTCGACTTTCTCGTTGACGAGAACGAAGCTGGCGCTGGCTTCATCGAGGCTGAAGATCGAGACGGAACGGCCGGTCGTGAGCACCAGAAGCGTTGCGGGCCCGTAGAGCACGTAGCCGGCGGCAACCTGCCTGCTGCCGGGCTGCAAGACATCATCGGTTTCGACGTTTTCGCTTTTGCCCAGGTCGAGAACCGAAAAGATCGACCCCACCGCGCCATTGATTTCGAGGTTGGAGGACCCGTCGAGCGGGTCGAAGACCAGGGCGTGACGTGCATTCCGGGCATTTTCAACGAGCTCGATTTCATCGAGCTCTTCCGAGACCATTGCCGCCAGAACACCGGTGGCCCTGCCACGGCGCAGGAAGATATCGTTGGCAACCACGTCGAGCTTTTTCTGAACCTCGCCCTGGACGTTCACGGCCTGGGCCGTGCCCGTATCCCCGGCAGCCGAAGCCATCCGCAGAGCGACGGCGATCTCTATGGCGCAATCGGCGGCCATCGCAAAAATCACGGCGATTGGGGCGTCGAGCTTGCTGTCAGCGATCCAGGTTTCGAGAGTCTTGCGCGCCACGATCCATCTCCAGGTCTGTTCAAGACCTGCTTATGTGCGTGTGCGGCAAGCGTCCAGACCAACGAAAGTCCTAAACCCCAAATTCCAGGTCAACGGTCCGATCGGTGCAGCCTGTTCTCGATGAGATTGTCCACGACGCCCGGATCGGCGAGAGTTGAGGTGTCGCCCAGCGATGAAAAGTCATCTTCTGCGATCTTGCGCAGGATGCGGCGCATGATCTTGCCGGAGCGGGTCTTGGGCAGCCCCGGAGCGAATTGGATGAGGTCGGGCGAAGCGATCGGGCCGATTTCCTTGCGGACCCAGTTCCTCAGTTCGCTGCCGAGCTCGGAATCTTCCTCTTCCCCCGCCATGAGGGTGACATAGCAATAGATTCCCTGGCCTTTGATTTCGTGCGGATAACCCACGACCGCCGCCTCGGAGACCTTTGGATGAGCGACGAGCGCGCTTTCGATCTCGGCGGTTCCCAGGCGATGGCCGGAGACGTTGAGGACATCGTCCACGCGACCCGTGATCCAGTAATACCCATCTTCGTCGCGACGGACGCCATCGCCGGTAAAGTAGAGCCCCTTGTAGGTCGAGAAATATGTCTCGACGAACCGGTCATGATCACCCCAGATGGTACGCGCCTGCCCCGGCCAGCTATCGGCGATGGCAAGAACGCCCTCGGCCTTGATCTCTGCGATTTCCACGCCCTCGGCGGTGAGCACCACAGGCTTGACCCCGAAAAACGGCAATGTCGCGGAGCCGGGCTTTGTGGGAACGACGCCCGGCAGTGGCGTAATCATCGCCCCGCCAGTTTCGGTTTGCCACCAGGTATCGACAATCTCGCAGCGCTCCTTGCCGATGTTCTTGTTGTACCACTGCCAGGCTTCGGGATTGATCGGCTCGCCCACTGTTCCGATCAGACGCAGGGATGAGAGATCGGCTTTTTCGACATACTCCACCCCGGCGCCCATCAGTGCGCGGATAGCGGTGGGTGCGGTATAGAAGATGGCGACCTTGTGCCGATCGACCACCTGCCAGAAGCGGGAACAATCGGGCCAGTTGGGCACGCCTTCGAACAACAGTGAGGTGACGCCGTTGGCAAGCGGGCCATAGACCGCATAGGTGTGGCCGGTGACCCAGCCCACGTCTGCCGTGCACCAATAGACCTCGTCTGGACGAGGATCGAAGATCATCTCATGGGTCAGCGATGCCCAGACCAGGTAGCCGCCGGTGGTGTGGAGCACGCCCTTCGGCCTACCCGTCGAACCGGAAGTATAGAGGATGAACAGCGGGTCTTCTGCGTTCATAGGCTCAGGTTCGCAGAACGGCGCGACGCCCGCGGCAGCTTCGTGCCACCAGATATCGCGCAATCCCTTCATTGCGACGGCGTTGCCGGTGTTTTCCACCACGATCACCTTTTCGACGCCCGGACAATCCTGGAGCGCGGTATCGACATTGGCCTTCAACGGCACGGCCTTGCCCGCCCGGCGACCTTCATCCGCAGTGATGACGACGCGACTGTCGCAATCATTGATCCGGCCGGCCAAAGCGTCCGGCGAGAACCCGCCGAACACCACCGAATGCACCGCCCCAATGCGCGCGCAAGCGAGCATGGCATAGGCGGCGGCGGGGATCATCGGCAGGTAGATGGTGACGCGGTCCCCCTTCTCAACACCAAGGGATCTGAGAACGTTGGCGAAGCGACACACCTCGTCATGAAGCTCTTGGAACGTTATGCGCCGGGCGGGATCATTTAGATCATCCGGCTCGAATATAAGCGCAATCTTATCGGCATTGGTCGCCAGATGTCTGTCGATGCAATTGGCCGACACGTTGAGGATGCCGTCCTCGAACCATTTGATCGAGACTTCGGGATAGGCGTAGCTGGTGTTCTTGACCCTCGAATACGGCTTGATCCAGTCGAGGCGCTGTCCCTCCTCCCGCCAGAAGGCTTCGGGATCGGCGAGCGAGGCCGCATATTTGTCGTTGAACTGCCGGGGTGTGAGGCGCGTATGGCGCGTGACCGGGGCTTGGCTGTTCATGGCAACATCCTAGATCGCTAGGTATTCGTGGCGCAGCTCGGCATTGTCGAGCACTTCGCGTGCGGTTCCGGAGAATGCGACCTCGCCGGTGTCGAGGATCACCGCGCGATCGGCAAGCTTGAGGGCTGCGACAGCATTTTGCTCGACGATGATCGTGGTGATACCCAGCTCCTTGATCTCGTGCAGAATGGTCTCGATTTCCTGGACGATAACTGGAGCAAGACCCTCATAGGGCTCGTCGAGCAGAAGCAGCTTGAGATCGCGCGCCAGGGCGCGGGCGATGGCCAGCATTTGCTGCTCACCTCCCGACAGCGTCGTTCCCTCCTGACGGCGACGTTCGGCAAGACGCGGGAAGTGCCCGTAGATGCGGTCGAGATCCCAGCCCATGCCGGGCGAAACCTGCGCCAGCGTGAGGTTTTCTTCGACCGTCAATCCCTGGATGATGCGCCGGTCCTCAGGGACGAGCTGGACGCCCGCCCTTGCGGCTTCGAACGCCTTGAGTTTATGGAGCGGCTGACCGTCGAGCCAGATTTCTCCTCGATGCAGCATAGGGCTGTCGAGCCGGGCGATGGTACGCAGGGTGGAACTCTTGCCGGCCCCGTTGCGGCCAAGCAGGGCGAGGATTTCGCCATGCGCGATATCAAAGCTCACGCCCTGAACGATGTAGCTCTCGCCGTAGTATGAGTGGATATCATCGACCGAGAAAAACGGCGTGGCCGCTTGCGGTTGAGAGGCGGCATCGCGCTGGATGGTGGATACGGCGTTCATCAGTGCGCTCCTCCCAGATAGGCTTCCTGCACGCGGGGATCGCCGCGAACCTCCGAGGGCAGCCCTTCGGCGATGATGCGGCCGCCGGCCAAAACGGAGATCTTGTCGGCCAAAGAGAACACCACATGCATGTCGTGCTCGATGATGACCTTGGTCATCCCGCGGCTCTTGATCTTCTTTAGGAGTTCGATGGTGGTGTTGGTGTCGTGACGGCTCATCCCTGCTGTCGGCTCATCGAGCAACAGGAGGCGCGGCTTTTGGATAAGGCACATGGCGAGTTCGAGCCGCCGCTTGTCACCACGCGAGAGCGAACCCGCGTTGACGTTGCGCCTATCGATCAGGCCCACGTCCTCGAGCATGGCTTCGGCTTCCTCGCGCAGCGCCGTTTCTCGTTCAAGCGGAGTGGCGAGATTGATCTTGAAAGCACCGTCCCGCCGGGCAAACGCCGGTGTCATGACGTTCTGGAGCACGGGCAGATCGGCGAAGATTTCTGGCGTCTGAAAGACGCGGCTCACGCCGAGCTGGTTGATCTCGTGCGGCTTCTTGCCTGTCAGCACCACCCCATCGAACACCACGGCGCCGCTGGTGGGCGGGATGCGCCCGATCACCACATTGAGCAGCGTCGATTTGCCGGCGCCGTTGGGCCCGATGATCGCGTGCGTCTTGCCCTCCTCCACCTGCAGGTCGATATCGGAAAGAGCATGCAAACCGCCGAAGTTCTTATGGACATCGGCAACGTGCAGAACGACGTTATCCCTGGTTTCCATGGCAGGTCTCCTATTCGGCCGCAGAGGTGCTGAGGGCGGAGCGCGTGGCTTCGCTCCGCCGGTTGGCGAACATCGTCCGGATACGGCGCACGCCTTCCATGATGCCGCCGGGCAGGAACACGACCACGAGGACGAAGACGAGCCCTTGCGTCAGGTGCCACCCCTCGCCCACGAACTTGGACGCAATCGCAACCCAGACGTCTTCGACACCATCCGGCAGCCACGAGAACACATAGTGCAGCAGGCGCTCGTTGAAGGCCGAGAAGATGTTTTCCATGTATTTGATGATCCAAGCGCCGATGACCGGGCCGATCAACGTGCCCACGCCGCCGAGAATGGTCATCAGCACTACCTCGCCCGAGGCGGTCCACTGCATGCGCTCTGCGCCGGCCAAAGGATCGGTGACCGCAAGTAGACCTCCGGCGAGGCCGGCATACATGCCGGAGATGACGAAGGCGGCCAGCGTATAAGGGCGGGTGTTGAATCCAGTATAGGCCATGCGGGTCTGATTGGATTTGACGGCCCGCAGCATCATGCCGAATGGAGAAGTGAAGATCTTCTGGGCGACAAAGAAGGCGATCAGCAGGATGACGGCGCAGAGATAGAAACCATGGATGCCGCCAAGGGCATTGCCAAAGAGGCTTGGCGAGGGAATACGGCCCGAAACACCAAGGGAAAACAGATTGTCCAGAACGCGGGGATCCGAACTTGCAAGCTGCAGCGCTGTTTCACCATTCGTGATGGGCGTGAGGACCGAATAGGCGAGATTGTAGCTCATCTGCGCGAAGGCCAGCGTCAAGATCGAGAAATAGATGCCCGAGCGCCGCAGCGAGACGTAACCTATGACCAGCGCGAAGACAGCCGCCATGACGATGGCAAAAAACAGCGCCGGGATGACGTCCATCGACAGCAGCTTGAACGACCAGACGGCTGTGTAGGACCCCACCCCGAGGAACGCGGCGTGGCCGAAGCTGAGATAGCCGGTCAGCCCGAAGAGAATGTTGAAGCCTACGGCAAAGATCGCAAAGATCGTGAACTGCTGCATCAGGCCGGGATATGCGGCGCCGAGCGGCTGCAGCCAGAACGGCATGGTGAGAACCACCAGCGAAAAGACCGCGAAGGTGACGTATTCGTTTTTTGGAAGCCGAAAGAAGTTCATAGCTCAGGCCTCCATCATGCCGCGCCGGCCCATGAGGCCTCGGGGGCGGACCAGAAGGATTACGACTGCAATCGCATAGATGATGATCTGATCGATACCGGGAATGATCGCCTTGATCTCGGTCATCGACGCGAAGGATTGCAGGATGCCGAGAAGGAAGCCCGCGGCGACGGCACCCGGCAGCGAACCCATTCCGCCTACGACCACAACCACGAAGGACAGCACCAGAAAGTCCATGCCCAGATGGTAGTTGGGCGGCAGGAGCGGCGTGTACATCACACCAGCCAGCCCTGCGACGACCGCTGCGATCCCGAACATGATGGTGAAGCGCCTGTCTATATTGACGCCGAGCAGTCCGACTGTTTCGCGGTCGGCCATGCCGGCACGCACCACCATGCCGAAAGTGGTGAACCGCAGGAAGGCGAAGACGGCCCCGATGACTGCGAGCGAAAAGCCGAGATAAACCAGACGCCAGAGGGGATAGGTCACAGCGCCAGCCTGAAGGCCGAACAGCGCGCCGACATCGGCAGCGCCGCGAAAATCGGAAGGGATCGGCTGCGGCCAGGGATTGGGACCAAAGAAGGTTTTGACCAGTTCCTGCAAAACAATAGCGAGACCGAAGGTCACCAATATCTGCTCGGCGTGAGGACGCTTATAGAAATGCTTGATGAGTCCGCGCTCCATCGCGACCCCGATGACCAGCATGACCGGAATGGCGAGAAGGATCGACAGCGGCACCGAATAGTCGACCAGAACAGCCCCCCATTCACCGAACCAAGTTTCGGCTAGGGGCGTACGCACTTCGAGCGGCGTACCCCAAGGAGAAAGCTGGGTTTCATCGATCGTCACGCTTTCCATGGTGATCAGCGCCCGAAAGGCCACGGCGCAGAAGGCGCCGAGCATAAAGAGCGCGCCATGGGCGAAATTGACCACCCCAAGCGTTCCGAAAACCAAGGTGAGGCCCAAGGCGATCAGGGCATACGCCCCGCCCTTGTCCAGCCCATTGAGCAATTGCGCAAGAATCGCATCCATCGAGGTGGCTCCAGATGTACCTGTTGGCCCGGCCACTTTCGCGGCCGGGCACTTTGCTTGTCCGGCTAGACCGGTCTCACGCGCACATGTTGGGTTCGTAGGGGCCCAACTCGCCGCCGAAGATCGACGGGTCGTAGGTCACCGAGTCACGCGAAGCGGTGTTGACCACCTCCAGAAGGTCGAACTCGTTGGCCGGGGTCTCCTTGCCCTGCACGACCAGCACATCCTTGAAGCACTGGTGATCGGCGCCACGGTAGAGTGTGGGGCCATTGCCCATGCCGTCGAACTCGAAATCCTCGAGCGCTCGGATGACTTCCGGGGGATAGAAGGTCCCTGCCCGCTCTACGGCGTCGGCATAAAGCAGCGTCTGGACATACGATGTGTGGGCCGCCTGGCTGGGCGGCGAACCCCACTTTGCACCGAAGGAGGCGGTAAAGGCTTTCGATGCCTCGTCCCCCAGGCTCCAATACCAGTTCGAGGTGCCATAGACGCCCTGGATCGCGGTGCCGGCACCGGCGGCCATGAGGTCGGAGACGAGCGGCAGGACGATCTCGAAGTTCTGTCCGTTCGCCTGCCGGTCACGCAGGCCAAACTGGGTAGCCTGGGTGATCGAGTTGACGCCATCGAAGCCGTAGTGATTGAGGATGAGGACGTCGGCGCCCGAATTGAGGACCGGCGTGATATACTGGCTGAAATCCCCTGCCCCCACAGGCGTACGTACGGTTTCGACGGTTTCCCATCCGAGCGCCTCGGTGGCCGCGATCATCGATTCTTCCTGCGTCCAGCCCCAGGTGTAGTCGGCGGTGAGGTGGTAGGCGCGGCGCTCATTGCCATAGGCGGCGCCGAGCTGCGGGCCCAGGCCGACGCCGGATTGATAGGCGTTGAAGAAATGGCGGAAGCCGTAGCGCCGCTTGTCCTTGCCGGTGGTGTCGTTCGAGTGCGTGAGGGCGGACATGAAGATGATGCCCATATCCTGGCAGAGGCTCTGCACCGCCACCGCGACGCCCGAGGACGAACCGCCGGTGATCATGATGGCGCCATCGCGTTCGATCATGCGGCGGGCTGACTCACGGGCCGGATCCGACTGGGTTTGGGTATCGCCGGTGACATATTCGACCCGCTTGCCCAAAATGCCATTGCCGGTCAGCGTCTTGGATGAAAAATGCGGGATAAGCCCGCCATCGCCCTCGCCGTTCAGATGCTCGACGGCCAGCTCATAAGCCTTGAGCTCATCTGCGCCTTCGTCAGCATATGCACCGGTCTGCGGTACATTGAAGCCCAACGTGACCGTATCGCCCGTCGGAGCGTTGCAGAATTCCTGCGCCCATGCCCCCTTCGACAGGATCAGGGGCGAGACCCCTGTAGCCAGAATGCCGGCCATGCCAGTCTTGACGACACGGCGGCGGCTGATTCCGCGTTTCGTTTCGCTCATCGATCTCCTCCTTTAATGCGGAGAAGGCATACCTCCATACGCCTCTCCGCCGACTCGAACTATCGACGCGCGTTTACATCACTGCAACATGCTATTGTGATTCAAAGAAAATCCTGTCAATCATTGACGATATTTCGCCGTATTCTCGTCAACGAATTGACAACAGAGCCTCATGCGGGCACCTATCGGTCTCCGGATCAGTACCCGACGCAAAGCACTCCGCCGGTCGCAAGCGGCGCTGGCGCGTAGCGTGGGCATTTCGCCGAGCTATCTCAATCTCATCGAAGCCAATAAACGCCAGGTGGGTGGCACGCTGCTCCAGCGCATCGCCGCCGAACTCGATATCTCCATAGGGGAGTTGACCGGCGAGGCCGAACATCGGCTTATATACGAATTGACCGAAGCGTTTGCCGATCCGGTCCTAGCCGATGTCGGGCTTAGTGCCGACCAGGCCCGCAGTCTTGTCGCGACCCAGCCGCAAATCGCCCAAATGATCACCAGGCTTCACCGGGCCTACGCAGCTGCCGCCGTGAGTGCGGATGCCTATGCCAATCGCCTGCGCGCCGATCCGCTGCTCAGCCAACTTCTGCACCAAGTTCTCTCGCGCATTACCGCGGTACGATCCTCGGCCGAGATTCTCGATGAGATCAAGGATCTCAGTTCCGAGGAGCGCGAGCGGTTCGTCGGATCGATTTCGCGCGAAGCGCGTGGGTTGACCGCAGTGGCGCAAAACCTGATCGGCCAGTTCGATCATGCCAGTATCGCCAGCCGATCGGCCTCGGTCCGGCGCGAGCTGGACGACATGATCTTTGCCGCCCGCAATTACTTCCCGTCCCTGGAAGAACGCGCTGCCGAGATCGCGGTGGATTTGGGCGAGCAGGCCAGTGAGGCAACAATCATAGACCATTTGCGCGAACGCCACGGAATTACCGTCGAGCGAACCGCAAATCCGCCGTCAGGCCAGGCATTTGCCTACAATGCGGAACGCCGGACGATTTGGTTTCGCAATACCGTTCCGCAATCGACCAGGCAGTTCCAGATGATCAGACTGATCGCGAACGTGACGAGCGGCGGCGTCCTGGACACCGTCGCCGGCGCGCCCGAGCTCTCCTCGAAAACCGCGCGCAGGTTGGCGCGGGCCTATCTTTCCTCCTACGTAGCCGGGGCGGTGCTTTTTCCCTATGAGCGCTTCAGGTCCGATGCAGAAGCGCTGCGCTATGACGTGGAAGCGCTGAGCGAACGCTACAATGCCAGCTTCGAACAGGTCGCCCACCGGCTCGTGACCCTTAGGCGAGAGGACGCCGAGGGCGTCCCCTTCGGTTTCCTGCGCTCGGATCCGGCTGGGCGGCTGACCAAACACTTCGCCCTGCCCGGCCTGCTGCTTCCCCAGACGGGGCACGCCTGCCCGCTCTGGGCCATCTATGCGGCGTTCCGCTCCTCAGGCCAGTTGGTTCGCCAGGTGGTGCGGTTTTCCGATGGCTCACGCTTCCTCTTTATTGCCAAGGCGGTTTCGCGTCGCTCCTCGGGCTTTGCCGATCAGGCGCTGCCCCATTCGATCCTCCTTGCAACCGATATCCTGCACGCCGACCGAACCGTTTACGCCGACGGTCTCGATTTGCGCGATTCCGGCGCCGACGTGCCCGTGGGGCCGAGCTGCCGGCTATGCACACGCGCGGATTGCCCCAGCCGGCAGGAGGCCCCGTTCGCGCCGGGCACCGAGGCCACGCTGACTGGCTCCATCGCCTGACGGGGCTTGGCGAATTGTCACAATTGCGCTTATCTGATGACGAGCCTTGCGGAGGAAGAGGCTCGGAGGGGGAGTTTTGGCTATCGATATTCTCATTGCAGAAGACGAGCCATCCATTCTTGAAGCACTCGATTTTGTTCTGAAAAGAGCGGGATGGACCATCGGTGCCGTCATGGATGGTGAAGCGGTGATGGACGCCGTAAGGCGCCAGCAGCCACGGGTTCTCGTACTCGACATCATGCTGCCCAAGCGCAGCGGATTCGAGGTGCTCAAGCAGATCCGCGCCGATCAGTCGACGGCTGACCTGCCGGTTCTGGTCCTCACTGCAAAGGGGCAGCAGCAGGACCGGCGTATCGCCGAGGAACTTGGTGCCGACAGGTTCGTTACCAAGCCCTATTCCAACGCCGACGTTGTGGATGCGGTGCGAAGCCTGCTGGGCGATCCATCCGATCTGCGCCACGCCCACTGAGCGGCACCGATGCGGCGCAAGATCATAGGCGCTTCGCTCTTTTTCACCCTGTTCGGGGCGCTGGCCAATCTGCCGCCATTGATCCTGCTGTTCCGGTTCGATGCGCTGGTAGCCGGCATTCCGATCGAAAGCGTGTTTCTCTTCGGGCTTTGGCTCTGCCTTGTCGTCGGAGCCGCCTGGTTTGCAGCAGTATTGCCGCCAGACGAGCCCTCCGCGCCGCCCGGTGAGGACCGGCCATGACGCTCACGGCCGATCTGGTGATCGCCACTGCCGTGGCCTATGTGGGGCTGCTGTTCGTCATCGCCTATCTGGGGGACCGGCATACTCGCACCACGACCGGCGGGTTTCTGCGTTCGCCCTTCGTCTATACTCTCTCGATCTCGGTCTATTGCACGAGTTGGACCTTCTATGGCGCCGTAGGCACCGCCGCGCGCAACGGGCTTGAGTATCTCACCATCTACCTTGGTCCGACGATCGTTTTCGTCGGCTGGTGGTTCATCCTGCGACGCCTCGTGCGCATCAGTCATGACCAGCGGATCACATCGATCGCCGACCTGCTCTCCTCCCGTTTCGGCAAATCGAGTACCCTGGGCGTGCTCATTACCGTCCTCGCCGTCATCGCCATTGCCCCCTATCTCGCCTTGCAACTCAAGGCGATAACCTCGTCGATCGAGGCAATCGCGGGCTCTTCGGAATTCGGACGGGGAAGCCTGGAAGGCTGGGACGAGGTCGGCCTGGCGTTCGGCGTCGCCGCCTGCATGGCATTGTTCACCATCCTGTTCGGCACACGCAATGTCGATGCCAAGGAACAACATCATGGGGTCGTCGCCGCCATCGCCTTCGAGGCCATCGTCAAGCTTACGGCTCTTCTCGCTGTCGGCTTTTTCGTCGTCTATATCGGCGGCGGCATGGAGGCGATCTTCACCAACGCCTCGGCAGCCGGGCTGGACATCCATGCCAACAACACCTTCGGCGACCGCTGGACGGCGATGCTCGTGCTCGCCGGCGCCGCCGTGATCTGCCTGCCGCGCCAGTTTCAGGTGACGGTGGTCGAAAACTCGGACGAAAAACATCTGCGGTGGGCCAGTTGGGCCTTCCCGGCCTACATGCTTGCGATGAGCCTTTTTACTCTGCCCATCGCACTTTTCGGGCTAAGTTCGCTGCCGGCAGGCTCCAACCCGGATATGTTCGTGCTCACCCTGCCATTGGCGCAGGGACAGGATGCATTGGCGCTATTCGCCTTTGTCGGTGGTTTCTCATCGGCGACCTCGATGATCATCCTCGAATCCATCGCGCTTTCGATCATGGTGTCGAACCACATCGTGGTGCCGATCATGCTGCGGCTAACGGCGGGGAACGGAATAGGCGACGGCCAGGGAGTGCGGCGCCTGATCCTCAACGCCAGACGCCTCTCAATCATGCTCATCCTGTTCCTGGGGTTCGGCTATTTCTCCCTGACCCGCGGGTCGGATGCACTGGCGCCGATCGGACTGATCTCATTTACCGGCGTGGCGCAATTCCTGCCGGCCATTCTCGCCAGCCTCTTCTGGCGCGATGCTTCAACAAGGGCCGCCATATCCGGGATATGTATAGGTTTTGTGGTCTGGCTTTGGGCGAGCTTCATGCCTTCGTTCGCCACCTCCTCGAGCCTTGTGGCCGACATCATGGTGAATGGCCCCTGGGGGATCCTGTGGCTGCGGCCGCAAGGCCTTTTCGGGTTGGACGGGCTCGATCCACTTGCCCATGCGGTTTTCTGGAGCCTGTTTCTCAATACGTCAGTCCTCGTTGTTGGCTCGCTGGTCACCAGCCAATCGGCGCTCGAGCACGTCCAGGCCACGCTGTTTCTCAACGTCTTCCGCCGCGCGAGTGCGGAAACCAACCCCATCCGGGGGACCGCCACCGCCGACGACCTGTTTCTCGTCGCGCGACGGGTACTCGGTCACGAACGGGCCGTCGCGCTGTTTTCCGAAGAAGCCAAACAGGCGCGCATGCCTTGGACGACGCTGGAGCCCAGCCCGGCTTTCATTCGGCGCCTGGAGCGCGAAATGGCCGGTTCGATCGGCGCCGCATCGGCGCACGTCATGCTTTCGAAAGTGGTTTCCGGCGATGCGATTTCCCTCGAAGAGGTCATGCAGATGGCCGACGAGACCCAGCAGGCCATCGAGTATTCCCAGGAGCTGGAACGCACATCGACGCAATTGCGGGCCACCGCGGAAAAGCTCGAACAGGCCAATCGGCAGCTGCGGAAGGTGGATGTTCAGAAAGACGAATTTCTGAGCCAGGTAAGTCATGAGGTCCGCACCCCCATGACCGCTATCCGGGCGTTTTCGGAAATCCTGCTGAGCGAGAAAGATCTCGGTGACGAGGCGCGGCAGAAATTCGTTTCGACCATCCACAAAGAAAGCCTGCGCCTGACCTCGCTCCTCGACGAGATTCTGGATCTCTCGGCGCTGGAACGGGGCGAACGTGCTTGGGAGAACCGTCCCATCGACGCCGAAGAATCGCTCGATCAGGCACTACGGGTTTGCGATGCACTGGCGCGGCAATCCAATACCAGGTTGAAGATCGGCTCGCGCGCCTCTGCCGCCCTTGTCCGGGCCGATCCCGACCGACTGAGCCAGGTGCTCATCAATCTCATTTCCAATGCCATCAAATATAACGGGGCCATCGATCCGATGGTTGAGGTGCGTTCGCGCTTCAAGGGCAAGAACTACATCATCGAGGTCGAGGACAATGGCCTTGGCATTGCCGAAGAAGAGCGTCCGCGCATCTTCGACAAATTCTATCGCGGCCGTCTGGGTGAAGCCGGCCCATATGCCGGCGCAGGCCTTGGGCTACCCATCAGTCGCGAAATCATCTCCCGCATGGACGGCACGCTGGAGCTGGTGTCAGAGGCAGACGAAGGTGCATGCTTCCGCATAACGCTGCCGGTGATCACTCGGAGTGATATCGAAAGAGCAGCGCAATAGCCCTACCCGTGGCTCGGCGGCAGCACAGGGAGATTGTCTATCAGCCGAACGCCATCCAGCCACGCCGCCACGAGCAGCCGTGCCGGCTGTACGGCCCGTGAAACCGGCTCGAGCGTCTCCGCATCGCGCAGTTCGAGATATTCGACCTCGGAGTATCCTGCCCGTTTAATGGCAGCCTTGGCTCGGGCGATCGCGGCATCGGCGTCTTCTCCGCGCTCGATGGCCATGCCGGCCGTGGCTAGAGCCTCCGCCAGTGCGGGAGCCTTCTGCCGCCCTTCGACACTCAGGCGCACATTGCGCGAAGACAAGGCCAGTCCATCGGCCTCCCTGACCGTTGGGATCCCAACGATCTCCACGGGAATATCGAGATCGCGCACCAGCCTTCGGATGACGCTCAGTTGCTGATAATCCTTTTCACCAAACAGGGCGACATCGGCTTGTGTCTGGAGCAGCAGCTTGGTGACGACGGTCGCCACGCCATCGAAATGGCCGGGACGGTGCGCGCCGCAAAGCCCTTCGCTCAGTCCCGCAACCGACACGGTGGTCGAGAAACCTTCCGGATATATCTCTTCGACACCGGGCGCGAACAGCAGATCCACATTTTCCGAAGCAAGCTTAACCCGATCCGCCTCCTCATCGCGCGGATATTTGGCGAGATCGTCGGCATTGTTGAATTGCCGCGGATTGACGAACAAGGTGACGATGACACGCGCCGCCCTACCCCGCGCCGCCCGGACCAGCGAAAGATGGCCTTCATGCAGGGCACCCATGGTGGGCACGACAGCGACTTTCTCACCGGCCGCGCGCCACTGAGACACAGTGGCCCGCAAATCGGTAACGGTTCGGCAAATCGGGAGATTCATCAGGCGCCCTTGACGCTGGTGGGCGTGTCGCCGAACACATGTTCGGCAGCGGGAAAGCGCCGGGCGCGAACCTCCTCGGCATAGGTTGCCGCGGCCTTGTCGGCCTCTGTGCCCAGTTCGGCATAACGCTTGACGAATTTCGGCTTGAAATCAGCGAACATGCCCAGCATGTCGTCGACCACCAGAATTTGCCCGTCGCATGCGACCGAAGCACCGATGCCTATGGTGGGAATGTCGATATCGGCGGTGATGCGACGTGCCAGAATATCGGGCACCTTCTCGATCACGACGGCAAACGCCCCTGCCTCGGCCACTGCCTGGGCGTCACGCAGAACAGCTTGGCTTTCGGCCCCGCGGCCCTGCACCTTATAGCCGCCGAATGTATGAACCGATTGCGGCGTGAGCCCGATATGGGCCACAACCGGAATGGCACGCTGAGTCAGGAAGCGGATAGTGGGCGCTATCTGCGCTCCGCCTTCAAGCTTTACGGCGCCACAGCCCGTCTCCCGCATCAGGGTGGCGGCGTTGCGAAAGGCCTGTTCGGGGCTTTCCTCATAAGTGCCGAACGGCATGTCGACCACCATCAGCGCCGATTTCAGCCCACGCCGCACCGCCTTGCCGTGCATGATCATCATGTCGAGCGTAACGCCGAGCGTGTCGGGCAAGCCATGAAGCACCATGCCGACGCTGTCGCCCACGAGCACCAGATCGCAATGCCGGTCGACCAGTTGGGCGATCGGCGTCGTATAGGCAGTGAGGCAAACGATCGGCGCGCCGCCCTTGCGTGCCATCAGCGCCGGAGGCGTAACAGGCGGCGCAGGTGCCTTGCCATAGGTCATCAGTCCTCTCCCGCATGCTGCCGATACAAACATCGGCGGTCATATTCGATATGTGGCCGCTCCTTAGCCGATCTCAAGGCAGGCTCAAACCCCGACCTTGGGCGGGGGCATCGCGGCAGGCTACGCAAACGCCGAAAGCGGCTTGTCGTGGTCGTGATATTTGCACTCGCCATGATCGGCGAGGATTTCGATAACGCGGCAATCCTCGACCTTGCCGTGCACGCAGCCTTCCACCATCCGCTCAAGTTCGGATTTGAGCGCCATGAGGCTGCGAATACGGCGATCCACCTCGACCAGATGCTCGCGCGCCAAGGCGTCGGCCTCTGCACAGGATTGCTTGGGATGATCCTGCAGCGCCAGGAGCCTGCGGATCGCGTCGACGTCAAAGCCGAGTTCGCGCGCATGGCGAATGAAGGTCAGCCGGTCGATATCGGTGCGGTCATAAAGCCGTCGATTGCCCTCGCTCCGATCCGGCGTGGGCAACAAGCCGATCTGCTCGTAATACCGCACCGTGGGAACTTTGACACCGCTGGCACGCGCTGCCTGGCCGATTGGCACTCCAGCCTGCATTTTTCCTCTTGCTCCTCTAGTCGCTAGAGAAAGTAGATAGGTGGTCATCGCAGTCGGAGCAAGAGATGACACAAGATCTGATCACCACTCGCCTCCTTGTCCGGGGCATGGATTGCGCCAGCTGCGCCTCCAAGATCGAGGCGGCTGCGCGAAAGACCAGCGGCATTGTCGACGCCGCCGTATCGGTGACAGGTGGCACCGTAACCCTCAAGCATGTGGCGGCCGCCGATCTCGCCCAGTTCCAACGGCGCGCCGAGGGCATGGGTTATCGCGTGACGCCCGATACGATGTCGCCCTCGCAAAAGCCGGCCTCCCATAGCGAACTGCCCGACAGTCAACCCTGGTGGCAAACCGGCAAGGCCAAGCTGACGCTTGCCTGCGCCATTGCACTTGCCTTCGCCTTTGCAGCGGAACAATTCATCCCAGCCCTTCATCCATGGGGCTTCATTGCAGCAGTGCTCGTCGGCCTTATTCCCATTGCCGGCCGTGCTTTCGCCGCGGCGCGCTTGGGGCTGCCTTTTTCCATCGAAACCCTGATGACCGTTGCCGCGGTAGGGGCCATCATCATCGGCGCCAGCGCCGAGGCCGCTGTCGTCGTCGTCCTGTTTCTTGTCGGAGAACTTCTGGAAGGCCTTGCCGCTGGACGGGCCCGAGCATCGATCCGCGCTCTTGCCGATCTGGTGCCGCGCACGGCATTGCGCGAGCACAACGGGCAGACCCGCGAAATCCCGGCAGATGAGTTGGCAACCGGCGATATCGTCATCGTTCGGCCTGGAGATCGCATTCCGGCTGACGGCGAGATCGTCTCCGGCGAAAGCGCCATCGACGAAGCTCCGGTCACTGGCGAATCCGTGCTAAAGGCAAAGGCGGTCGGAGACAACGTCTTTGCGGGCACCATCAACCACGAGTCGGTGCTGCGGATATCGGTGACGGCGATCGCTGCCGACAATACTATCGCTCGCGTGATCCATCTGGTCGAGGAAGCCCAGGAGGCCAAGGCGCCGACCGAACGGTTCATCGATAGCTTTTCGAAGTTCTATACGCCCGCCATCATGCTGGTTGCATTGCTGGTGGCCGTTTTCCCGCCCCTGGCGTTTGGAGCCTCGTGGGAGGAGTGGATCTATAAAGCGCTGGCGCTGCTGCTGATCGGATGCCCTTGTGCCCTGGTGATCTCGACCCCGGCTGCCATCGCTGCGGCCCTGTCCGCGGGCGCGCGCAACGGACTGCTGGTCAAGGGCGGTGGCGTGCTGGAGACGCTGGGCAAAGTCGACCGCGTCGGCTTCGACAAGACCGGCACCCTGACCCAGGGCAAACCGGTAGTGACCGACATTATGGCGGTGAACGGCGACGAGGACGATGTCCTGCGCTTGGCAGCGGCATTGGAAGCGGGCTCGAGCCATCCGCTGGCGTTAGCAATCATCGAGCGGGCCAAAGCCGTAAATCTTGTCGGCTTGCCGGCCACCGACGCCAAAACGATAGGCGGCAAGGGCGTCACCGGCAAAATCGGGAACAGGGCCGTATTCCTGGGCTCCCCGCGCGCCGCCGAAGAACAAGCGGATCTTCCAAAGTCGCTACAGTCCCGCATTTCGGCCCTCAACGAAGAAGGCAAAACCGTCTCCGTGCTCGTGGTCGAAGGAACGGCCGCCGGACTCATCGCCATGCGCGACGCACCGCGCGAGACCGCTGCCGCCGGCGTTGCGGCGTTGAAAGCGCTCGGCGTCACGCCTGCCATGCTCACCGGCGACAATCGGCGGACCGCAGAAGCCGTGGCGGCCGATCTCGGCATCGCCGCGCATGCTGAACTTCTACCGGCCGACAAGCAGGCGATCGTCAAGACGTGGCAAAGCCAAGGCCATATCGTTGCGAAGGTGGGCGATGGCATCAATGACGCTCCGGCCCTGGCCGCTGCCGATGTGGGCATCGCCATGGGAGAAGGCACCGACATTGCGCTGGAAACGGCCGACGCCGCCATTCTCAACAGCCGCGTCGAAGGTGTGGCCGGAATGATCGGGCTTTCGCGTTCTGCCATAGCCAATATCAAGCAGAACATAACCATCGCACTCGGTCTCAAGGCGGTCTTCCTGGTGACGACCCTGCTCGGGATCACCGGCCTATGGCCAGCGATTCTGGCCGATACCGGCGCGACCGTTCTGGTGACGGCCAATGCCATGCGGCTGCTTGCATGGCGGATGGACGATTAATCCTTGCCGATCGACTCCACGGAAGAAAGCAGACGGGTGGCGAGCAGAAGCGCACTGCCCGTCGCCATGATCATCTGCGGCAGCACCAGCCATTCCAGCGTCCACGCCGCGCCCGAACGCTCCTGTTCATGGACCAGCGCCTGTGCGATCGTTCCGCTGGATCCGGCCGTATAGCGGGCCAGAGCGACGAGCACTTCAGCGGTCACAGGATTGGATTTGTGCGGCATGGCGGAAGACCCACCGCCTCCCGAGAGCTTGATTTCGCCATTGGCGCTTTGGGCGAGCAGCGCGATATCCTGCCCGATCTTGCCCAGACTTCCGCAAACGAGGCTCATCCAGGCGGCGAATTCAACGATCGAGTCGCGCTGGTTGTGCCAGGATTTGTCAGTCGTTCCCAGTCCCAACTTATCAGCGAGGGTGGCGACCACGCGCGGCCCCTCTTCTCCAAGCTTTTCGAGCGTACCCACCGCTCCGCCATACTGCAGAACGAGGAGACGCGATTTGATCTCTTCGAGCCGTGCCCGGTGGCGGGCAAGCGGCGCCTTCCAATCGGCAATGCGATCGGCAACCGATATTTCCAAAGCATCCTGCATACGGGTGCGGCCCATGAGCCCCCGCTTGCCAAAGCGTCCGCCGAGAGCTTCGAGCGCTCCTTCAATGGCTGCGATGCGGGCCGAAAGAATTGCGCAGATCGATTTGAGCCGCAGGATCAGGCTTGTGTCCATAACGTCCTGACTCGTGGCGCCGAAATGCAGAGCTTGGGCGGCTTCTTCATCCAGCGCTGCGCGCATCTGCTTAACGAGTTCGGGAACGACCACGCCGTCACGCCCCAGACCAGCGCGCAAGCGGTCCATATCGAGCACCAGATTGGCCGTCAGATGACCAATGGCTTCGGCGGCCTCGGCGGAAATGAGCCCACATTCCGCCTGGGCCGAAGCCAGCGCCGCCTCGAACTGTGCCATGGCCGCAACGTCAGCGTCTGCCGAAAGAAAGCCGGCCAGTTCGGGATCACCGAACAGGCCGGAGAGAATGGGATGGTCGAAGGGGGAAAGACTCATCAGGCGTCCAGGAAGACGGTTTCGTTTTCTCCCTGAAGGTAGATGTCGAAAGTGACAGTGTCACCGTCCCGCCTACCAATCATCGTGTTTTCACGCCCGATCATGCGCGCCTTGCCGAGAACCGGGTCTTTGCCATTGGCTTCCTGTTCGTCGGAGAAATACATCCGGGTCATCAGCCCGATATTGATGCCGCGTGCCACGATCCAGAACGTGATATGAGGGGCCATGAACCCACCGCCTGGCGCCGGCACCGCCCCGGGCTTGATAGTCTCGAAGGAAAACTCGCCATTGGCGCCTGCCGCCTGCCGGCCCCATCCGACGAAATTGGGATCGACGCCTGCCCGATGCTCGGAAGGACTATTATAGATGCCATTGGCATCGGCCTGCCAGATTTCGACCACGCAATCGAAAACCGGATTACCGCCCCCATCGATCACCCGCCCCTTGACGGTGATCCGCTCTCCTTTGACGCCGTCGGAGACGACGCTTTTTCCCAGATCCTCCGCGATCACACCGTTGATGTCGTAGAGATTCGGGGTCATCCCGATATGGACGTAGGGTCCGGCGGTCTGTGACGGTGTTTCCTTGAGATAGTCGAACAGCCTGACCATCAATTCCCCTCCGGGCGGTTTTCAAAGAAGGTCGAACGGCGGCCACGCAGCACGATATCGAAACGGTAGGCGCGCAGGTCCATGGGGATGGTATTGTTCATGTCCAGCCGTGCGACCAACCGTTCGATCGCGGCCTTGTCGGGAACGGTGTTGACGATCGGGCAAAGCGGGATCAGCGGATCCCCCTCGAAATACATCTGGCTGATGAGACGCTGGGCAAACCCGCTGCCGAACAGCGAAAAGTGGATATGAGCCGGGCGCCAGTCATTGATCCCGTTGGGCCAGGGGTACGGCCCCGGTTTGATGGTCCGGAACCAATAATAGCCGTCTTCGTCGGTGAGCGTCCGTCCAAAGCCGCCAAAATTGGGGTCCAGCGGCGCGCGATAGCCCTCGCGCTTGTGACGATAACGACCGCCAGCATTGGCCTGCCAGAATTCGACGAGCGCGTTCGGCACCGGCTTGGCGTTCTGATCCAGCACGTGGCCGTGAACCACGATCCGCTGCCCGATCGCTTCCTCGCCGGGCTTGGCATAGTTGACGATGAGATCGTTGTCGAGTTCGCCCAGCATGTTGTGGCCAAAGGCTGGACCGGTCTTTTCCGAGAGCGTCGAAGAAAAGCTGATCAGCGCCTGTTTGGGCGCGCGGAGGGTGCTCGATTTGTAGCCGGGCGTAAACGCCGGCGGATGCTGGCTGAAATCGCGCTCCATGAAGGCGGCAGCTTCCGCCCGACTGTTGGACAGTCGTTCAGTCATTGTCATCACCCTTCCCGATCCTGTCCAGCGCCTGCCGCGCCAGCTTCATGGCATGATTGGCGTGCGGAACGCCGGCATAGATCGCCACATGCAGCAGGATTTCGCGGATATCCTCTTCGGTTGCGCCGGTTCGCGCCGTCGCCTCGATATGCATGACCATTTCCTCGTAGTGCCCGAGGGCGGCGAGCAACGCAATGGTCACGATCGACCGCTGCCGCTTGTCCCAATTGGGCCGTGACCAGACATGCCCCCATGCCGCCTCGGTGATAAGTTCCTGAAAGGGCCGCTCGAAATCGGTCATCGTGGCCTGTTTTTTGTCCACGTAGGCCTCACCCAGCACGCTCTTGCGCGTGGCGAGCCCCTGCGCATGCCGCGCCGACGGCCCTTCATGATGCGACATCGCGCATTCTCCCCTGTTCGACCCGTCCGACCAGCGCGGCAATCGCCGCCGTCACCTGTGCGGGTGCTTCGATGCAGGGCAAGTGCCCCGCACCTTCAATGATTTCAAATTGGCTCGCCTGGATCTGTCGGACGAAATCGGCAACCAGATCCGGCGGCGTCGCGCCATCCTCGGCGCCCACGAGAACCGACACGGGAACAGCGATACTTGCGGTATCGGCCCGGCGGTCGAAGCCCGCGATTGCCGCACAAGTCGCCAAGTAGCCGGCAACCGGCTGCCGCTCGAACATCGCCCTCGCGATTTGATATTCCGGCTTGCCGGAATTGCGGAAACCGGCGCTGAACCAGCGCTCCATGACGCCGTCGGTCACCGATTCTATCCCATTGCGGGAGATCGCATCGATACGATTGTTCCAGAAATCCGCATCGCCGATCCGTGCAGCAGTATCGCACAGCACCAAACCGGCCACGAGATCGGGCCGGTCGAAATAGACCTGCTGAGCAATCTGCCCGCCGACCGAAAGCCCACAAATAACAGCTTCGGTGATCCCCAACGCAGCCAAAAGGCTCACAAGATCGTCGGCATGATCTGCGATCCGGTAGGGCGTGCTTCCGATGCTCGAAAGCCCGTGACCGCGCTTATCGTAGAGCAGAATACCAAGATCGCCGTCGAGAGCGGCGACGACGTCATCCCAGATCCTGAAGTCGGTGCCGAGCGAATTGATGAAAACCACCGTCTGCGCGCCCGCAGCAGCCCGGCGCAGGCGATAGTGCACGACGATGTCGCCAAGCTGGACGCAATCCATCGGAGATCCTCCACGCAGCGAATGTGGAGCAGCCGAATGGTTTTGTAAAATGAAACTCAAGCGCTTATAGATAACCTATAGCTCATAGGTTGATCTTGATCGAAACCCGCATCCGCTTCCGTCACCTGCACACCTTTATCGAGGTGGCGCGCCACAATTCCGTCGGCCGCGCGGCGCAGGTGATGGGCGTGACCCAGCCGGCGGTCACCAAGACCATCCGCGAACTTGAAGACATTCTGGGCAAGAAGCTCCTCGAAAAGGAGGGGCGCGGCGTGCGCATCACCCATTATGGCGAGGTTTTTCTGCGCCACGCCGGCGCTTCGGTCGCCGCTGTCCAGAACGGGATCGACAGTTTGAGCCGCGTCAATGCCGGCCCACCCGTTCGTATCGGCGCCCTCCCCACAGTATCGGCGCGCATCATGCCGCTGGCCATGCAGCGCTTCCTTTCCGAACGCACCGACAGCCCGGTCAGGATCGTCACGGGCGAGAACCAGGTCCTGCTCGAGCAATTGCGCACCGGAACGCTCGATTTGGTCATCGGCAGGCTCGCTGCACCTGAACAGATGAGCGGCCTGAGGTTCGAATATCTCTATCCGGAGCAGGTCCGCTTCATCGTCCGCAGCGGCCACCCGCTGCTCACCGATACCCATTTCGATTTCGGCCGACTTCGAGATTATACCATCCTCATGCCACCGGTGGGCTCGGTGATCCGGCCATATGTGGACCGCTATCTCCTCACGCACGGGATGGCCGAACTGCCGCATACGATCGAAACCGTTTCCGATTCCTTCGGCCACGCCTTTGTCGAGGAGACGGACGCGGTCTGGGTGATCTCCGAGGGCGTCGTCACCCGCGATGTAGCCGCTGGCCGCCTCCGGCCTCTGCCCGTCGACACCAGCGAAACCCGCGGCGCAGTGGGACTTACCACGCGCGAGGACGCGCCGGCCAATGCTTCGCTCGATATTCTGGTCCGCATCGTGCGCGATGTTACCCGATCGCGTGCAGACTGATTGAATCGCGCAATGCCTGCGGCCCCTGCCCCACGCGCTGAGAAAAGAAGCGGCTGAAATAGGCGGGATCGGGATATCCCAACACGATGCCAATCTCCTTTATGCTCAACCCTGAGAACTGAAGATAGCGCCGTGCTTCGAGCAGCACCCGCCGCTCGATCACCGCAAGCGCCGACAGTCCCAGCACCTGCCGGCAAACGCGGTTGAGATGGGTTGGCGTGATCCCGAGCTTGCCGGAATAAAACCCGACCCGGCGCGTATCCCGAAAATGCTGGTCCACCAGCGACAGGAACTGGTGCGCGTGCCGCTCGGCGGCATCGCGGTGATCACCCGCCTGCTGCGCCGCCGCCAAATCGAGCCGGTGCGCGGCCACCAGCAGCAATGAGAGCCGCGCGCGGAGTGCCGCCACCTGCCCTGGCGCACCGCGATCGGCCTCGGCCACCAGCCGCTTCACCGCCTGATAGAGCTCCTGCGCGTCGACGATCGCTTCGATCGGCTTGAGAATACAGGGACGCAACAGGCCATCGGCGGCCGGACCGATTTCGCGCAGGGCGGTTTTGACATCCTGGGCAAAGAAGGTGAGCACGAACCCGTCAACATCGGTGGAAAAGACAAAGCTGTGGACGGTGAGCGGCGGCACGATGATCAGCGCCGGCGGGGCAACCTCGAAAGTTTCACCGTCGAGCATCACCGTGGCATGCCCGCTTCTCAAATAGAGAATCTGGTGCAGCAGATCGTGCCGATGCGCCGAGATGCGGAAGCCGTGCAGGCGCGAGCGTGAGGTGATCGTTTCCCAATGCAGCCAGCTCTCGCCGCTGCTTTCGTTCTCGCCATAAAGGGCGTAGGTCGGTATCGCGTTCATGTTGCTATAGTCCAACTCTTTGTTGCGCCTGTCCATTGGCAAGTTTGGGCGTGATGCCCATCCTCCCTGCAAATTTGGCGGTCACACCGCCATTACCGGGAGGATCGTCATGCGCACTCAGGTTGCGATCATCGGGGCTGGCCCAGCCGGCCTCACGCTCGGCCGGCTACTCGAAAGAGCCGGTATCGATGCGATAATCATCGAACAGCGCAGTGCCGATTACGTACTCGGCCGCATTCGCGCTGGCGTCCTCGAGCAAAGTTCCGTCGATCTTCTGCGTGATCTCGGCGTCAATGCCCGGATGGATGCAGAGGGCATTCCTCACGACGGCGTGGAGCTTTCGTTCGACGGCGACATGCTGCGCATCAATTTTCATGAACTCGTGGGCCGTCGCGTCATGGTCTATGGGCAGACTGAAGTAACTCACGATCTGATGGAAGCGCGCGCAGCGTCGGGAGCCCGATCGATCTATGAGGCGAGCGACGTCGCCATTCACGATTTCGATGGCGAGCGTCCTCGTGTCAGCTTCAAGAAAGATGGCCAGCACCATGAAATCGAATGCGATTTCGTGGCTGGGTGTGACGGCTTCCACGGCGTTTCGCGGGCCAGTGTTCCGGCCGATGCGATTTCGATCTTCGAGCGTGTCTACCCTTTCGGGTGGCTCGGTATTCTGGTCGACCAACGGCCCGTCGCCGAGGAACTGATCTACGCTCACCATGCTCGCGGCTTCGCGTTGTGCTCGATGCGGTCCCATACGCGCTCGCGCTATTACATCCAGGTGGATTCGAGCGAAAAGGTCGAGAATTGGTCGGACGATCGGTTCTGGGACGAATTGCGCAACCGGATCAATCCCGAGATCGCCGAGAGGCTCCAGACCGGCGCCTCGATCGAGAAATCCATCGCCCCGCTGCGCAGCTTCGTTGCCGAGCCGGTACGCTTTGGTCGACTGTTTCTGACCGGCGATGCCGCTCATATCGTGCCCCCGACCGGAGCCAAGGGTCTCAACATGGCCATTCACGACGTGAGCGTTCTGGCCGGCGCTCTGGAGGAGTTTTACGCCGAGCGATCCCAGGCCGGCATCGAGGCCTACTCGCCAACCGTTCTGGAGAACACCTGGCGCACCGAGCGGTTCTCCTGGTGGATGACGCAATTGCTCCACACCTTTCCCGACAGCGGGGATTTCGGCCGACGTATCCAACGCGCCGATTTCGACTATCTCCGCGCGTCCCGCATCGCTCGCCAATCGCTCGCCGAGAATTACACCGGATTTCGCGTTTAACCGTTCGTTTCAAGCCCCTAGCAGGTCCTTCTAGCCGGGTGGGAACGAAATTGGCACAAGCGGCATTGGAACCTTGGAGGCGCATGAAGCGCCTGATTTCGGGGGCGTGCCTGCATGAACTTAAGCGATCCCTATTGTGGTCCGGCGCCGCTTCCCGCGGACCTTTGGTCCCGGTGGGTATTCGATCCGGTTGCGGCGCTTTTGATGGTGGTCCTGTTTTGCGGATGGTTGCTGATCGGGCGACGGGATAGGGTTGGCCGTCTAGCACTTGTCAGCGCACTTGGTCTGATCGCCATTGCGTTCTTTTCACCCCTCTGCGCCCTTACGACCGCGCTTTTTTCGGCGCGTGTGGTCCATCACGTTATCCTCATCAGTGTCATCGCGCCGCTTTTGGCCATCGCACTCCCATGGCGGGACGGACCATTGCTGCCGCTGGCTCCGCTCACCATTCTCAGCGCCCTCGTCGTCTGGATCTGGCACGCGCCGAGCGCCTATGAATGGGCGATTTACGGCACCCTTCCCTATTGGCTTATGCAGGTCACCCTGCTTGGCTCCTCCTGGTTCTTATGGCGCGAGATGCTTTCGCCGTTGAACCGCGCCGGCGGCGCGCTGATCGCACTAACTGCATTTGTGGGCCAGATGGGGCTGCTTGGCGCTCTGCTCGTTTTCAGCCCCTTCCCCGTCTATACGCCCCATCTGAGCACCACCGCGCCTTACGGCCTGTCCGCGCTTGCCGACCAACAGCTTGCCGGACTGCTGATGTGGGTTCCGGCCATGCTCCCTTACCTGGCTGCCGGGCTCTGGTTGGTATTGCGGCTTGCCAACGGCCTGCCGAACACGCGCAGGTCCGGTTTGGCTCGATGATCACGGTTTTCAAGTTCGTCCACATCGCTACGATCTCGATCTGGGCCGCAGGATTGATCTGCCTGCCGTTCTTGTTCGCGCAGCGCAAGGATGTCGGGCACGAGGCGGCGCTTCATCGTCTGCACGCCATGGTGCGGTTTCTCTACGTCGTCATCCTGTCGCCAACCGCGTTTGTGGCAATCGGCAGCGGGACCGTGCTTGTATTTCTGCGCTCGACATTCGAACCGTGGTTTGGCCTCAAGCTCTTTTTTGTAGGCATCATGGTGCTGATCCACCTCCTTTCGGGCCTGCTGGTGCTCTCCCTGTTCGACGAATCCGCACGCTATTCACGCCTGCGCTACATCGCGTTCACGGGGGGAACGCTTGCGGTGGTTTCGGCGATTCTCGCCGTGGTGCTCGCCAAGCCCGAATTCGATACGAACCGGCTCACCCCCGATTGGCTGGCGCCGGGGCAGCTTTCCGAAATCGCGGGCGGCATCCTGGGGTGGGACTTGCAATGAAGCGACGCCTGCTTGCCGCTCTCGGGCTTATTCCGCTGGTATCCGGGTGCACTGGATCGTTGTCGGCGCTCGATCCGGCCGGACCTGCGGCGGATGCCGTTGTGACGCTCTGGTGGGTGATGTTCTGGACGTCGATCGGCCTCTTCGTGCTCGTCTCGGGCCTGCTCGCCGCCGTCTGGTGGCGGCCCGGGTTTGGGAAATCCCTTTCCCCCACGCGCTGGATCGTTCTCGGCGGCCTTGTCATGCCCGGCGTCCTGCTCACCCTCCTCGTGGGATACGCCCTGTTTACCGGCGAGCGGCTGCTGCCTGTGGCACTGGCCGATCAGCCGACCCGGGTTGCGGCACATGGTGTGCGCTGGCAATGGCAGTTCACCTATCCCGATGCGCCCGACAGCACCGCCACGCCCGTTCTACACATCCCGGCAGGCGAACCCGTCGACGTTCTCGTGACCAGCGGCGACGTCGTTCATTCCTTCTGGGTGCCGCGTCTCGCAGGCAAGATCGATGCTATTCCGGGGCACCAGAACATCATCCGCATCCAGGCGGACCGGCCGGGCACCTACCATGGCGTGTGCGCCGAATTCTGTGGCGGCGGGCATACGGACATGCGCTTTATCGTCCAAGCGCATGCTCCCGAGGATTATCGGGCCGTTCTGAGCGGGGGCGGCCAATGACGGAATTTCCGCCGCCTTCCGAGCGCCTTTCTCCCATCCGCCTGCACAAGGCCCTGGAGCGTGCGTGGGGAACCGGTCGGGGCTGGCACCGGCTGGCCGCCGTCAATCACACGACGATGGGCAAGCGCTTCATGCTCGCCGCTTTCGTGTTCTTCGCCATCGGTGGCGTGCTGGCCATGCTGATCCGCACCCAGCTTGCCACACCCAATTCTGCGTTCGTGGGACCGGATATCTACAACCAGCTTTTTTCCATGCACGGCACGGTGATGATGTTCCTGTTCGCCATACCGATGCTGGAGGGCTTGGCGATCTACCTTCTGCCCAAGATGCTCGGAGCGCGGGACATGGCTTTCCCGCGCCTCTCGGCCTACGGGTTCTGGTGCTATGTTTTCGGCGGCACGATCGTCGTTGCATCCATGCTGTTTGGCGTTGCGCCCGACAGCGGCTGGTTCATGTATACCCCGCTATCGTCCCAGCCCTATTCGCCGGGAATCAACTCCGACATCTGGCTTTTGGGAATCACTTTCGTCGAAATCTCAGCCTTGTCGGCCGCTGTCGAAATCACCGTCTCGATTCTGAAACTTCGGGCGCCGGGCATGTCGCTCGATCGCATGCCGCTTTTTGCCTGGTACATGCTGATCACGGCGCTGATGATGGTATTCGGTTTCCCGCCGCTGATCCTGGGTTCAATCCTCCTCGAACTGGAACGCGCCTTCGGGCTGCCATTCTTCGACCCCACGCGCGGCGGCGATCCGCTGCTCTGGCAGCACCTGTTCTGGCTGTTCGGGCACCCCGAAGTCTATATCATCTTCCTGCCCGCCGCCGGAGCGCTCTCGACCATCATCCCGGTTTTCGCCCAGCGGCCGATCGTGGGCTATCACATCATCATTGCCGCCATTACCGCTCTGGCCTTTCTGTCCTTCGGGCTCTGGGTGCACCACATGTTCACAGTGGGCATTCCGCATCTGGCGCTGGCGTTCTTCTCGGCGGCAAGCGCGCTGGTGGCCATTCCCACCGCCGTACAGATCTTTGCCTGGCTGGCCACGCTCGCCCATGGAAAACCGCGTTTCGACATTCCCATGCTTTATGTGACGGGTTTTTTCCTCATCTTCGTGATCGGCGGGTTGACCGGGGTGATGCTGGCGATGGTGCCTTTCGACCAGCAGGCCCATGACAGCTATTTCGTGGTCGCCCACCTCCACTATGTCCTGGTGGGAGGGTTCGTCTTTCCCATGCTGGCAGCAGTCTATTTCTGGCTGCCGCATATCACCGGGCGCGAGTCGGTGCACCGCATTTCGGTGCCGGCATTTTGGCTAATTTTCGTAGGGTTTAACCTGACATTCTTTATGATGCACCTTACCGGGCTCATGGGAATGCCGCGCCGGGTCTATACCTATCCCTCGAACTTCGGCTGGGATTGGCTGAACCTGCTTTCGAGCGTCGGCGGATTTATTCTCACCATGGGGTTCGCGCTGTTTGCCGTCGACATGGTGCTGCAATTCCGCTTCGGGCGGCGCTTCAGCCGCAATGGCTGGAAGGCGCGGACGCTCGATTGGGCGATGCCCACGCGACCGGCCTCTTATGGCTTTGCCTCACTTCCGAGCGTCGATCGGCGCGCCGATGACATAGATCCCGATCCGCTGGCGGCTGAACTGGCGGCGGGCAAAGGCTATCTCGGCTTCGTGCGCGACAATCGCATGGAAACCCTCGCGGTGGACATGACCACCGGTCGGCTCGAGCATCTGGTCATGCTCCCCAAACCGACCTTCCTGCCGCTGATCTCGGCGGCTCTGACCGGAATGGCCGTACTGGCCATGCTGTTCAAGGTCTATATCCTCGCCATTCTCTTTGCGGCCGCGACGGTGGGGAGCTTCTTGTTCTGGTCCGCAGCTATGGGATTAAGAACCGATAGTGGCCTGGTGCCGGTGGGACGCGGCGAGTTCGCACCCCTGGATATCGAAGTCGAGCGCCCGTCACAGTGGTGGGCGATGGTCTTCGCGCTTGCGGCAAACGGCACTCTCTTCGTTTCGCTCCTCTTTGGCACACTCTATCTCTGGCTCGTCGCTCCCGGTTGGCCGCCTGCCGAGATCGTTGCTCCCGATCCGTGGCTTTGGCTCACCGCTCCCGCACTCATTTCTGCAAGTATAGCGTGGCGTTTCGGGAGCGGGATAAGTCAGCGAGGCGGCAATTTCATCCCGGCGGCCATTCTCGCCCTTGTCCTGGATGCGGCGGCAATTGCCTTTGTTTTTCTGAAGCTTACCGGCATGCCAGATCCCACTCAACACGCCCATCTGGCAACCAGTGCCGCCTTGCTCGGCTATGCCGCGTTGCATGCGGCGGCAGGATTGGTGTTCTCGATCAACGCCTTGATGAAGAACGCTCAAGGCCATGTCTCCGCCCGGCGCGGACTGGCTTTGCGCCTGGCTTCGCTGTGGCACGACTATACGGCAGTGACCGGAGTTGCGGTGGTTGCGATGATCGCGCTGATGCCGGGGTTGATCGGTGCGCTGGCGGGGGTGAGATGAGCACGAAATCGCCCGTACCGCCATCGCGCATGTTATTGATTCCGCTCGGCTTCATCATCTGGAGCGTTGCATTTGTCACGCTTTATGCGACCAACGCGATCGGGTGTGAATTCGGGTGGCCCGAGGGGGTCCAGCGCGGGCTGCTGGTCGCAATTTCCCTAGGTTTTCTAGGGGGGTCGGCCCTAGCTGGGTGGCTGGTGTTCGCGCATTGGAGGGCCAGGGCGCGGCTTGAGCAAGCCCCTGCTCCCGCCCTGTCCATATTGGGCATATACGGCTTGGGATCAGCGTTTGTGGCCATGATCGGCCTGGCTATCCCGAGTTTAACGACATCGTTGTGCATTTGAGCCCAAAATCACTCGTTTGGGTTCACCATGATACCGATGCCGTGGTCGAAAACGAGCTTGCCGCCATGCCATCCGGCAAGGCCGGTAAAGACGCTGGCAAGAAGCGAGAGCGCCAATCCGAACGGCAGGACGGCATCCGGGTTGGTGAGGCGAACGCCCCAATTGGTGCCGGCGATGGCCAATAGCGCCATGGCGGCGATGGCGTGGGTCCAACTGCCGACGCGCCCGCGGATGCCCGGGACCAGGATCAGTTCCGCCGTGCCGGCAATGCCGGCGGCAATGCCGAAACAGAATGCGAAGCCGGCAGACCATACGCCTGCCCGCACCCAGAAGTCGTCGGCGGTCCACCAGTAAAAGATGTCGGTGCCCAACGTCGCGAACACCAGGGCGATGGGGAAATGCACCATCATGGCGTGAATGGGATGGCCGGCGACCGCGACCGCCGATTGGGCGTCGCGCTCCATGACCTCGGCAATCACCGGATTGACTGAGGAAGTTGACTTGTCTTCGGCCACACCAGCGCCCCCCTTTTGGATGCGGAACGTCAATGCGGGGACCGGGTGTGAAGTTCCCTATTGATCCTGCGGATCGAGCGGGAGGGTCAGGACGCAGTGCAGCGATGTGGGTTCGAGCACGAAACGGGTCGATGCGCCCAACTGATAGGGAATTGCTTCTTCGATCAATTGTCGACCGAAGCCGCGTATTCGGGCGGGATCGGGAAAACGAGGGGAGAATTTCTCACGCCACTCGATGACAAGCATGGCGTCATCGCCACCGTCGCGCCGGAACCACTCGATATCCACCCTGCCCTGGGGGTCGGCCAGCCCGCCGTGGCGGACGGTGTTGGTGCTGAGTTCGTGGATGACGAGCGTCAGGGTCTGCAGGGTGCCGTCGCCGACAAGGATACGCGGGCCCGTGAGCTTTACCCGCTCCCAGTCCTCGGTGACTGCCCCCAGTTCCATCCGCACCAGCGATTCCACGGTCACCGCGTCGCCCTCGGCGCGTGAGAGCAGGCCCTGCACGCGGGAGAGCGCGCCCAGTCGACTATCGAAAGCGCGCACGAAATCGGGGAGAGAATCCACCATGGAGGCGGTTTGCGAAGCGATGGAGCGGACTACTGCCAGAAGGTTCCGGGTGCGATGCTGCAACTCTCCGACCAGGATGCCCTGTCGTTCCTGCATTACGCGCATATCGTGGATATCGGCAGCCGATCCTACCCATTCCTGCGGACCTCCGGCGCCGGCGCGGATCGGAACGGCGCGGGTCTGATGCCAGCGATATATGCCATCCCGCTTGCGAAGGATTCTGTGTTCGCCGTAATAGCTTTCGCCGTCCTCGCCGGCCTCCTCCCATTTCTTGAGCGCCAAATGCCGGTCGTCGGGATGGATAGCGTCGAGCCAGCCATAGCCCTCCGATTGCTCGTTGCTCATGCCCGTATAGGCTGCCCATTGGGGAGAAGCCCATGTGCGCCTGCCTTCCGTGGTGGAGCGGAAGACCAGATGGGGGACGGTCGTTGCCAGCAGGCGAAAACGCTCCTCGCTCTCCATCAGAGCGATCTCGTGCTGCCGGCGCAGGGTCATGTCCTGGCCGATCTTGAGGAAACCGCTCGGAGATCCGTCCGCGTCCTTGAGCGGCCACACGCTGCCCTCTATATAGACGCGCGAGCCGGACCGATGCTGGTGCCAACGTACGTCGGGCGCATAGCCGCGGCTCAACGCGGTCTGGAGTTCCTGCCAATGAGCGCCGCTCTCCCGATCTTCGGGGACGAACAGCAGCGAGCCGGACTTGCCCAATATATCTTCGGAATTCCAGCCGAAGACATTGGCGGCTCCGGGAGGCCAACTGTCTATATTGCCATCGCGGTCGGTGGTGAAAATGGCATAATCGCGGGCGTTTTCCACGATCAGGCGAAACCGCTCTTCTCCGTCGGACACGTCCGCCGACCGCATCGCCGTGCTTCCGTCGTTGCGGTCCTGGCTCATCGTGCCCTCCCCTGGCGTGTCAGGCGTTGCCGTGCATGACCTCAAAAAGCAACCGTGCCCAACGATCCTGCACGGTTTCGGATGACCGCATAACGCTTGGCCTTATGACAGGTTCTACCGGCTGTCTCAGGTTGGAGGGGGCTTGCGGGCGGAACGCCGCCACCTTGCGCCGCAGATGCGCCAGATCGAGCGGCTTGTGCAGCGTATCGACCGAGCGGTAGCGCGCATCAATCCGATCGTCCTGATAGGCGGTGGCAAAGACGATGGGGACGCCGCGAGCCGTCAGCACGTCGACCAGCTCGTAGACTTCTTCGCCGAACAGTTTGATGTCGAGAATGGCGCCGTCTAGGCGTCGTTTGCCGATGATGAGGTTCGCATAATGAACCGTGGGCGCCGGCCCAAGCACGTGAACCCCGTGGCTTTTGAGGTCGTTGCAGACCTCGCGCGCCAGCACATAGTCGTCCTCGACGACCAGCACGCATTTGCCGGCTATATCGGATGCAGTGTCTTCATTCGGATTCATGCAACCCCCGAACTGTCTCGTGCGGCCAGATAGCCGGCGAGAACTTCTCCAAGGACCACCGGGTCGGTGGGCTTCTCAAACCGCCTTACGTGGGAGAGCGCGGGTGGAATGGCCCAGTGGTCGTAACCCGTGGCGAAGACGAACGGAATGCTTCGCTCCGCCAGACGCTCGGCGACCGGAAAGACAGGACGGCCGCGGACGTTGATGTCGAGGATCGCCGCATCGGGCAGGAAATCCCGTCCCTTGAGCGCTTCCAAAGCGTCTTCGACGCGGGAAAACGGCCCAATGATCCGCGCGCCCAATTCCTCGAGCGCCACTTCGATATTGATCGCGATCAGATATTCGTCTTCGACAATCATGATGGCTTTCCCGGACAGTGCTGGGTTGGCCGATACCATGGGTGCCCTCCGCTGGGTTTGCCGTAAGCGGCATCACTCGCAAGAACCACTAGCGCGACGGTTCGTTGCACGCCGCAGCCATATTAAGCGCATCGGCGGCCCGGTCCAGTTGGAACGCGCCTCGCCCTCTCCCGTTGATAGCGGAGGGACCAGCCGGGTCTATCTGGGCTGCCGTGTCTTTCCCTCTCAACCCTTAACCCAGGTTAAGGCCGTCAATCCGGGATCAATAAGAAAAGCTCATGCCAAAAACACTCTCCGCTCTTGCTTTGAACGGCACCCTTAAAACCTCGGCCAAAGGCGAGACCTCCTCGACCGACAGGATGATCACCCTGCTTCTCGACAAGCTGAAGGCCGAAGGCATAGAGGGCGAGACGATCCGGCTGGCCGATCATTCGATCCTGCCCGGCGTCACGTCCGATGAAGGGGCCGGCGACGACTGGCCCGATATCCGCCGCCGCATAATGGATGCCGATATCCTCATCGCCGGCTCGCCGGTCTGGCTGGGCCAGCCGTCGAGCGTCATCAAGCGGGCCCTCGAACGCATGGACGCGTTTCTTTCCGAAACGGACGATCGGGGCCACATGCCAAGCTATGGCAAGGTGGCGATGGTTGCGACCGTGGGCAACGAAGATGGGGCGCATCACGTTTCGGCCGAGCTGTTCCAGGCGCTCAACGACGTGGGCTTCACACTTGCGCCCAATGCGGTTTCCTATTGGGTGGGAGAGGCCGTGGGCTCGACCGATTTCAAGAATCTTGCCAGCGTGCCCGAGGTTGTAACGAATGCTGCGACCATGGCCGCGCGGACGGCCGCGCATCTGGCAAGGCTACTGGCCGACCAGCCTTACCCCAGTGTCAAATAGATCAAGGAGTAGACGGACTTGACCGACCTGCTCGTTGCCCGGCTAGAAAGCCATCTTCCTCTCGATCAGGCCGAACGCGCCGGCCTGCTGGCCCTGCCCGCACAACTTCGGCATGTGTCGGGGCGCGGCTCTCCCCTGGCGGGAAAACTGGCCGAACAGCATGTTCACGTTCTCGAGGACGGTTTTGCCTGCCGGTATCGCGATCTTTCCGATGGCCGACGCCAGATCCTCTCCCTGCTGATTCCCGGCGACATCATCGATCTGCGCCAATTCGTGATCGGGGGCAGCCAGCCGCCGCTGATCGCCCTTTCGCCGCTTTCGATGCGGGCCATTCCCAACGGCAATTTGTTCAAGCTGCTTGAGGGCTCGCCCCGCATCACCCGCGCGCTCTGGAGCACCACATTGGTCGAGGAATCCATATCGCGCGAATGGCTGGTAAGTGTGGGCAAGCGTTCGGCCATCGAGCGGGTGGCCCATCTTCTGTGCGAAATTTATCTGCGCCTTGCCGCCGTGGGCCGCAATGACGGCGCCCGCTTTCCATTGCCTTTGACCCAGAGCGAATTGGCCGATGTGCTGGGCCTTTCGACGGTGCACGTGAACCGCACGCTGCAGGAGTTGCGCAAATCCAGGCTGATCGCGTTCCAGTCCGGAACCGTGGAGATCTTCAATTTCGACGCGTTGGCCGATTTGGCGCTGTTCGCGCCCGGCTACCTGCATCTGCGCGATACGCACAAGCCCAGGCCGGCTGCCGCTTAGCTTATCGAAACTCAACGGTTTTGCGGGCGCTGAGGGTCAGTCCTTCAATTTCGGGAGGGACTGCCTGGCCTTGGCGTAGTCGGGCCAGGGATCGGTCTTGGCCCGCTCGGCGGCGGCTTCGAGCGAGAAGCTGTTGGCCGCCGTCAGCGATGGCACCTCGTCCCAGCCGACCGGAACAGCGACCGGGGCGCCCTGACGGGCACGGCTCGAAAAGGGAGCGATGGCGGTTGAGCCGCGCTCATTGCGCAGATAGTCGATGAAGAGCTTGCCCTTGCGCGCCTTTTTCGAGAGCGTCGCGGTGAACCTGTCGGGCTCGTCGGTCGCCATCTGCCTGGCGAACGCGGCAGTGAACGCCTTGACCGCGGGCCATTCGGCCCGGCGGGCAATGGGCGCGATGACGTGCAGCCCCTTGCCGCCGGTGACCATCGGGAAGGTCTTGAGCCCCAGGTCGGCCAAGCGATCCCGGATATCCAGGGCGGCGGATTTGACGTCACCGAAATCGAGACCTTCATCGGGATCGATGTCGAAAACGATGCGGTCCGCCTTTTCGATCAGGTCGCGACGTGAGCCCCAGATGTGGAATTCGAGCACGCCCATCTGCACGCCGGCAAGAAGGCCCTTGAGGCTGTCGAGCGTGAAATAATCGGCCTTTTCGCCGTCCTTTTCGGTGATCGAGACGGTATCCATGCCTTGCGTGAAGCCGCCCGTATCGTGTTTTTGGAAAAAGCAGTGCTTGCCGCGTCCGGCCGGGCAGCGGACGAGGCTGAGAGGCCGGTCGGAGATGTAGGGCAGCATGGCGTCGACGACGGCGGCATAATAGGCGGCCAAGCGCGCCTTGGTGACGCCCTGCTCGGGATAGAGCACCTTGTCCGGGCTGGAGAGCTTGATGCCGGCCTTTTCGGCGGCGGCGATGCCGTCCTCGTCGGAAAGCGTCATGGTCTTGGCTCCCTTGGCCTTGGCTCCCTTGGCCTTGGCCGGCGTTTCGAGCGTGATACCCTTGGCCGGCTTGTCCTCGCGCAGGCCCAGAAACGACGGATGCCGCAGCGCGCCATCCGGCGTCACCTCGGTATAGGCGATTTCCGCCAGAAGGCGCGGATTGACCCAGTGCACACCGCGCATCATGGGCCGTGGCACGCCGGTGAGCGGGGCCGTCTTGCGCGCCTCGGCCTCCAACATTTTCTGCAGTTCGGCCCGCATATCGTCGGAAAAGCCGGTGCCGACCCGTCCGCGATAAACGAGCTTGCCGTTCTCCTGGGTGGCCAGGAGCAGAGAGGCGAAGACGCCGCGGCGCTTTTCCGACGGGGTCCAGCCCACAATGATGAATTCCTGGCGCAGCGTGCATTTGACCTTGAGCCAGGATTTGCCACCGCCTGAGCGATAGGACGCATCGGCCCGCTTGGCGATGATGCCCTCATGACCGGCCTTGCAGATGGCGGTGAACACCTCCTTGCCCTTGCCCGAAATTGTGGGCGAGAGCTGGACGGGATCGTGCCGCGTGCGGCTGCCGAGCAAGCCTTCGAGTGCTTCCTTGCGCTCCGAAAGCGGCCGGGAGCGCAGCGACTTGCCGTCGAGTTCAAGCAGATCGAAGGCAAAATAGACTAGCGGGCCGCCATTGGAGAGATGGGTCTTAAGCGTTGAAAAGCTGGTCTTGCCGTTCTCGTCGAAGGCACACAGCTCGCCATCGATGAGCGCGCTCGACCTTGTTATCCCGGCGAGCGGGGCAACGAGGGAAGCGAACTTGTCGGTCCAGTCCAGCCCGTTGCGGGTGTAGAGCCGTACGCTGTCGCGCGAGATCCCCGCAAGGCAGCGATAGCCGTCATATTTCATCTCGAACAGCCAGTCCTTGCCAGCCGGGACGGTATCGACAAGGGTGGCAAGCTGCGGTTCCACGAATTTGGGCAACGGCTTGTCGGTTTTTCGCGGCCGCTTCTTGGGCGCTTTGCCGGTAGCGATAGCGTCCATGGCGCGGCCGGTGGAAACGCTGGTATCGGCGTCGAGTAGCGTGCTGCCCTCCTCGGTCGCGTGCTCGTCATGCTCCTTGATGAGCAGCCAGTTTTCGCTCTTTTCGCCCGAGCGCGGCTTCATGCGCACCAGAGCCCAGCCGCCCTTCATGCGCTCGCCGTCGAGGCGGATCTTGAGCTTGCCGGATTTGAAGCCCTTCTTTGGATCCTCGATCGGCTCCCAGGTGCCGAAATCCCAGAGCATGACGGTGCCGCCGCCATATTGGCCCTTGGGAATGGTGCCCTCAAAGGTGGCGTAATCGAGCGGGTGATCCTCGGTGCGCACGGCGAGGCGCTTGTCGGCCGGGTCGGTGCTGGGGCCGCGCGTGACCGCCCAGCTTTTGAGCACGCCTTCGTATTCGAGGCGGAAATCGTAGTGCAGTCGGGTCGCGTCGTGCTTTTGGACCACGAATATGTTGCCGGAAGTCGAGCGATCCCCGCCGGTAGGCTCGCT
Source organism: Pelagibacterium sp. H642 (assembly GCF_031202855.1). GTDB lineage: Bacteria > Pseudomonadota > Alphaproteobacteria > Rhizobiales > Devosiaceae > Pelagibacterium. Next base: position 3,164,306 of record NZ_CP101829.1, on the reverse strand, counting down.
AGTCTTGGTGAAGTCGCGCTTGGCGCGGTATTCCTCGAGCAGGTCGCGGGCGCGCGCCATGGTCAGCTCGCCTTTTTCCGCGGCGTACGGGTCTTGGCGGCCGAGGAGGATTTGGCGCTCGAGGCCTTCTTCGATTTGGCGGCGGGCTTGGATTTGGCGCCGCCGCCGCTGCCCTCAAGGCTCGATTTGAGAGCGTCCATCAGATCGATGACGTTGGTCTTGGCCTCACCAGATGTTGGCTCGTCGGTGTCGGTTATGATCTTCTTCTTGCCCTTGGACTTGAGCTTTTTTTCCACCAGAGCGCGCAGGGCGTTGGTGTAATTGTCCTTAAACTTTGCGGCATCGAACGGAGCGGTCTTGCGTTCGATCAACTGGGTGGCGACCTCCAGGAGGTCCTTTTCGGCCTTGGCCTTGGAGATGCCCGAGAAGAAGGGATCGGATTTGCGGATCTCATCCTCATAGTGGAGAGTTTCAAGCATCAGGCCGGTTCCGCAAGGTTTTATCGCGCAGATATACTCGCGCCCGCGCATGGCAATCTGGCCTAGGCCGATTTTTTGGGAGGTGCGGAGGGCGTCGCGTACGACGCGGAAGGCGTCTTCGGACAGCTCGTCCTGGGGGACGACATAGTAGGATTTATCGAAATAGATCGGGTCGATCTCGCAACCGCCCACGAACTGGACGAGCTCGAGCGTCTTGCGGGTTTCGAGCTTGACCGCGTCGATCTCCTCGTCTTCGAGCAGGACGAAATCGTTCTTTTCGTATTCGAAGCCCTTGAGGATGTCGTCCGGGTCGACCGGACCGACGCCGGGAACCACCTTTTCGTATTTGACAGGCTTGCCCGAAGGCTCGTGAATCTGGCGGAACGAGAGCCGCGCGCCGGTCTTGGAGGCCGAATAGAGTTCCACCGGAATGGCCACGAGCGACAATCTGATCTGGCCCTTCCAGACGGGGCGTGCTGAAGGCATGAAAACGTCCTTGAAACGCGATGATGACTGGTGGGACTCAATTCATTTCGCGAACACCGGGTTCCCCGCGATGCCGGCAGAGCGCGACGGCGGATTGATGCACGACAGTGCCGGAACGGAGCTTGGCGATCGGAGTTGATCTGGCAACGCAGTCGAGGAGGTCATCATGAACACTGCACGGGAAGACGCCATCCGCACGAGGGCTCACCAGATCTGGGAACAGGAAGGTCGTCCTGAGGGACGCGATAGGGACCATTGGCAAGCGGCCGAGCAGGAAATGGCCGATGGGCGCTTGGCCGATCAGCCCGATATGGGAGACGATCTCGAGAACGACCCGGGCATCGGCTACAGCCGCGGGACCGCGACAGAAGACATCGAAGCGCTTGAGGGCGACAACACGCTCGAAGGCGATGTGATGAACGATCCCGACGCCGATGGGAGCATCAATCCGGCGCGTCGCGGGCGCACCAACAAGTAGCTCGGCCACTCCGGGACACACCTATTGATCTATGTTAATGCGCCGGGTTTTGCGTGAGATAAGCTCCATTGGCATAAGGAGCCGCTCATGGAAACCCGTAAGACCGTCGCGCAATCGGTGCGCGAGGAAGTGGACCGGCACAAGCGGCGGCTACTCAAGCTTGAAGAGAGTACCTCGCGGATCGCCGGTACACACAACTGCCCCGATTCCAGCCTGATCCGACTTGCCCTGCTGAGCAGGAGCATGGCGTCGCGTACAGTGGTCAAGCTGTAGTTCTACCCACCTGCGAACTTTTGCAGCCAGAGGGCCGCAATGCATTCTTCCGCGTCGAGCCCTGCGCGGCGCGGGCGCTTCGCGCGGATCGCAGCCACATCGTCGGCGAGCTTTCCCTGCTCCCAGCGCTCGAAAACGGCGGGATGAATGTAGCAGGCACGGCATACGGCGCGCGTATTGCCGAGTTTGCGCGAAACGGCGTCGATCACGGCGTTGAGGGTTCGCGCGCGTGCGGTCTTGGTGTCGGGCACTTCGGTCTGCGCGAGGAGCGTCAGCGCGCGCATGGTGCCACCCCAAGTGCGGAAATCCTTGGAGCTGAAGCGCTCCCCGATGGTCGCGCGGATATAGGCATTGACGTCGTGCGAGCCGACGTCATGGAGCCGCCCTTCCTCGTCGCGGTAGCGGAACAGACGCTGGCCCGGCAGATCCTCGATGGTCTTGAGGATGCGCGACATACGCCGGTCGGCGATGCCGACATCCCATGTCTTGCCCGATTTGCCATTGAAGTGGAAATGCAGTTTGGACCCGGAGACATCGAGATGGCGCGCCCTCAGGGTGGTGAGGCCAAAGCTTTTGTTGTCCTTGACATAGCTGTCATTGCCGACCCGGATCATGGTGTTGTCCAACAACCAGACGATGGACGCCACGACCTTTTCACGCGGCAGGCCGCGCAGGCGCAGATCGGCATCGACCGCTTTGCGGATTCTGGGAAGGCTGGCGGCGAAATCGGCCATCAGCGCATATTTGGCCATGCCGCGATCGGCATGCCATTGATCGTGGTAGCGATACTGCTTGCGCCCCTTCTGGTCGCGCCCGGTGGCCTGGATATGACCGTCAGGATCGGGGCAGATCCACACGTCGGTCCAGGCGGGCGGGATGGCAAGCGCGTTGATGCGGGCGATATCGCTTTCTCGGGCGACGGGGCGGCCACTGTCGCGGATATAGATGAAACCTTTTCCGCGACGACGGCGCATGATGCCGGGCTCGTCGTCATTGACATAGCGAAGGCACCCGTTCGAGAGGCCGGGATCGGCAATGGCCATTTCGCGTCAGCTGCTCGGGAACTCTCCGCCATCCACATGGATGGTCTGACCCGTCATGAACCTTCCGTCCTCGCAGGCGAGCAACAGGTAGGCCGGAGCGACCTCATTGGGCTGGCCGGGGCGCTTGAGGGGCGTCGAAGAGCCGAATTCCTTGACCATCTCGGGTGGGAAACTGGCGGGGATCAGCGGCGTCCAGATCGGGCCAGGAGCAACCGCGTTGACCAGGATCTTCTTTTCTGCAAACCGGGCGGCCAGCGAGCGGGTAAGCGCAACGATGGCGCCTTTGGTCATGGCGTAATCCACCAATTGCGGATGCCCGCGATAGGCCACGATGGAGGCTGTGTTGATGATGCGGGCGCCTTCCTCGAAATGGTCGATTACCGCCTGCACCATATGGAAATAGCCATAGATGTTGGTTTCGAACACCTGCTTCATGGATTCCGCGTCAAGCTCCGCAATATCTTCACGGATATGCTGCTCCGCGGCGTTATTGACGAGAACGTCGATGCGACCGAACGCCGTCAGAGCCCGCTCGGCAACAGCTTTACAGAAATCGGGATCGCCGACATCTCCGGCGATCAGAAGCGCTTCACTACCTTCTTCTTCGACGATTGCCCGGGTTGCTTCGGCTTCTTCGTCCTCGTTGAGATAAACGATAACGACCTTGGCGCCTTCACGCGCGAAGAGGACGCTGACCGCGCGGCCAATGCCGGAATCTCCGCCTGTGATGATCGCGACCTTTCCCTCAAGCCTGCCGCTTCCTGGATAGAAAGGCGTGTATTCGGGCTCGGGATGCATTTCCCCTTCATGGCCCGGTTGCCGGTCCTGGTGCTGAGCGGGTTGATTGGCCATTGGTCGTGCTCCATCGAGAAAAATCCTTGGCGAGCAATGCGCTCGGCGAGCGGTTCGTTCCGCGTCTTGCGGTACGTCAATGGTTGTGGCCGGAACCTGGATGTGATCTGCTTGGCGACAAGGAACGAGCTGCACAAGCGCGGCGGAGGGATGCAGGGTGAGCGACGCGGCGGCGCCTCGAACGATCCGACCTAAAGCCAAACGCAAGATCGATGCTGCAATGGCGGCCCTGATCTTCGCCGTCGCGCTGAGCCTTGCGATCATCATCCTCGCGACCCTGCTCGTCGTTCAAGGCTATCGGCAGCAATTCTCCAGGGCCGAAACCGCCGCCGCTTCGGCTGCTCATGTGGTGGCGGTGCATACCCAATGGCTCACCGAAGCAAGCAACCAGGTTCTCGAACGCATCCACGACCAGTTGAGAACGCAATCGCTGGTGCTGGCGCTCGAGCCGTTCGGCGACATAGACGAACAACTCAGCGGCCTGCCCGATCATGTGCGGATCACCGTCTACGGTCCCAACGGCAATGTCAGGCTTTCCAACTCCGACATGCCGCTACGTCCCAATATCGCCCAGGAGGAATATTTCGAGCAGCTGGCGAATGGCGACCAATTCATCATCACGCCAATGCTTCTGGACTCCGGGAACGATCCGCCGACCTTCATCATCGCGCGGCGCCTGGAAACACAGGGTACATTTTCGGGCGTGGCCGCGATCACCGTGAGCAATGAACTGTTCAGCGATGTCTGGCGGTCGCTGAACCTCGAACCGGACTCGACCATTTCGCTGATCCGCGACGATGGGTGGCTGGTGGCGCGCTACCCGGTGGCGGACGAACCCCTCGACCTCTCGGACTATGTTCTTTTCACCGAACTCCTGCCCGAGACCGATGCGGGCACCTATTATGCGCCTGCCTCTCCGGTCGATGGCCAACCACGGGTCGTCAGCTATCACAAGCTCGAAGGTGCGCCACTGGTGGCTGTGGCGGCAATATCAGCCGACGCGATCGCCAGCCGGTTTTGGCAGAATACGGCGCTGGCCCTCATCCTCATCATACCCGGCCTCGTGGGGCTGGTGCTGGCGCTCTGGTGGCTGACACGCATCCTGCAGCAGGACCGGCAGACGCGGGAGCAATTGGCAGCCGCCGTAGACCAGAACCAGATGCTGTTCCGCGAAATCCACCACCGGGTGAAGAACAATCTCCAGGCCGTCTCCTCGCTGGTGCAGCTCCAGCCTGTTTCCCCGGCGGTAAAGCAGGAGATGGGGCGCCGGATCGCGGCTATGGTCGCCGTTCATGAGCACATCTACCGCACCGATCAGTTCGGCACCGCCGAAGTTTCCGCCTATGTCGAGAAACTCGTCCACGACATCGTCACGGGCTTCGACACCAAGGCGGAGGTGGTGACCGACATCGACAAGGTGCATGTGCATCGCGACCATCTGATGCCGCTCGGCCTGATCGTCAACGAAGCGCTGTGCAACGCGATCAAATACGCCTTCCCCGGGGGGCGGGATGGTCGGATCGATGTCCGGCTCAAGGCCGACGGCCCTGACCGGGCAACCCTTACCATCGGCGATGACGGAGTGGGTTTTGACCCCGAAAGCCCCAGCGACGGAATGGGCCGAAGACTGGTCAAGGGCCTGGTGCAGCAGATCGAGGGCGTGATGTACTACGCCAATGACGGCAAGGGATCGACATTCGTTCTGACCTTTCCCACCGTCACGCCCGGCAGCACGGATTGAGGCGGGAACTGGCCGATGGTGGTCACCGTTGCGGAAACACGATCAAGAGGAGAACGGCATGTCGGACGGGGCTATGAGCAATTTCGATATCGAAGGCCGTTTGGCCGCCCAGAGACAGGTGTTGGCCTGGCTGCTCGAACGCTATGTCCGTTCGCCCGAGGACCTGCGGGACCTCAAGGCGCATATCGATGAATCCATTCCTCCGCGCGACCACCAGGAGGATCCGGGGGCAGTGACCACCGAAGGGCACGCCGTGGCGACAGCGGCGGGCATCGAGATCCGATCCCTGCTCGAACCGCTGGAAATGAAGTTCGGACGCGGCGCGGCCGGATCGCTTTAGACCGAACCGGCATTTGGCGGTCTTGGCCGGGGCTGCCGCTGGATTCCGGGATTGGAGCAGGATCAGCAATCGATCCGGTGGATCGATTGCCCTGCGGAACGTCCCGGAATGACAGATGGGTTCATCGAATGTCGATTTAATCCAGCATGATCCAGACGGGTGCGTGATCGCTGGCGCCCTCCTCTCCCCGAACGTCGCGGTCGACGCCGGCGGCTGCCAGCCGTGCGGACGGATCGGGTGAGAGCAGAATGTGATCGAGGCGCAGGCCGGCATTGCGGAGCCAACGGTTCCGCTTGTAGTCCCAGAAGGTATAGAGCGCCTCGTCTTGCGGATGGGTCTCGCGCAGGGCATCGATCCATCCCTGCCCCAGGAACTCGGCATAGAGAGCGCGGCTTTCGGGTTGGACCAGCGCATTGCCGTCATAGGATCGCGATGGATAGATATCGCGCGGTTCGGGTACGATGTTGAAATCCCCAGCCAGGACGACCGGCAGGCGGGTGGCCATGAGATCGGCGGCATGATCGAGCAGGCGGCGGGTCCAGGCGAGCTTATAGTCGAATTTCGGACCCGGGCGCGGATTGCCATTGGGCGCGTAAAGCGTTCCGATCAGCACCCCCTGCACTGCCGCCTCGATATAGCGGGCCTGGGTGTCTTCCGCATCGCCCGGCAACGCCGTGCGGGTGACGACCGGGGCGCTGCCGTGCGCAAGGATCGCCACGCCGTTCCAGGCGGGCTGGCCTTGCCAGACGACCTGGTAGCCAGCGGCCTCGATCGCGGCCAGCGGGAATTCGGATTGGCGGGCCTTCAATTCCTGCAAACAGACGACATCGGGCTGCGCCTCGTCCAGCCAATCCAGAAGATTGGCGAGGCGCTTATTGATGCCGTTGATGTTAAAGGTGGCGATCTTCATGCCCTGGCGGCGATATCGCGGGTCCATGCGGCCACGGTCTTCGCCATGGTTTCCAGATGCTGGGCAGCGGTGAAGCCGAAGATGGCCTTGCGCGGTTTCAGATCGTGGTCTCCATCCTCGAGCCATTCGATGCGAACCGCATCGGAGAGGGGATAGCCGGGCACCTCCTCAACTGTGCCGAATGGATCGCGCGTGCCCTGGCAGATGAGCAGCGGGCATTTGAGGTGTTCGAGATGGCGGGTGCGGAGCTGGTCGGGCTTGGCGGGTGGGTGGAAGGGATAGCCCAGGCAAACGACACCCTCGATGCGGCCGGCGCTATGGAGTTCGTCGGCCACCATGGTGGCTACGCGACCGCCCATGGATTTGCCGCCGATGAACAGCGGGCCGGACGATTCCAGCGCATCCACCGCCGCGCGATATTCTCCGAGCAGCGTTTCGGCGCGCGGCGGAGGCTTGCGCCCATCGCCGGCGCGGCGACTTGCCATATAGGCGAATTCGAAACGGACGACGCGCAGGCCGGCGGCGACAAGCGCGTCGGTGGCGGCATTCATGGCGGCTGAATCCATGGCGGCGCCGGCGCCGTGGGCCAGAAGCAGGGTGATGGCGGCATCTTCGCGGCCGCTGAAGAGGAAATCGGTCACTGGCCGGCCGCCTTGCGTGCGTTCTGCATGTCCACATACTGAATGCCGCGCGTGGCGGTCTCGGCCCATGCGGTATGCGGATCGAGTTCGAGATAGCGCAGCCAATGGCGGCGGGCGGCATCGAGATTGCCGACGTCGAATTGGAGGGCGGCAAGGTTGTAGACCGCATCGGCATAGGAGGGATCGATGGCGATGGCCCGCTCCAAGTGCCGGCGCGCGCCGGCCGCATCGCCGCCTTCGCGCAGCAGCGTTGCGAGGTTGAACCACGCTTCGACAAAGGTGGGGTCGCGCTTGATTGCGATCTGGTAGAGGTGCCGGGCCTCGGCCTTATCGCCCTGGGACGCAAGGCAATTGCCCAGATTGAAGGCGGCGACGGAATCGGTGGGATCGGCGGCAAGGCAGCGGCGGTAGAGCGCGATGGCGGTTGCGGTATCGCCCTCGCCTTCCGCCTCTTCGGCTGCCTCGAAGAGATCGTCGATGTCCTCGTCCGTTTCGGTAAAAGGAAGAACGGTCTGGCCGCTGAGATCGGAAACCAGATCGTTGCGCTCGGCATAGATGATCCCGGCCGGACCGGGACGGAGCGCGAAGGCCGTAAGTGAGGATTTCGAGGCGCCGGATAGCTGGCGGGCGATCGCGAACCAATCGGCGCCCGAAGCGACCAGCCCGGCATATTTGCGGGCGAGGATCACATCGGTGAAGGCAAAGCGCATGCCGTCGCCCTCGAAGGCGGCAAAGAGCGAAAGCAGGACGCAATCGTTTGCGTCAAGGCCCGATTGGGCACAGAGCGTCTCGCGATCGAGCGTGAGCGCCGGCCCCTCCTCGTCACGCACCCAGCGCAGGAATTCGCGCTCGCCCCAGACAGGCTTGCCAACCTTGGCGTGCGTGTGGTGGCGGGCAGCGATCTCATGAGCGGAAGACCGGTTGAGAAGTTTTTTGCCGAACACCACCAGATCGGTCTTGCGGGTGACGCCGTGGCGGAAGACCGCGCCGCGCTCGGCCAGATGCCGGCCGACGATACGGCGCGGGGCTGCGGCCAGCCCGCCGATCAGCCCGATGGTCTTGCCGCCCGGCTGCATGGGGGGCTAGGCCTGCTTGCGGGTTCGCGTGGTGCGCTTGGCCTTGGGGGCGGGTTCGGCCTCTGTAGCCTTGCCCTTGGCCGTCTTTGCGGCGGGCGCGCGCTTGGACTTGCTTTCGGCCGGCGGCTTGGACTGGCCGAGGCTGGCCTTGAGGGCATCCATGAGGTTGATGACGTTGCCGCGCTCGGGAGCGGCGGCGACCACGGGCTTGTGACCCTTGAGCTTTTCCTTGATCATCGCCATCAGCGCGACCTCGTAACGATCCTCGTAGTTTCTGGGATCGAACTTGGTCTCCTTCTGCTCGATGAGACGCTGGGCCAGATCGAGCATTTCGGGGTCTGGATCGCCCACGGGGATATTGCCGAAATATTCAGACGTGCCACGCACTTCGTTGGGATTGCGCAAGGTGCACATGAACATGCCGGTTTCTCGCGCGCCGATGGTGACGACGCGCTCGCGGCTCGATAGCACCAGGCGGGCGATGGCCACCTTGCCGGACCGGCGCATGGCCTCGCGCAAGACGACGAAGGTTTCCTCGGCCAGCGCTCCATCGGGGGCGAGGTAGTACGGGGCATCGAGGTAGATGAGGTCGATTTCGTCCTCGTCGACGAAGGCTTCGATGTTCATCGTGTGGTTGGACTCGATCTTGACCGCTTCGAGATCGCTGTCTTCGATGATGACGTATTGCTTGTCGTCATACTCATAACCGCGCACGAGATCGCTGCGTTCGATGAGGCCCAGTTCCGGATCGACAGGCTTCATGTTGATCCGGTTGTGGGTGTCCTTGTGAAGCTGGTTGAACGAAATGCGATCCTTGGTGGTGGTCGCCGGGTACAGCCGCACCGGGCAACTCACCAGACTCAGCCTCAAATGACCCTTCCAACTGGCGCGCGGTGCCATGGCTCAAACTCCGATACTACACACAAACCACTATAGTCGTTCAGGCAAATCCCGTGCGGCGTTATTTATATCCGCCCATGGATCGCCAGCAGTCTCAAGAAGTCTTGGAAGTGTAGAATAGTTCAAATCCGTCGGAGCGTCGATAGACTCAAGGTCCGACCAGCTTATGGGGGTGGAAGCGGGCATGTGGACACGGGCGCGGAGCGAATAAGCGGCGACGGCTGTGGACGTGCGGGCGTTGCGGTGGAAGTCGATGAAGATGCGGCCCTTGCGGTTTTCGGCACCCATGGTGGTGGTGAAGGTTTTCGGCTGGGCCGCCGCAATGTGGCTGGCGATCGACTTGCTCGCCGCATGCACCGGTTTCCAGCCGAGCCTGGGAGTGATGGGAACGACGATATGGACGCCACTGCCGCCGGAGGTCTTGACGAAGGGCACCAGCCCGATGCCTTCGAGTTCGCCGCGAATGTGGATCGCGGCTTCGACCACCTCGCGCCACCCTACTCCTTCGCCCGGATCGAGATCGAAGACGATGCGGTCGGGTTTTTCGATATGGGAGGCCTTGCTGCCCCAGGCGTGGAATTCGACCACGCCGAACTGGGCGAGCGCGAGGTAAGCGCGGACGTCGGCGATGACGAGGTAGGAGCGCTCCTCGCCTTCCGAGTTCTTGATCTCGGCCGTCTGGAGCGTTGGTGGCATGCCGGTGAAGGCATGGCGCTGGAAGAAGCAATCGGCCGGTTTCGGTGATGGGCAGCGCAGCATCGAGACGGGCCGGCCAAGGATGTGCGGCAGCATGAAATCGCCCACCGCCGCATAATAGACGGCGATATCGAGCTTGGTGGGGCCTGAACGGCCGAAAAGACGGCGCGTGGGATTGGTGACCCAGATGCCCGCGAGATCGGCATCGGTCACCAGCCGCTTGCGTTCCACCACGGGGCTGGCGGTGAGCTCGGCTTCGCGCAGACTTTTGAAGACGGTGTGGCGCAGCATGCCATCGCGCGTGATGTCGCCATAGGTGACGTTGGCGATCAGGACCGGATCGACCCAGACGATGTCGCGCGGTGCGCCGGGCAATGGCTCGGCCTCGCCCAGCGCCTGGAGGCGAGGGTAGAGGGAGGAGAGCATTTCGGCATCAAAGCCGGTGCCCACCTTGCCGCGGTAGATGAGTTCGCCATCGACCCATTCACCCATGGCCAGGGAAGCCAGCCCTCCGGTTGCCTTGGAGCGGGTGAAGCCGGCAATGACGAAGCTGCCGGTTTTCGGCGCCTTGGCCTTGAGCCAACTCTCGCTGCGGCCGGAGCGGTATTTGGACTCGATGCGTTTGGAGACCAGACCCTCGAGCCCGAGATCGCTCACGCGCTCGAAAAGCTCGGTCGGATCGCCCCCCACATGATCGCTGAAATGAACGGCGTGATTGCCGGCGACCAGTGGCTGCAGCGCGCGCTTGCGATCGGAAAGCGTCGCCTGTGTCAGATCCCAACCGTCGAGATACAGCAGATCGAAGGCATAGAAGACGAGCTTGCCGCCGGGACCTGATGACAGAGCCTCCTGCAGCAGGGAGAGACTGCTGACGCCCCTTGCGTTGAGCGCGACGATTTCGCCGTCCAGCACAGCGCTTTTGCAAGGGAGCGAAGGGAAGGCGTCAGGGAGGTCGCCATAGCGGTGCGTCCAATCCAGACCCGAGCGGGTGATGAGCTTTACCGAGCCGTTCTGCAAATAGGCGAGCGTGCGGTAGCCATCGAGCTTGATTTCATGCAGCCATTCATTGCCCAGCGGCGGCCTCGAGGTGGACGAGGCAAGCTGAGGAGCGGTCACCGGCGGAAACGGTGCCTTGACCGCACCCTTGATGCGGCTGGGTGGGCGAGGTTTTGCCGGCGGAGGTGGTGGGACGACGAGGTCTTCGATGCGGCGGCCGGTTTTGACGCTTTCGGGCCGCTCGGCAAGGATGTCTCGCGAGGGATCGGCGGCCTGATCGCGCTCCTTGAACAGAATCCAACCTTCCTTCTCGTCCTTGTTCTTGAGCCGAGCCAGCATCCAGCCTCCCGACAGCTTCTCGCCCGCCAGCCGGAACTTGAAATTGCCGGTTTTGAGGCTCTTTTCGATATCGTTCATCGGGGCCCAAACACCGCGATCCCAGACGATCATCGGGCCGCCGCCATACTCGCCCTCGGGGATCACGCCCTCGAAATCGGCATATTCGAGAGGGTGATCCTCGGTGCGGACGGCGTATCGCTTGTCTTCGGGATTAAGCGAGGGCCCTTTGGGCACGGCCCAACTGAGCAGGACACCATCATGCTCCAGACGCAAATCGTAATGGTCGGCGGTCGCCGAGTGCTTGTGAATGACGAAACGGTTGCCCGCGCCTGCTGACGGAAGGCCTTCCGGCTCCGGGCTGGAGCCGAAATTGCGCTTGCTGCGGTAGGTTTCGAGCTTCTTCACAGCCCCATGATATGAAGGCGCTGGCGAAACGACAATCGGGCTTAGATAACGGCGCGCGGATCGTGCCGGGCGACGCGGGAGAGAAGATAATCCACCTCCTCGCGCGCCTTGGCAGTGAGCGCACCGGCAGGCTTGCGCTGGAGATCGGATGTGATCAGCCCACGCTTCTTGAGCACGTATTTGCGCACGGCGAGCCCCACGCCCTGCTGCTGCTCGTAGCGGATAAGCGGGAGATGGGCGTCGAACATATCGTGAGCCGCGTCGCGATTTCCGGCTGCCTGGAGCCGGACGATGTCGGCGAGCGCATCGGTGAAGGCGTAGCCGGTCATCGCGCCGTCAGCGCCGCGCTCGCATTCGAAATCGAGGAACAATCCGCCATTGCCGCACAGGATCGAAATCTCGCGCATGGCGCCCTCGCCCTGGAACTTGCGCAAGGCGCTGATCTTTTCCAGCCCCGGCCAATCCTCATGCTTGAGCATGACGCAGGAGGGATGGGCGTTGACGATGTCGCGGATGACGCCAGGGGTCATGACGACTGTGAGGGTGAGCGGATAATCCTGGATGACGAAGGGAATGTCCTCGCCGATCGCTTCGACGGCGGAGGCGTAGTAGCCTCTGATCTGGTCGTCGGTGCGCAGGTTGGACGGCGGGGCGATCATGACGCCGGCCGCGCCCAAATCCATCGATTCACGCGCCAGACGCCGCATGGCGGCAAAGCCGGGAGCAGAGACGCCGACGATGATCGGGAGTTTGGAACGCCCGACCACCTGCCGCACGATGCCCAGCGATTCCTCGTATTCGAGCTTGGGCGCCTCCCCCATGATCCCCAGGATGGTGATGCCGGTGGCACCGGCCTCCTCATAGAAATCGGTCAGCCGATCAACCGATTTCGTGTCGACGGAAAAATCGTCGAGAAAGGGCGTGGTGGCGATGGCGTAAACGCCATTGGCAGTGTGGTCGAGCGGCATGGTCAGGACTTGGCCTTGAACTCTTGGTAGCGCTTCTTAGTTTCCTCGTTCATCGGATAGAGCCCCGGCAGGGACACCCCGCGATCAACCTCGGTCATGATCCAGGCTTCCATCGCTTCCTGCTCCGGCGCTTCGGCCAGGACTTCTTCCAGCAAGGCCTGAGGGATCACGACGGCACCGTCGTCGTCAACGACAATCGTATCGCCGGGAATGACGGCGACGCCGCCGCAACCGATGGTTTCCTGCCAGCCCACGAAGGTGAGGCCCGCCACCGAAGGCGGCGCGGAAATGCCGTTGCACCAGACAGGAAGGTTGGTGGAATGAACGCCCGCGGCATCGCGCATCACGCCATCGGTGATGAGCGCGGCGACACCCTTCTTGGCCATGCGGAAGCAAAGGATATCGCCGAAGATGCCGGCATCCGAAACACCCATGGCATCGGCGACGACCACGGCGCCCTCGGGCATGTCCTCGATGGCGGCGCGGGTGGAGATGGGCGAACCCCAGCTTGCGGGCGTGGCAAGATCCTCGCGGGCCGGCACGAACCGCAAGGTGAACGCTGGGCCAACGATGCGCGGCATGCCAGCGCGGATCGGCCTGGCATTGCGAATCCATACATTCCGCAGGCCCTTTTTGAGCAGCACCGTGGTGAGCGTTGCCGTCGACACGCCCTTGAGCGTTTCGATCGCTTTGGCATCCAAAGTCATCTGATGTTCTCCTAGATGCTGGGAATCAATCCGCCATCCACGCGGATGACCGAGCCGGTGAGATAAGAAGCGCGCTGGCTGGCGAGGAAGGTGACCACGTCTCCATACTCAGCCGGATCGCCATATCGGCCCAGTGGGATCGAGCCGGTGCTTTCGGCTGAGACGTCCGCGACCGCCCTGCCCTCGCGCTTGGCCTTCTGTTCGTCGAGGAACTTGATGCGGCCGGTCGCGATGCGGCCGGGGAGCACGATATTGGAGGTGATGCCGTCGCGCCCGACTTCGCGGGCCAGAGTCTTGGACCAGCCGACGAGCGACAGGCGCAGAGCGTTCGAGATACCCAGATTGGGGATCGGAGCGACGACGCCGGACGAGGTCGAGGTGACGATGCGGCCCCATTTGCGCTCGCGCATGCCGGGAAGAACAGCATCGGTGATGGCGATCACCGAGACAACCATGGAGCGGAAGTGCTTTTCCCAATCCTCGGGCGCCTGCCCCGCGGCAGGTGTCGGCGGGGGCCCGCCGGTGTTGTTGACGAGGATATCGACCGGGCCAAGATCGGCTTCGATGGCAGCGATATTGTCGCCGATCACCGAGAGATCGGCCAAGTCCCAAACCCAGGCCTTTGCCTTGCCTCGCGCTCCGGCAATGGCATCGACCGTCGCCTGTGCTGCATCGGCATTGATATCGGCCACGGCGATTTTGGCGCCCTCGGCTGCAAGCGCCCGCGCGATAGCGCCGCCAAGCCCGCCGCCAGCGCCGAACACCAGGGCGGTTTTGTCTGCAATTCCTAGATCCATGAACTCCCTCCTTGCGGGCGCATCTTGCCCGAGTGGGAGCTAAAGAAAACAAGCGCAACGCTTGATTGAGAACAAAGAAATTATTTGTTCTCGACTGGCGCCGGGATGGACTCGATGGCATCGAGAACCACATCGATGAGGCGACCGGCGGGAGAGCTTTGCGGCCAAAGCAAGCCGATGGCGCGCACCGGACGCGGCGCGGGCACAGGCAGACGGATGAGCGAGCTTGCCTCGTCCCAGGGTGTCGACCAATCGGGAATGAGGGAGACGCCGAGCCCCGAGCGGACCATTACCGCGATGGCGTCGAGGGAATCGAGTTCGAAACGCTCATTGGGCTTGATCTCGACGTCGCGCAGATACTGGTCGGGCAGCCGCCCGCCCCAATTGTTGCGGTCGTAGCGGATGAAGGGCTCCGATCGCAGGAGCGCCAGCGGGTCGGCCCTGGCGTGCTCGGGCCGGCACAGGACGACAAGGGGTTCTTTGCGCAACGTCTTCCAGCGCAAGGATTTGGCGATTTCGAAAGGTGGCTCGACAAGCAGCGCCGCATCGATCTTGCCGTCGAGCAGGGCGCGGTAGAGATCGTTGGAGGTTCCGGGGAGCAGGAAGGCGTTGACGGCGGGGGCCGTCGTGCTCATCGACCGCAAAGCTTCGGGCAGAATCCCCGTCAGCGCCGTGGAAATGGCACCGAGCCGAATGTCGCCGGCAACATTGTCGAGCTGGGCAAGGCTCGATAGCGAGCGGATATCGACAAGGATTTCGCGGCCCTTTTCGAGGATGGCATAACCTGCCTGGGTGGGTTTGACGCGGCGACCGGCGCGGATCAGCAATTGCGCGCCCACCTCCTCCTCGAGCGTCTGCATGCGTTGCGCGACCGCGACCGGCGTTATGCCCAGCCGGCGCGACGCCTCGGCCAGTGAGCCCAGTTCGGCCACCAGGACGAATGTTTCAAGAAACCGTGTTTCCATGCCCCTCACCTTCGCGCGCCCCGACCAGCCGGTCGACGATCATGCTGGCGATCGGCATTGCCGAGGTGGCGGCTGGCGAGGGAGCGTTGCAGACATGGAGCATACGCTGCGATTGCAGAAAGAGGAAATCGTGAACCAGCGTTCCGTCATCGAGGATCGCCTGGGCCCGGATACCGGCACCGGGCTCGCCCAGATCATCGAGCGTGAGGCTGGGGCAGTATTTTCGGCATTCCTCGAGATAGTGGCGGCGCAGGAGCGAATTGCGGAATTCGCTGATCCCGGACTTGAGGTTGTTGCGCGCCATGCGCCAGAAGCCTGGATGGCTGACCAGAGAGGCGACATCGGAAAGATTGGTGCTGCCCTTTTTGTAGCCTTCGCGGGAAAAGCCTAGCACGGCATTGGGCCCGACGGTGACGCGGCCATCGATGGTGCGGGTGAGATGTATGCCGAGGAACGGCAGGTCCGGGTCCGGCACCGGGTAGATCAGGTGCTTGACAATGTTCGATTTGGCGCGCGGCAGGGTGTAATATTCGCCACGGAACGGAACGATGCGGTGCCGCACATCCATGCCGGCGAGCCGGGCGATCCTGTCCGATTGCAGACCGGCGCAACCAACAAGCATTTCGGCCGTGACGGTGCCGCCGTCCTGGGTGCGGATGTGGACGGATTGGCCCTCTTCGGTGATGACCGTGACCTGGGTGCCGAGCCTGATTTCCGCTCCGCGCTCGGCCAGCTTCGCCGCCATCACCTCGCATACCTTGCGATAATCGACGATGCCGGTCGCGTGGACCAGCAAGGCGCCGAGGCCGGCGATATTGGGCTCGAGCCCGCGCAGGCGCGCGGCGGAGACGGTTTCAAAGGAGATGTCATTGTCCCGCGCGCGATTTTCGAGGCCGGCCAGGCGTTCGAGTTCGAGCGGATTGGTGGCGACCAACAGCTTGCCGCAGGTTTCGAACGGGATGGAATTGTCGCGGCAGAAGGCCTTGGTGGCCTCCGCGCCGGCGCGGCAGAGACCGGCCTTGAGCGAACCAGGCTGGTAGTAGATGCCGGCGTGGATGACGCCGGAATTGTGCCCGGTCTGATGGGTGGCGACGGCCCGCTCCTTTTCCAGCACAAGGATGCGCGCGCCAGGATCGCGCTCGGTCAATTCCAAAGCCGTCGCGAGACCGACGATACCGCCACCGATGACGCAATAGGTATAGTTCATTTTCGTTCGGTTTTTCTTTTTTGGAGATCAGGATGACGATGATTCTTCGAGCAATGCGTTAGGCTTTTGCCCCATCATCCGGCGCGCGATCGGAAAGGCGATGACCAGGATGGTGAGGATAAAGAGCGCAAGCGCAATGGGTCTTTCGATGAAGACCGTGAGGTCGCCTTGCGACTGGATCATCGTGCGGCGGATGTTGCGCTCGAGCATCGGCCCGAGAATGAGGCCGAGGACGAGCGGGACCGGCGGATAGTCGAGCTTGATAAGGATCAGCCCGAAGATCGCCGCGACCAGCGCGATGGTGAGCCCCGTCATCGAATAGTCGATGGCAAAGACGCCGAAGGCGACGATGGCAAAGACGATGGGATAGAGAATAGCGGTCGCGATGAACAGCAGCGCGGCGAGCATTGGGGTCAACAGAAGGGTGAGAAACACCAGCATCAGGTTGCCGATCCAAAAGCTGCCGAACACCGCCCAGATGAAATCGCCATTGTTGACGAATAGCAGCGGGCCAGGCTGGAGGCCGAGCATGAGGAGGCCTGCCATCATCACCGCCGTGGTCGCCGAGCCGGGGATGCCCAGGGTAAAGAGCGGGATCATGGAGGCGTAGGACGCGCTATTGTTGGCCGATTCCGGTGCGGCAATGCCCTGGACGATGCCCGTGCCGTATTTCTCGGGCGTCTTGGACATGCGCTTGGAGCTGGCATAGGCCATCATTGTCGCCGCTGTCGCGCCGATGCCGGGAAGAACGCCGACGAAAAAGCCGGTGACCGCCCCCTGCAGCAGATCCTTCCAGGATTGGATGGCATCCTTGATGCGGGGGAACAGGCTTGAAAACCGGAACTTGGCGAGACCGGTCGTGACGTTCTCGTTGAGGCTGGTGAACATGGCGGTGAGGCCGAAAAGCCCGACAGCGACGACGGAGAAATCGATGCCGTCGAAAAGCTCCATCGATCCGAAGGTGAAGCGGATGGGGCCGGCGATGGGATCAAGGCCGATCATGCCCACCCAGAACCCGATGGCAAGCGCGACAAAGCCCTTTATGGGGTTGCGACCGCCAAGGACGCTCACCAGCGAAAGGGCGAAAACCATCATGGCAGTCATCTCGGTGGGGCCAAAGGCCAGCGCGGCGCTGGCGATGGGCACCGAGAAGGTCACGAGACCGAGAAGACCGATCAGGCCGCCGACAAAGGAGGCGAAAACGCTCATCCCCAGAGCGCGACCGGCCTCGCCGTTCTTGGCCATGGGATAACCGTCCATCACGGTCATGACCGATGGCGGATCGCCCGGTATGCCGAGAAGGATGGAGGTGACGGCGCCTCCGAACATCGAGCCGTAATAGATGCCGGCAAGGCAGGCCAGAGCGGGCACGCCGCCGAGACTGACGGCGACCGGCAGCATGATGGCGACGCCAGCCGAAGGGCCGAGGCCGGGCAAGGCGCCGATGAGAAGACCGATGATCACCCCGAAAAGAGTTGCCAACAGAGTCGTGGGGGTGATGGCCTGTAAGATGCCGTCAAAGAGAAGTGGAAAAACGTCCATTATGCCCTCCCTGCCCTAAAGACCGAACGGGCCGGTCGGCAGCGGAATGCGCAGCCACATGCCGAAGGCCACGCGCAGCAGAAGCGGGAACAGGACCGCTACGGGAACGAGGCGGACAAGAAAGCTCGGCTCTAGGCTGGGCCTGATGATGAAGGCAGCAACCAGCATGAAGATGATCACCGACAGGGTGAGGCCGAGATATGGCGTGGCAACGATCAGCAGAGCCGTTGCCGCACAGAGCAGCGCAATCTTGACAATGTCCCGTTTTGCAAGGCCGCCCGAGAGCTGCTCGCTGCCGCGCAGGCTGCGCACCAGGTTGACGACGCTCAGGACGGCGATGGCGCTCCCGATCAGCACCGGGAAGAAACCCGCTCCAGGCGTCGTTCCGTTCATGTAGCCGTAGTCAAACCCGGACCAGACGATGTAGCAGCCGAACGCGACGAGGAAGATGGCGAAGAGCTGGTCGACACGTGTGATGGACATTGTCCCGTTCCTCCCGAAAACAAGGCAGAGGGACCGGGCGCCAAAGCGCCCGGCCGGCGGGTCGGATCAGATGATGCCGAGTTCGGTCATGATCGCCTCGTAGCGCTGATGAGTCTGCTCGATCAGGGCCGAGAATTCCTCCGAGCTAAGGAAGGCGGGCATATCGTGGTAGCGCTCGATATATTGCTCGCGCCATTCATCGCTGGTGGCCACCTGTTCGAGGATGCCCTCCCAGTAGGCGACGACGTCCTCGCTGACACCGCCGGGCATGACAAGACCGCGGAGCTGTACGTGCTCGATGTCATGGCCAAGCTCTGTGAACGTGGGAACGTCCGGGAAGGCCGCAACGCGCTCGGCGGAGCTGACGGCGAGCGGACGCAGGGCTCCGGCTTCGGTCTGTGCCATGAGTTCACTCGGGTTCATGAAGACCATATCCACATGGCCGCCCAGGATCGCAGCAAGGGCTTCGCCTTCTCCATCGAAGGGGACGGCGTCGATCTGAATGCCCAACGCATCCGACACCATGTCTGCCAGTAGGGCGGCATCGGAGACCACACCCACCGTGCTTGTGGTCAGCCGTTCGGCTCCGGCGAGATCCTCGAAGGTCTGGTAGGGGGAATCTGCTGGAACCGCGAGGATGTACGGCGAATAGGAAATAGCAGCGAGCGGAGTGAAGTCCTCATAGCTCACTGGCGAAGCGCCCAGCAGCGGCGTGGTGAAAAAACTCACGCTCACTGTGGCCAGGACATAAGGATTGCCCTCTTCCTGGGCCACCGAGCCGTAACCGACGGCGCCCGAGCCGCCCGGGCGGTTTTCGGGAAGAATCTGGACAGGCAGCAGATCCATTTCATCAATGACACTCGCGATGGTGCGGGCCAGCGTGTCGCTGCCGCCGCCCACACCGAAGGGGATAATCATCTGGATATCGCGCTCCGGATATTCCTGGGCGGCAACAGAGCCGCTCAAAGCACCGAAGGCCACGAGAGCTGCCGCGGCAAGGCGGTGGCGACTGCTAAAGATCGTCATGTTGGTTCCTCCATTTGCGGGCCGCCGAAATGGCTGGCCCTCCTCTGTGGCGCGGGATATGCCGCGCCGTATAAGCCCTCGCGGGCAAATGGAGATGCCGGCCTCCCTGCCGCCATCTCCATGAAGGGCTGTCAGGCGCTCTTTTGCGCCTCGATAGCCTCGCGCAGCAGATAACCGTGCGCGTCGCGACCCTTGAGCCGGCTGTCCTCGGGGTTCTTGACCTCTGCATCCCGAAGCGCATCGTATTTCGGCGTGAAGCCGAGGCCCGGACGGTCGGGAATGGTCATCTTGCCGTTGACCGGATCGGGCGTGCCTTCGAAGAAGTGCTTGCCGGTCATCCACATGCCGTAGTGGAATTCGACGGGGCCGCCGTTCATGACGCCGGCCAGAATGTGCATGTTGAAGATGGGCCAGCCGCCGCCATTGGCCATGGGCAGGTTGAAGGCCTGGGCCAAATGAGCCGCCTTGAGCGCTTCGGTGTAACCGCCATTGTAGAGGACGTTGGGCTGGAGCACGTCCACCGCGTGATGGACGACCAGTTCGCGGAAGCGCCAGCGCCAGCCTTCCATCTGACCAGCCGCGATGGGCACCTGCACGCGAGAGCGCAGGTCGGCAAGCGCCCGCGCGTCGTTCTGCTGGATGGGTTCTTCGAACCATTTGAGGTTGCAGTCCTCAAGCGCCTTGGCAAGCATGAAGGCGTCATGCGGGTTGAACCAGCAATTGGCGTCGATCATCAGGTCCACATCGGGACCGATGGCATCGCGGGCGGCCTGGACGCGGCGCACATCGTCCTTCCAGGTGCGGGTGGGCTCGCCACCCACCACCATCTTGAGCATGGTGTGGCCATCGGCCAGGAACTTCTTTGCGTAGTCGGCGATCTGCTGCTCGTCGAAGAAGGGATAGCCGAAGGTGGCGTAGGTGTAGGCTTCGCGCGAATAACCGCCGAGCAGTTCGGAAATCGACTGGTTGGCGTCCTTGCCGCGCAAATCCCAGCAAGCGATATCGATCGCCGAAAGCGCGTTGACGATGACGCCGGTATAGGCGCGATTGTTGAGCTGCTTCCAGACCTTGGAGTGGATCGCTTCGGTGTGGCGCACATCCATGCCCTTGATCAGCGGGAAGATGTGCTCGCGGATGCAAGGCATGGTGGCCCAGGGCAGGAACGATCCTGTGACGCCCATCCCCTTGCGCCCGTCTTCCAGTTCGATCTCGACGAAGACGAACATGCGGGTTTCGATGGATTCCCCGATGCCTGGCAGGTCGATCTCGTGCCGGTGCAGGCTCGTCGTAATATTGGCGATCTTCAAAGTGCGTCTCCTCTCGCTATGCGGGTTCTTGCGTTTGTTCATCGAGCGAAGCGAGCCAGCGCCGCTTGCCGTGATTGACGTGCTCTTCGCCGAGCTGCCGCGCGCGTTCGGCATCGCCCTCGGCGATAGCCGTGACGATGGCGCGGTGCTCCTCATTGGTCTGGGCGGGGGCGTGCAGCGAGCGACGCAGGAAGTGCGTTTCGCGGATCAAATCGTCATAGATCCGACTCGAACAGGCATGGTCCGCCATCTGGGCGATGAGATTGTGAAATTCGAGATTGGCCTTGTAGTAGGCAACGATGGCGCGGCGGCCGATCGCCTCATCCATGGCCACGATCAACGCGGAAAGCTCGGCGATGGCCGTTTCGGTGCGGCGTTCGGCGGCCCGGGCGCACATCAGCCCCGTGAGCAGCGCCCGCACATCGTAGTTCTCTGCGATCTCGGTGTGGGACATCTCACGCACGAAAACCCCGCGAGCGGGAATCGCGGCCAGCAATCCGGCCTGTACGAGTGCCCTCGTAGCCTCGCGAACCGGAGCGCGGCTGACGCCGAGCTGTTCGGCCAGCCCATATTCATTGATCCGGCTGCCCGGCTCGAGCTGACCGGTCAAGACGAGACGTTCGATCTCGCGATAAACCTGAGAGGCCAGGCTTTCGGCACGTTGAACGCGCTGGACCGATGGCGTCACCATGCGGACCGCCGTTTCAGTCGCCGATATACTGTCGACAATTTTCCAATGCATGATGGAAGGTCCATATTTGCCATTGGCTAACCGGCGCGGCTCATTGCATCGCCGAATAGCCAGCGCGCTCCGGATTCCTCGGCAATCTCCTTGAGCCTGCGATGGAGCCCCGGGCCGATCGGTATCCCCTCGACGCTACGCCTGGCCCTGACCGCGCGCTCGGGATCGCCGGCAACCAGCACGGGCCGTTCGGGATCGACCGCCGGTGTCGCCCGCAGATCGTCGCTGAACTGACTGACGGACGCCTTGAACTCGTCCAGCGGCCGGAACAGCTCGGGATCGAGCGCCAGGAAGAAGTGGCCCACATCGAGCCCATAGGGTTGCCTCGAATGCATGGGATCGGTGATGAGCGTCGAGCCCGACAGGCAGGATGAAAGGATATTGACCATTGCGGCCAGCCCGTACCCCTTGTAGCCCGCGCTTTCGGCGCTGCCGCCCAAGGGAGAAAGGAAACCGCCATTCATCACCTGGGAAGGGTCGAGCGTGGGGCGTCCGGAGGGATCGAAACCCCAGCCGGGCGGCATTTGCTGGCCCTCGACGATCTTGTTGCGCACCTTGCCCGAAGCCACGGTGGTCGTCGCCATATCGAGAACGAAATGCCGCCCGTCGGCGCTGGGCGCTGCAAAAGACCAGGGATCGGTGCCCAGGCGGGCCTGCGAACCGCCGGTGGGCGGCACCCTCACCCCGAACACAGTGGTTGCCGCCATGGCGATCAAGCCACGATCGGCAGCGCGGGTGGTGAAAAAGCCCAGCGCGCCGAAATGGCCCGAATTGCGAACCGAGACGATACCGACGCCCCCGAACGCGGCCTTTTCGATGGCAATATCCATCGCCTGCGTCGCGGTCGCATGTCCCAAGCCGCCATCGCCATCGAGCAGAGCGCTGATCGACGTTTCCTTGACGACCCTGGGAGCGGGATTGAAATTGATCGGCCGCGATTTGCGTCGCTCGTCATATTCCACCAGCATCGCGATGCCGTGGCTTTCGATGCCGTGCAGGTCGGCCCATGAGAGCACCTGGGCCGACGCCCGTGCACGCTCGGCCGGCATGCCCCAGGCCTCGAAAATCGCGGCTGCCTGATCTTCGTGCGTCTGATAGTCGTGAACGATCACCCGTAGGCCTCCCCGCCGTTGCTCGGCTTTTGTGGCGGGAACGGTGCCTCAGCCGAAAGCTAAGGAAAAGGATGGCCCGGATTTGTTCAAAACTAAGCTGGAGTTAACTCTTCAGCTTTCGCTCGGATCACGGAGGATGAGGTTTTCCTTGAGGGGAACGATCTGCCTCTCGATCATCCGATGCACGTAAGGCGGCTCAGCGCCCCGATGCAGAGCGCGCAGGCTGACGGCGTTTTCGGCATCGGCCTTGGTGCGGCGCTGGTGGTGGCGGACGTAGTCGATCCAGGTGGGCACATGGTAGGATTCCACCCAGATTCTCGGTTTTTCAAGGTCGCGCAACAGGCCCCATTGCCGGGCACCGTCGCGGATGCGAATGCGGCGCCGATCGGCCATGAGCGAGAGGAATTTCCCGATGTCCGCCTCGTCGATCTCATAATCGATCATCACCATGATCGGGCCGCTCCGGGGCTGCAACTGGAGCTTGAGAAGCGGCTCGTTGAAGGAATTGAGTGGCGAAAGGTCACGGGATTCGAACTTGGGCAAAGGCAGGCGGAGGCCAATCAGCGCACAAGCGGCCAACGCGGCGCCCGCCAGCACGAGAGCCCAGGAAAGACTGGACGCATCGGCGATCTTGCCCCAGCACCAGCTTCCCGCCGCCATGCCGCCGAACGTCGCCGTCTGATAGAGCGCCAGCGCTCGCCCGACCACCCAACGCGGGGTCGAAAGCTGGATCGAGACGTTGAACAGCGACAGGGTGAGGACCCAGCTCGCGCCCGCCGGCAGCAGGGCCAGATGGCTGAGAAGAATGTCGTGACTGAGGCCAAGAACGACGCAGCTTAGAGCAAAGCCGACGCAGGCGAAGCGAACGATGGTTTCGTTGGAAAAGCGTGCCCTGACGCGAGCGTTGATGAAGGCTCCGCCAATCGCACCCAGGCCGAAACTGCCCAGAAGCGTGCCGTAGATCATCGGGCCGCCGTCCACATAGGTGGCGGCGAGCGAGGGCAGCAGGGCCAGGATGGCGATGGCGGCAAAGCCGAACAATGCGCTGCGCGCCAGCACCACCGTGAGATTGGGAGAGAGCGAAACATAGCGCAGGCCGGCCCAGATGGCGCTGCCCAGCCGCTCGCGCGGCAACGGGTTGGCCGGCGCGGGGCGGCGCCAGCGCACCAGGGCCCAGATCAGCGGCAGGTACGATACCGCATTGGCCGCGAAAGCCGCCGCCGCGCCGGCTATTGCGACGATCAACCCACCCACGGCGGGACCGACGCTGCGCATCATGTTGAAGCCCAGCGAATTGAGGGTCACCGCGCCGGGCAAGTCGTGACGCGGAACGATATCGCCCACCGAAGCCTGCCAGGAGGGATTGAACAGAGCGGTTCCGACACCGAGAAGAAAGGTAAAGGTCAGCAGCAGCCAGGGGTTGAGTAAGCCAAGGAAGGCCAGAACGGCCAGCGCGAGCGAGACGAGCGCCATGCCAGTCTGCGCAACGATCATGATGATCCGCCGGTCGAAATTGTCGGCCAGCGCCCCGGCGATGAGGGAAAAGAGCATCACCGGAAGGGTAACCGATGCCTGGACGAGCGCGACCATGTCATAGGAATCGGTAAGCTCGGTCATGAGCCAACCCGCCCCGACCGACTGCACCAATCCCCCCAGATTGGAAGCGAGGGTGGCGATCCACAAAATCCGGAACGTCTCGTGACGGAAAGGCGCGAGAACCGAATTGGGCCCAATTCCCGACCTGGTCTTTTCAACGTCCGGCGCCGACACCTTTACCTCCACTGGCCCTATTGCGCATGCCCGCATCGCGTTGGATGGGCGCCAACGCGTCTCACGATCGATCGTTTGCGGGATGCTCCCAGCCTCACATTAGGGGATTGCGCATCTTTGTGCGCAAGGCAAGGCATATCGCTGGCGGAAAAATTTCGACACAGCTTGTGTTATTTGCATCCTAGTATACTATCTTCCGCTAGTTCATTGAGGAGGAGCAAAATGCCGAAATTGACCCCTACCCTGGCGATTTCAATCGTCGTGGCGCTGGTGCCGGCCGTTGGAGCGGTTGCCCAGCAGCAGGAATTCGAGATTCCACGAAACGTGCAATCCGTAGTGACGGAAATCTGGGAGCCGGTGCCCGAAAAGGTTGATGCGCCGGAGGGCGAACTGCCGTCCGATGCGATCGTTCTGTTCGACGGCACAAATCTCGATGCCTGGGAATCGGTCGATGGCGGACCGGCGGAATGGACGATTGCAGACGATATGCTGTCCGTGGCGCGCGGCACCGGCGACATCCGGACCACTGAATCGTTTTGCGACATCCAGCTCCATATCGAGTGGCGCGTGTCCGAAGATATCGAAGGCTATGACGGGCAGGATCGCGGCAATAGCGGCATCAAGATCCAGGACCGCTACGAGGTTCAGATTCTCGACAGCATCGACAATCCCACCTATGCGAACGGACAGGCGGCCTCGATCTACAAACAGCATCCGCCGCTGGTGAACGCCTCACGCGCGCCCGGCGAGTGGCAGACCTACGATATCGTCTTCGAAGCGCCGATCTTTGCCGAGGATGGCGCGCTGCGGCGGCCCGCTTATGTGACCGTGCTGCACAATGGTGTGGTGGTCCAGAACCATGCGCAGATCCAGGGCACGACGGCCTGGGTGGGCTATCCCCGCTACGAAGCGCATGACTGCCAGCCGATCCGGCTGCAGGATCACAATGCCGATGTCGACTTCCGCAATATCTGGGTTCGCCCGCTCTAATGCATGAGGCGGCGGCGCTTGGCGCCGCCTCCTTTTATTCGCGCCGCAAGTCATGTTCGGCCATTTGCTGCGCTTCGAGCGCGAGACGGGTCACCGTGGCGGCGTGGGAGAAGGTCAGCGAGCGCTCGGTGCGCTCGAGAACATCGGCGGCGAGGTCGCGGAAATAGGTCAAAGGGACATCCGAGCAGTCGATATAGGTCGAGCGGCTGTTGTTGACCATGAACAGATGATCGGTGCCCGGCCGGCCCTCGATATCCACATATTTCCTGAGCTCGATATAGCCTTGCGTCCCCAGCACGAGCAGGCGGCCATCACCCCAATTGGGGAGGGCTTCGGGCGTGTACCAGTCGAGACGGGCATAGCCGCGCGCCTCGTCGCTACGCAGCAGCATCTCGCCGAAATCCTGAAAGTTCGGGTCAGCGGGGTTGGCGAAATTGCCCACGCTGGCCGAGACGATTTCGGCGTCCGATGAGCCGGTGAAGGTGAGAAACTGATCGATCTGGTGGGTGCCGATATCGCCCAGGATGCCGCCATAAAGGGAGCGGTCGAAAAACCATTCGGGCCGTGTATGGCGGTTGAGCCTGTGGGGACCGACAGCAAGGGTCTGGACCACCTTACCGATCTCCCCACCCCGCACCAGTTCGAGCGCCTTGATGGAAGACGGCACTTCGAAACGTTCGGAAAAATTGACGGACCAGATCCGTCCGGTCCGCTCCACGACAGCCTTGAGGCGATCGAGTTCGGCAAACGAAATGCAGCCGGGCTTATCGAGCATCACGTCCTTGCCATGCTCCATCGCCTCTATGGCGAGGTCGGCGCGCTGGTGAGGCGGCGCGGCGATCAGAACGAGGTTGATGTCGCCATCGTCCAGAAGTTCGCGCCGATCGGCAACGCGGGGAAGGTCTGGGAACCGTTTGACAAAGCCGCTCAATGTTTTGGGCTCGCCTTCGGTCCACCAGCCCTTGCAGCGCGCTCCGGCCTCCAGCATGCCCGAGAGCATGCCATAGATATGCCGGTGATCGATGCCGATTACCCCGATGACGACTTCTGAATTATTCATTGCGTGCAACTTCATCCAAGGTCACTGCGCGACGCTCGCGTGAGGAAAGGGTCAGTGCGTCGATCAGTCGATGGACGTTGAGCGCTTCGGCACCGGTCACCATGGGAGAGCGGCCGTCGCGGATCGCCTCAAAGAAATCGCGTTGCGCCGAGGCGTGCCAATCATGCGGGAACGCCATAGGATCGGCGCCGCCACCAGTGCCGGACGGCTCGCCGAAGCTGTCCTCCCTGCCATCGTGGTAGGAGACCGTCAACGTGCCCGAGCCGAGATGGACAGCGGCTTTCTCAAAGCCCAGCTCGATGGTTTCGGCGCCGCCAGGATAGGCTGCCGTGGTGGCAACGATGGAACCGAGCGCGCCCGACTTGAAGCGCACACCGGCGCCGACGAAATCCTCCGCTTCCATGTCGTGCAGGCTGGAAGTGCCCATTAGCGCCATGACCTCATCGATGGGACCGGTATAGACCTGCAGCAGATCGAGAGTATGGATGGCCTGGTTGATCAGCACGCCGCCGCCATCGCGTGCGTAAGTCCCCCTGCCCGGCTCGTCATAATAGGATTGCGGCCGCCACCAGGGGACGTTGACCTGGGCGATGCCAAGCGGTCCCAGCGTTCCCGATTCTATGAGAGCCTTGAGCCTCAAGGAAGCTTCCCGGAACCGGTGCTGGAAGATCACGCTCATGGTCACGCCGGCGCGCTGTGCGATTTCGACGAGTTCACGCCCGGCGGCGCTATTTCTTTCAAGGGGTTTTTCGAGCAGGATGTGCTTGCCCGCCCCTGCCGCCGCGGCGACGATCTCGCGGCGGGCATTGGGTGGGGTGAGAACGATAACGGCATTCACATCGCCCCGCGCTAAAAGCTCTTCGAGAGATGGAGCGGCGGGAACGCTCCACTTTTCGCAGAAGGTCTTGAGCCGCTCTGCGTCGCGATCATAAACGCCCCGCACCTCGGCGATGTCGCGCAGATCTTCCAGGGCGCGGGCATGAATGCCCGCCACCATGCCTACACCTACGATAGCGATTCCTAGCATTCGTCCTCTCCCATCCTGCGCCTGTTAGTGCACGACCCGGCTTGCCTTACAACACTATGTGCAATATGTATCCTAGTATCCTACATCGATGAACGAGACAAGACCGCGGCAGGGATCGTGGCAACAGCAGGAGGGGATCGAGTGAGAAAAAGGCTGATGCGGCAGACCTGGCGCTGGTTCGGACCTGCGGACAAAGTCACCTTGCGCGATGCCCGCCAGGCCGGGGCCGAAGGGATCGTGACCGCGCTCTACCATATCCCGCCGGGCCAGGTATGGACGCCCGAGGAGATCGAAAGGCGCAAGCTCGAAACGCGCCAGACTGCTGACGGCAACGACACCGGCCTCTATTGGGACGTCATCGAAAGTCTGCCGGTCTCCGAGGCCATCAAGACCCAATCGGGAGACTGGCGCACGCATATCGCCAACTGGAATACCAGTCTGGAGAACATTGCCGCCGCCGGTCTGGAAATCGTCTGCTACAATTTCATGCCGATCCTTGATTGGACACGCACCAACCACCGCCAGGTGCTACCCAATGGCGGCACGGCGATGGCCTTCGATCTCGTGGAATTCGCAGCTTTCGACATCGCGCTTCTCGAACGCGCCGGGGCGGCCGATGATTATCCGGCCGAGATCGTGGAGATGGCGAACCGACGGGCAGCCGAAATGTCCGACATCGAAAAGGACGAGCTTTGCGACGCGATAATCGCCGGACTCGCCGGTTCGGTGGAAAGCTGGACGCTGGAGACGCTACGCAATCAGCTCGAGCTTTACCGCAACATCGATTCCGACCGGTTACGGCGCCACCTCGTCGATTTCCTCGAACAGGTAGTCCCGACTGCGGAACGACTGGGCCTGAGGCTCTGCTGCCACCCTGACGATCCTCCTTTCTCGCTGTTGGGATTGCCCAAGGTGGCATCGACCGAGGACGATTACCGCAGGCTGGTCGAAGCCGTCGACAGCCCTGCCAACGGCATCACCTTCTGCACTGGGTCGCTCGGTTCACGCGACGACGCTGACCTGCCGGGCTTTGTCGATCGCCTAGGCTCCAAGATCGCCTTCGCGCATTTGCGCAATGTCACCAACTACCAGAAGGGTGTTCCCACGAGCTTTCTCGAGGACGAACATCTCGGCGGCGACCTCGATATGGTAGCCGTCGTTGCCGCCCTGTTGCGCGAGCAGGAAAGGCGCCGCGCCGAAGGGCGCGCCGACTGGCAAATTCCCATGCGCCCCGATCACGGCCACGATATCCTCGACGACGCCGCGCGCGGGGCGCGGGCGGGATACCCGGCAGTCGGCCGCCTCAAGGGGCTGGCCGAGTTGCGTGGGGTGATGCACGCTTTTGCCCGGCAGGACTGACCACGGACGGCGCCGCCGCGCCAGTAAGGATCTCATGCTTCGCCTCGACCAAGCCAGTCTTGCCAACCTGGCACCGGACATCCAAAAGCCCGTTTACGACAGGGCCGGCATTCGTCCCGGCATCGTCCATATCGGCATTGGCGCGTTTCATCGCGGGCATATGGCGGTCTATATCGACGATGTTCTCGAAAAAGATCCCAACTGGGCGATTATCGGGGCGAGCAT
The DNA here is from genome assembly GCF_031202855.1 of Pelagibacterium sp. H642. Lineage (GTDB taxonomy): Bacteria > Pseudomonadota > Alphaproteobacteria > Rhizobiales > Devosiaceae > Pelagibacterium. The sequence goes on along the minus strand of NZ_CP101829.1, from coordinate 3,135,364 downwards.
CCGCCGGCCCGATACCAGGGATGCGCTGGCACCTCAGGACTATCTCTATTCGGTGAGCGCCAAGAGCGGCGAAGGCATTTCGACGCGCGTGGTCGGCTCGATCGTCGACATCATCGACGCATCGGCCAGCACGCGCGCGCTGATCGCCAGGATGGCCGAGCCCCGTATCCGCATCGTTTCGCTGACGGTGACCGAGAAGGGTTATTGCCACGATCCGGCCAATGGTCACCTTTCGACCCAGCATCCCGACATCGTCAACGACGCGATCCATCCTGATGCGCCTCGCAGCGTTCCGGGGATCATCGTCGCCGCCGCCGCGCTGCGCCGTGCGGGAGGATATGGCGGGCTGACGGTGCTGAGCTGCGACAATCTGCAAGGCAATGGCAAGATCGCCAAGACGACCGTTCTCGAATTCGCCCGGTTGCGCGACGCTTCGCTGGCCGAGTGGATCGAAGCCAATTTCAGCTTCCCGTCCACAATGGTCGACAGGATCGTGCCCGCCATTTCCGATGGAGACAAACAGGATGTCGAGCAGCGCTTGGGCCTTGCGGATGCTTGGCCGGTCGTCACCGAGCCTTTCAGTCAGTGGGTGATCGAAGACCATTTCGCCGCCGGGCGCCCCGATCTGACAGCGGTGGGCGCGCAACTCGTGCCCGATGTGGAACCGTTCGAACTCATGAAGCTGCGGATGCTCAACGGCTCCCATTCGACGATGGCCTATCTCGGGCAGCTCGCCGGACATCGATTCGTGTCCGACGCGGTTGCGGACGAAACGCTCAAGGCGTTGGTGAGCACCCTGATGACCCATGAGGTGATCCCGACACTCGATGTGCAGGATATCGACCTGTTCGCCTATCGCGATGCCCTGCTGCGCCGTTTCGCCAACCCTGCCCTGCGCCACCAGTTGGCGCAAATCGCCGTTGATGGCAGCCAGAAGCTGCCGCAGCGCACGGTTACGCCGATACGCGAGCGGCTGGCTCACGGCAAATCGATCGAACTGCTGTGCCTGACGCTGGCCGGCTGGATCGCCTATCTGGCACGACACGTCCGCCAGGAGGGGACCGAGCCAGCCGATGCCATGGCGGCCAGATTGTCCGATGCCGTGCAAGGGGAAGGTAGCGCCGGTGAACTCGTCCGAAAAGCTCTGTCGATCACCGAGATCTTTGGCGACGATATGGTCAACAACGAACCGGTCGTGCAAACGGTGGAGCGCCACCTCGCCTGCCTGCAGGACGAGGGTGTCGGCGCGGCCATTCACAAGGCGCTGGCCAGGATCGACGCCTGATACATTTGAGCAAGGGGAGGCTCCATTGTCTACGCTACTCCATCCCGACCGGCTTTTTTCGGCCAACGCCACCGAGCGCGACATCGCGCGAGCGCTTTACGAGAGCATCAGCGACCTGCCGCTCATCAGCCCGCACGGCCATACCGACCCGCGTTGGTTTGCCGAAAACGAAAACTTCGCCAACGCGTCCGAGCTATTGGTCGTGCCCGACCACTACGTCTTCAGGATGCTGCTCAGCCAGGGGTTGCGCCTCGAGGATCTGGGCATCGCGCCTCAGGATGGAACGGCCGAATCCGACCCTCGCGCCATCTGGCGGCGGTTCGCCGAAAACTATCACCTCTTTGCCGGCACCCCTACCCGGCTTTGGCTCGACCACACGTTCGAGACGCTGTTCGACCTTCACGAGCCGTTGTCGCGCGACACTGCGGACAGCTACTTCGACACGATCAACGCACTGCTGGCGCGGGAAGATTACCGTCCCCGTGAGCTTTTTGAGCGCTTCGGTATCGAAGTCATAGCGACGACGGAAAGCGCCCTCGACGATCTACGCTGGCACGACCAGATCAAAGACAGTGGATGGTCCGGCCGCGTGGTCACGACTTATCGGCCCGATGCGGTGATCGACCCTGACTTCGAAGGATTTGGCGCCAACCTCGATACCTTCGGCGAGATAACCGATTGCGACACGGGAACCTGGGTCGGCTATCTCGACGCCCATCGAAAGCGCCGTGCGTATTTCAAGCAACGCGGCGCCACCGCGACCGATCATGGCCATCCAACGGCCGAGACTGCAAACCTTTCCCCCGGGCAAGCACAAGCGCTGTTCGACAGGGTCCGCGCGGGAAAGGGAGGGCCAGATGACCATCGGCTGTTCCGGGCGCAGATGCTGACCGAAATGGCCAAGATAAGCCTTGAGGACAGGCTGGTAATGCAAATCCACCCTGGCTCATTCCGAAACCATTCCGAGGCGACCTTTACCCGGTTCGGCCGCGACAAGGGCTTCGATATCCCGACACGAACCGATTATGTCGAAGCGCTGCGACCGCTGCTGTCGGCGGCGGGAATGGATCCCGACTTCCGCCTGATCATCTTCACTCTCGATGAATCCGCCTATTCGCGCGAGCTGGCACCGCTGGCCGGCGTTTACCCGGCGCTTCGGCTAGGCCCCGCCTGGTGGTTCCACGACAGCCCCGAAGGCATGCGGCGGTATCGCGAACTGACCACGGAAACGGCGGGCTTTTATAACAGCGTCGGGTTCAACGACGATACCCGCGCCTTCCCGTCTATTCCCGCGCGCCATGACGTTGCCCGGCGGGTGGACAGCGCGTTTCTGGCGAGATTGGTGGCCGATCATCGCATTCGCGAAGACGAGGCGTTCCTCCTCATTCGCGAGCTGTCCTACGGCTTGGCCAAGAAGGCTTACCGGCTCTGAGCCGAACCGTTCACCGGATAATAAAAAGAGGGGCCGAAGCCCCTCTGTTTTGCTTACTGGTCCTTGCCGGGCCAAGACATCAGGATCGTGACCCCTTCGATGCGGCCTGCGAGTGTCTCGTCCTCGCTCAGTGCGAGAAACTCTTCGGGGGCTTCCTCCAGCGTTAGAGTCGGAACACCATCGACTTCCGTCATTGCCGATTCCTCACGCTGCGGTGCGTTCGCGGCGCGCTGCTGGGAAAGAAGCTCGGCCTGTTCGGCGTCTGCCTCGTTGACCTCGGCGTTGAAGTCGGGGAACGCGCGCTCGCCAAGATCGCCCACAGTCCACGAACCCGCCTGACTGCGGGGCAGCGCGGGGGCCAATCCGGGATCGGCGACACCAGCAAGCACCACCTCGAGCCCCAGAAGGGCGGCTTCGCGCTGCCATGCCGGACGATCGGGCGCGGCAATGGTCGCGAGCATATCCGACACATCCTGAGCCGAGCCAATACGGGTGAGACCGGATACGACAGTGGTGATCGCGTTGCGGATACCCTCACTGCCCTGCTCGGCTTCGAAAAGCGCATTGAGCAGTTCGGTCACCTGTGCGTCCGGCACGCCGCTCAGCGCGGCATCGAGGGCGATATAGTCTTCCCCGTACATATCGATGATGCGCATGATGGCATCGAGCCGGTTGGCATCGTCGAGTTCACCGGCGGAAGCGGCGAGCTGGTACTTAACCTGCCAATCATTGTTCGTATTCCCGATGAGACCCAGGAAGGCGTCGATGACGTCCTGGTTCCCTTCGCTAAGGAAGGGCTCGGCAATCCGCAATGCCGCCGTCTTGATGTCGCGATCCTCATCGTCCAGGGCGGAAATGACGAGGTCCGGTTCGACCGCATCGAGGCCGTCCAGCGTCCAGAAGGCGTGCAGCCGGGCGACCGGTTCAGCATCGGAATTGAACAGCTCGAGCAGTGCGGGCACGGCATCGGTCTGCTGCTGCACGACCATCAGCCGCTGGGCATGATCGCGATACCAGCCATTTTCGTGCTCAAGCAGCGCTACCAGCTCCTCGGGCGTGGACTGGGTGAGATCGATGGGCTCGGATGGCGTGCCGTTTTCGTGGCTGACGCGATAGATGCGGCCGTTGACGCCATGGGTATCGCCCAGATTGTGCTCGTCCACCCAATCCTTGAGGTAGTTGCTCATGAACACGGCATCCTGAATGATGCCATGGTAGAGATCGAGCACGTAAAGCGCGCCATCGGGACCGACCTGGGTGAACACCGGACGGAAGCGCTCCTCGGTGGACGAGAGAAAGTCGCCCTGCTCATATGCTTTCTGAAGGTAGATGCCCGACCCGCTGTCTTGCAGGGTGCTCATGGTGACAAGTTGAGCCGCCGGCTCCGGAACGAAGATGTTGCCATAGTCGCTGCCATTCAACGCGGTGCCACGATAAACCGCTGCGCCGCCGGCCGATGTCAGTTCAATCATCGCGCCGTTTTCGTCCAGCGTACCCTCGACATAGCCGCGGTTAATGCCCGGTGTAGGGCGGATGGGCCACACGCGGTTGGCGGCGCGGGTCGGGCCGCCGATCCATTCGTGATTGCCGCGATTGCGGGTGAAGACCGAACTGCGGCCGTAATAATAGTCCGGAACGTAGCTCATCGAGGGCGCCGCGGAGTTGCCCTGGCGCAGGATGCGGCCCTGATCGTCGGCGGTGACACCCCATTGCGAGATGGAGATGCCGCGATCGACCTCGAATCCCTCCCCGTTCCACTGATACACCTCATCGAGATAGGCGTTGTAGATCCGGTTATCGATGTTCCAGAACATGCCGTTGGGGTTGTGCTCGATCGAGCCGCCGAGGGCACCGTAATTGCCTTCGGTGATCGGCGTCTTGCTGTCGGCGACGTCGTCGCCATCAGTATCCTCGAGCAGCCAGATATTGGGCGATTCACCCAGAATGACCTTGCCGGGTTCGAGGATCAGCAAAGAGCGTGGCAGCACAAGCTCATCGGCAAAGACCTTGCGCTCATCCATGACGCCATCGCCGTCGGTGTCCTCGAGAATGACCACCGAGCTGCTGGGGGTTGCGGCCGTCAGATCCTCGAGGTTGAGCATGAAAGTCGTTTCGACGACCCAAAGGCGGCCCTGGTAATCCCACTGCATCACGATGCCATCACCAAGCAGCGGCTCGGAGGCGACGAGATCGATGGAATAGCCGGGAGGTAGGGTGAAGGTCTCAAGCGACTCTTCGGGCTCCATATAACCGAAATTCTCCGGCATGGGCTGGAACTCGGGCGGCCAGACCTGCTCGGACTGGGCAAGCGCCGTCCCGGTCATCAGGGCACATGTCAGCGCAGAAAGCGCCAGCACGGCCCGGTGGTTTCGTTTCCTATTGGTCATGGGTTTGCTCCTCCTCAAGATCGCGACCGAAGTCGCCAATCGATGCCAATAAAGATGGATGTCGTTACTGACCGAAGCGCATGGATTCGAGCTCGGCCGGGTCGGTGGGAAGCGCGGTGTCGCCGGCCTCCATGCCGTTGTTCTGGGCAATGAAGGCGATGATCGTGGAAACCTGCGCGTTCGAAAGTGTGCCGGGCGCATCAGCCGGCATCATGTCCTGGATGTAGGCGTGGAATTCCGAAACGGGCCGTTCAAGCCAGGAGAAGTTCGGCCCAGACAGCGCCGGAGCGGAAAAGCCCTCCAGTTGGGCGCCATGACACGATGCGCAAGAACGCTGGTAGTTGGCGCCGCCGCCGATCGCTTGGGGGGCGGTGAAGGTGATGGCGTCCAGGTCGTTGCCCTCGTTCTGGGCAAGGGTAACGCCCGCAGGGAGCGTCAGCAGCGTGGCTGCGAGGACGGCGCTGCCGCCCAATTTCAAAAACATCGACATTTTATACTCCTTTGGTCGACCTGCCCGCGATTGGCAGGTCACGAATTTCCGGTTATCCTGCTCTTGCCCGTCATTACATTCACAAACCGGCGTCCGGCTCTCCCGACCGCGGGGATGCTCAACAGGATCGTGCCGACGACGATGAGGCACAGCACGGCGCTGATCGGGCGGGTGAAGAAGGGCGTCCAGTCGCCATTGGTGAGGCCGAGGCCGCGCCGAAGGTTGAGATCGAGGAGATCTCCGAGCACGATACCCAGCACCAGAGGCGCCATGGGATATTTCATTTCCCGCAAGAGAAATCCCAAGACGCCGAAAGCAAGCATGACGTAGACATCGAACATGCGCTGGGTGACGGCGAAGGAGCCGACGACGCACAGCACCGCGATCACACCCATGAGGCGTTCTTGCGGAATGCTCACGATGCGGATGAACAGCCGGGTCAAAGACAGGCCGAACAGCAGGTTCGCAAATGTTGCGAGCAGCAGCATCGCGATGACCTGATAAACGAACTCCGCGTTCTCGATCATCAGCATGGGACCAGGACGAACGCCGTGGATGAACATCGCCGCGATAAGCACGGCGGCCGCGGCTGATCCGGGCAACGCAAGGGTGAGTGTGGGGATCATCGCACCCGAAACAACCGCATTGTTGCCGGTTTCGGCGGCGATCAGCCCTTCATGGCTACCTTGGCCGAATTCCTGGGGCTTTTTGGAGAAGCGCTTGGCCGCCGCATAAGACGACCATGCACCAACATCTTCGCCAACACCGGGAATAATGCCGGCGAACGTTCCAATGATGCCCGAACGCAGAATGGTCCGCCAATATTGGAACAACTCTCCGAACCGCGGCACGACTCGATCGGTTACCGATGTGGGCCGCATTTCGGCATGGCGTTTGATCTGGCCGAGAATTTCGGCCAGCCCGAATGCACCGACCATGGCCGGTATGATGTCAATGCCCGCCGAGAGTTCCGACACGCCGAACGTGAATCGCTGGTGGGCATGCAGGCTCTCCATGCCGACCATGGAGACCAGCAGCCCCAGAATGCCGGCGATGTAGCCCTTGAGCGGCGTGTCCGAACCGCTCAGTTGGCCCGAGATGACGACGCCGAACAAGGCGAGCCAGAAGAATTCATAGGTGCCGAAATTGAGCGCGACCTCAGTCAGGAGCGGCGCCAGCAGAGCGAGAAAAAAGATTCCGACCAGCGTGCCCAGGGTCGATGCAGAGGTCGCAAGCCCCATGGCAAACCCTGCCCTGCCCTGGCGAGCCAACGGGTACCCATCCAGCGATGAGGCTGCGCTTGCCGGCGTGCCGGGAATATTGAGCAGAATGGCCGTGCGGCTGCCGCCGAAGATCGAGCCGAGATAGACGCACATCAGCGTCAGGATGGCTTGGGCGGGCTCCATGTTGTAGGTGAGCGTTACCAGGAGCGCCACGCCCATGGTCGCCGTCAGGCCCGGCAGGATGCCGATCGCCAATCCAAGCAGCGTTGCCCATACGACATTGAAGATACCTTCGAACGTCAGAAAATAGGCGATGCCCTGCCCGAGCAGGATAAGTCCATCTAACATTTTCGACCTATGGCAGGCGAACGAGGAACAGCTCGGCGAACAGGTAGTAGATGCCCGCTCCAGCGACGATCGCCGTCACGGAAGCCCAAATCAGGGTTTTGGGCAGGTTGACCTGTTCGGACGTGAGGACGGCTTCCATCGTCACGATGAATACGAAGAGAAAGAGCATGGAGGCGGCCCAGAACGGTAACCAGCCGACCAGCCCCAGTGCAAAAATGAGCACCATGGCCAAAGCCGCAACAGCCCGCGCCGCTTCGAGCGTTCGGAACACGGCAAAAAAATCCGCCCAGCTTCCATCGCCCTGGCTCTTCCAGGCCTTTACGCCTAAGAGGCCTCCCAGCAACACCAGGATGGCACTGAGGGCCATCGGAACCAGCCCGGGAATGGTCGCGGGATGGATGCGCCTCGCCTCAAGCTGGGGCATCGTATAGGCGTAGTAAAAGACCGCCAGCCCGAGAATAACCAGAACGACCGCCGTCAGAAGGTCGGCCCGGGCGCGTGTGCTCTGCTGGCCCGCTTGGTTTTCCATGTCTCGAATCCTTGGAAAGTCCGGCCGGAAGTACCGCACCCCCGGCCGATATGCTTATTCCACAGGTGTCTCGGTGCCCGCTTCGCAGTCGACACCGATCGTGGACGGATCGTTGACCGCATCGCCGCGCTCAAGCGCAGCACAAGCCTGGGCGACGACGGTGGGCGACACCATTTCGCGCGCTTCTTCGCCGTAAGCCGGAGTGAAAAGGGCACCAGCGGCCTGCGCGTAGCTCTGCAGCTCCTCGGAGGTCGCCACATGTTCGGCCCAGATAGTATCGAGGGTCGAAACCACCTCTTCGGGCACGCCCTTGGGAGCCAGAACACCGAAATAGTTGTAGGCGATGTCGATGTCGGGGAGCCATTCGGTCACCGGCGGAATGGTATCGACGCCATCCATCGTCAACGGTTCATCGGAAAGCACGGCCAGTGGCCGCAGCCGTCCGCCACGGATCAGCTCCGCCTGCTCGCCGGCCAACTGGGTGGTGACCATGGACTCGCCCGAAGCCGTTGCTACGGTAGCCGGCCCACCGCCGTCATAAGCGACCAGATTGTAGTCGAAATCCCCAGCTTCAGCCAAAGTCGACAACGCCGTGCCGCCTGCAGAACTCACGCCTGCCGTCGCGACCGTGATGTTGGCACCATCCTCCTGGAACGCGGCGAGAAGTTCACCGAAATCGGCGTAGGGACTGTCGGCGGGAACGGAAATAACCGAGACGTTAGCGACGCTGAGATAGAGATGCCAATCATCGATGGTCGTGCCCTCGATGAGGCCGGTCACCGCATAGGTCGCGGCATCGGCGATGCCGGTCGCCAGAAGCGTGTAGCCATCGGGCTGAGCCGAAAGGACGCCCTGGGTGCCAACAGCACCGGACCCGCCCGGCTGGTTGACCACCACCACATCGGTGCCAAGCTGTTCGGCGAGAATGGGCGCGGTGACGCGGGTGACCTGGTCGGTTGCACCGCCAGCACCCCAGGGCACGATGATGTTGATGGGCCGATCAGGGCTCCACTCCTGAGCCGAAATCGAAGTCGCCGTCAGCGCCACGGCCGAAACGGCAATCGTGACAGCCAATCCACGAAAAAGTCGCATGCTGTTCCTCCCATAGGTTAAGCGCAAAGCCTTGACGTTCAGCGCTAGGATACTAGCATACACCCAATTGAAGGCACTTCAACCCCCGCTGGAAACTTTTGCCATTTTGTGGGGGCCGGTGCAGCAGATGCACGTCAGGTGCGCCGTATGTGGCATTCTAGAGTGGTTGAATACCGCGCTTCGATCACATACAACTTAAGTATAGTTTGCCTTTCATGGCGTGATTCTCTTGTGAGGCAGCTATTTCGACGAGGATGCTGATAGCTCAAATGCTGCAGGATACAAAAACGGTAGGCGAATTATATGCCGATGCCATGAGCGACGTGCGGATCGACTATGGACGGCCGATGGCGCCTCAAATTTACGAGGCGATGCGCAAGGTCATCGTGCAGAACCATCTGACGCCCGGCACCCCGATCTATGAAGCGAAATTCTCCGAAGTCATCGGCGTGAGCCGCACTCCGCTCCGGGCGGCAATGCAGCAGCTTGCGAAAGAAGGTCTCGTCGAAACCCGGCCGCAGGTGGGCTCCATCGTGGCGCCGATCGACCGCAAGAAAATCTTGTCGGCAGTGTTTTGTCGCAGCGCCCTGGAAACGGCTGTTGTGCGGCGCCTGGCCGATCTCAAGACAGTCGACACTCGGCCATTTATGCGCGTCCTCGATCAGCAGGAAGACTACAGCGCGCGCGACGACTATATCGGCTTTTTCGACCTGGACGAAAAATTCCACTTGCTGCTTGCCGAAGCCGCCGGTGTTCCGGAGGCCTGGCAGCTCGTTCTGTCCAGCAAGACTCATGTGGACCGCGCGCGCCTGAGCCTGCAAAGCTCTATTCCCGGCCGCGCCGCCGTTGCTTATCAGGAACATGTCGGGATCGTGGAAGCCATCGAAAAGGGCGATCCCGAACTGGCGGCGAAGCGCATGGACGCACACGTGCGCTCCGCGCTCGACATCATCTGAGGTCCTCCTAAATGACGATAGCCGCCTCTTGGGCGGCTATCGAAACATGGTGGCTAGACCCGATTACGAGGGATCGGTCGGGCTGGAGAGATATGCATAGCCCTCACAGGTAGAAGTGATCCCGTCGGGCTCGGGGCGGTCGTTTTCGATGAAATAGTAATCGACGCCTGCCGTCTCGCTCAGAGCGAAGATTTCCCCGAAATCGATGAAGCCCTGCCCCACCGTGGCGAAGGTCGGTTCGTCCTCGCCTTCAACCATTTGGGCGTCCTTGACGTGGAACAAGGGGAAGCGTCCCGGATTGGCTTCGATGAGACCCACAGGATCTGCATCGCCCACGACGGCCCAGTAGAGATCGAGTTCGAAGGCAACGTTTTCCGGATCGGTTTCGGCGAGCAGGATGTCGTAGCCGGACTGCCCGTCGCCGAGATCTTCGAATTCGGCGTCATGGTTGTGGTAAGCGACGGTGATCCCGGCCTCCTTGAGCGTTGCTCCGGCCTCATCGAGCAAGGCAGCGAGATCGGAATAATAAGCGACGGGATCTTCCGCATCCTCGTGCCCGCCACTGATGCGGACATAAGTGGCGCCTACAGCCTCGGCAGCCTCGATGACCACATCGATCCGGTCGCTCAGATCGTCGCCACCAACGCCGAGCGAGGGAACGCTGAAGCCGAACTCCTCGGCGAATTCCTGGATCTGAGGCACTTCAACGCCCTGAAAGCTCGGAACTTCACCTTCAAGATCAGGGCCGGAGAACTCGATGTTCTCGATCCCGCATTCGGTCACTGCTTGCAGCGTGCCACGGGCATCCTCTCCGAGTTGGTCGCGGATCGTAAATCCAACAACACCGATCTTGTCGACCGGAATACCCAGATGCGACTGTCCAGCCGCTGCGTCGGCCGATTGTGCCATCGCCGGAGCAGCGGTGAGCGCCATCGAAAATGCCGCCGAAGCCACTCCGGCCAAGGCGAGCGTATCAAATGCGCGACGTGAAAGTTTCATGGTCTCCTCCTCAGGTTCGGACCTCTAGGATACTAGAGTACAAATCGGGCATCTGGCAAGTGCAAAGGCACGTTCCCTCACTGACGCTCGGTGCGAATCTAAAAGAGAGCAGACACCAAGCCGCGTTCGACATAGATGCGGAACCAGGGTGTATAGCGCTCGGGATGAGTGGCTACGTCCTGCTCGATCTCGCCACGACCGGCCGTGCGCAGGCCTGCTACTTCCGATGGATTCATATCGCTAAAGCTGAAGCGAGGCGGAATTTCCCCGCGATAACAGTCGACCACTTCATTCTCGAACAACGGCCCTATCGGCGCATCGTACTCCGTGCGGCGGACAAAACGGGTCGAAAAATCGACGCCCAACTCGCGGTCAAGCGTGCGTGTTACGCAATCGGCCGAGCTTTCCTGCCAGCGCGGATGCGAGCAGGCTGAGTTGGTCCAAAGCAGCGGCGCGTGATACTTAAGGCTCGAGCGCTGCTGCAACAGCAGGCGATCGCCCTGGAACAGGAAAACCGAGATCGCCAGATGTTTGACGCCAGTGCGATGGGCTTTAAGTTTTTCGATCGGGTAGAGCGTACCCTCATCGTCGACCCCGGTGATCAACTCCCCCAACGCATCGTCGAACTGGCTCGCGGCGGGCATGGTCTCGTGGTTACTCTATTATGAGCCCGGCCGTGCCGGCTTTCACGTTTTCAACGACAGGATCGCGTCCGCCACGGAGGATGGAATTGCCTTCGTGAAGCTGGGTCTGGTCGACCCTGAGCCCATCAATCCAGTCGGCCTCGCTCATCTGGCCGGACTGGCCGTAGGCGGTCAGCGCGTTGGCGTATGTGGCTTTCCTGATCGCCTCCTCCGAAACGCCGCTCTGGCGCGCCAATTCAGCGGTCTTGGGAACGGCCAGCGGGTCGGAGATCCCCCAATCTGTCGCCGAATCCAGAATGACCCGATCGCCGCCATAGCGCTTGAGCAATTCGACCATACGCACATTGCCCATCTTGGTAGATGGATAGATCGAAAACGCCGCCCAGAACCCTCGGTCGAGAACGTCTTCCACCGTCTCTTCGTTATTGTGGTCGACGACAATCTTGTTCGGATCAACACCATGCTCCCGGCACACGTCCATGGAGCGCAAGGTGCCCTTTTTCTTGTCGCGATGCGGGGTGTGGATCATCACCGGCAGGTCGAGTTCCTTGGCCAATTCGAGTTGGGCGCGGAAATATTTGTCCTCGAGCGGGGTCTGCTCGTCATAGCCGATCTCACCGATCGCCACCACACCCTCCTTGAGCGCGAATTGCGGCAGGATCTCCATCACGCCTTCGGCGAGTTCCTCATTGTTGGCTTCCTTGGAATTGAGCCCGATGGTGCAATAGTGGCGGATGCCGAATTGGGAGGCCCGAAAGCGTTCGAAGCCAACGATGTGGGAAAGGTAGTCCACATAGGTCCCCACATAGGTTCTCGGTTGGCCGATCCAGAAAGAGGGCTCGATCAGCGCCACGACGCCAGCCGCCGCCATCGCCTGATAGTCGTCGGTGGTGCGGGAAATCATGTGGGCGTGAGCATCGATGAACATGGAATTCTCCTAAAGGGCAGCCGCATCAAGCCGGAATGGATGACCAACTCAGCGCTCTGGACGCAATGGCGGCATGTTCGGTGGCAAGGCCGGCGAGCATAGAGCGGGAGGCCGGGTCAGGACTCTCAGCGAGGAACAGGGCGGCAACACTGCGTTCGATGGGGTCCGGACTGACCAAGAGCGGATCGATCTCGCCTAGCACCTCTCCTCGCGCGAAGGGCGCGATGCAGCGCCAGACATGAAGATCGACCCCACGGCGGGCGGCTCGCCGCTCATGGACGTGATCGACCAGCGTTGCAGCCAGGTCGGCATTTCTGCGCTTATCGAGCCCGACGATCGGCGGCAGTCTCGAATCGATGAACAGCGCCTTGAGCACCATGTGATTCCAGCGATGCTCGGAAAAGGTCTCCACAGGCACCGGGCTATCGTGGGCAATCGCCTCGAAAATCTCCCGGATCGAGCTGCGCAGCCCCTCCCCGATCTGCCAATCGAGGTCGTCGCTGATGGGAAACAGCGGCAGCGCCCGATAAAAGCCGATCAATGTGGCAAGATCGGCAGCTTGGCAGAGGCGCCTGAACGCCTTCCCAAACGAGACGGCGTCATCGGTCAGCGGCAGCAGGATCAAAGCGCGCGCAACATCGGCAATGGTCCAGAGCCGTGGCACCCAGCCCGGTCGCAATCGCCGCGCCTCGCCAAGCTCGGCATCGGTGAGCGCGAGGTCCGCTTTGCCTGCTTTCCGGCCAGCCAGCGCCACCGCGCGCTCGACCTGAGCCGAGTTCATCTGCGGCACGTCAGCCGCTGTTTTTTCAATCCAGACGGTGGTCTCCGCATCGAGCCGGGTTTGCAGCCATCCGGCCAGCAGCGGTCCGAACGTTTCCTTGGGCAAATTGGGCACGTCGATTGATCCTCCCGCATGAAGTATACTAGTATTACGGAAACAGGCGCAAGGGAGGAAGGCTTTGAAACAGACACTGGTTTTGCTTGTCGTGGGGCTGACCCCCTCGCTTCTCGGAGAGCATACGCCCAACCTTACGAAGCTGGCTGAACGCGGGGGGCAACGGCCTCTCGCTACGGTGGTGCCTGCGGTCACCTGCTCGGTTCAGGCAACGCTGATGACCGGCGAATTGCCCTCTGTCCACGGTGCCGTGGCCAATGGCTGGTATTTCCGCGACGTGAGTGAAGTTTCGCTCTGGAAGCAGTCCGAACGCCTGCTTGCCGGCGAAATGATATGGGATGCGGGCAAGAAGCTGAGTCCCGATTTCACCTGCGCCAAGATGTTCTGGTGGTACAACATGTATTCGACCGCCGACTGGACCGCGACACCGCGGCCAATGTATCCGGCGGATGGGCGCAAAATCCCTGACCACTACACCAAGCCGGGCTCATTGCGCGACGAATTGAACGCCCGCCTGGGCACTTTCCCCCTCTTCAATTACTGGGGCCCCACAGCAAGCCTGCGCTCGACCGAGTGGATCGTCGGCGCTACTGAACACGTGACCGAAACGCGCCGGCCCACGCTCACCCTGGTCTATATCCCCCACCTCGATTACGACATTCAACGCTTCGGTCCAGACCTGTCGCACCCGCGCGTGCGGCAAGCGCTGCGCGACGTCGATGCCGCCATTGCCCCGCTGATCGAGAGCGCCGAGCGCGAAGGGCGCGAAGTGATCGTCGTCTCCGAATACGGGATCACCCCAGTCACCGAAGCGGTGCACATCAACCGCGCCCTGCGTGAAGCCGGTCTTATCGCCTGGCGTGACGAGATGGGCCGGGAAGTTATCGACCACGGTGAATCCCGCGCCTTTGCCGTGCCCGACCACCAGATCGCTCACATCTATGTTCGCGATCCCGCAGACGTGGCTGCCGTCGCAAATCTCATAGCCAATCTCGATGGCGTCGAGATCGTCGTTGGCGAGGAGGGCAAGCGGGCGATGGGTCTCGACCATCCGCGCTCGGGCGAGCTCGTCGCCATTGCGCGCGCCGATCTCTGGTTCAGCTACTATTATTGGCTCGACGACGCCAAGGCGCCGGACTATGCAGCAACCGTCGATATTCACCGCAAGCCCGGCTATGATCCGGTGGAACTGTTCGTCGATCCGGACCTGAAGATGCCCAAGCTGCAGATCGGCTGGAAGATCGGCAAACGCAAGCTCGGCTTTCGCGGGCTGCTCGACGTCACCTCGGCGAACCGCACCGACTTGGTCAAGGGCTCGCATGGTCGTATCACTGATCGTGCAGAAGATGGGCCTCTCGTGATTTCCACCCGCCCTGACCTGCTGCCCGAGGGCGCGGTCGCGGCCACCGGGTTCAAGCAGCTCGTTCTCGACCACATCTTCAAATAATAGCGTGCGTGACGGCACCTGGAACATTTCAGCTCTTCTTTGAAGCGCCTCAATTGCTCTAAGTCTTTGTTCGGTCGCGTGTCCGAACCGCAAAACCGTTTCCCACTTTTGCTGGACACGCTCTAGCCGTTACGTGCCCCGCACCCACCGTTGCAGCCACAGCGTCAGCGGGAACCCCACACATGCCAGGAGCGCAAGATCCACCCTGCCCATCTGGGCGATCAGCAGGCCATCAAGCAGAGTGATGGTGGCAATCAGCAGCGGAATGGCGCGCCCAAAGCTGGGATTTGTGCCCTTGATAAAGCGGAGAGCGAAGACATCGGCAATGAGCAGTGCGAGGGCGAAGGGCATCATGAGCACATCACCGATCCCCACCATCATGCCATAGACCGGTGCTGCGGCGATGCAGGCGAGCGGCCACCAACGACCGACAAAGCCACCGCTCTCGCTTTTGGCCACGTAGGTCAGCCCCATCACATGGGCCATCAGCAGCGCCGCGCCAATCCACAGCGTCGGCCCCGGCACGGCGACGACAGCGAGCGCAGCGGCGAGGTAGATGAGCAGCCGACATAGCCCCATCAGAATCGGGCCGAAGGCGTTCTCCTTGTGGCTACGGTTGTAGGCCACGATAGTCAGCGCCAGCGCCAGGCCGGCAATGCTCACGGGCCATCCGGATCTGGCGACCCAGCCTGCCAGCACGAAAAATGCAACGCTCGCGCCCAACAGTCCGTAGCCCCAGGCGAAGACTTCAGCCTGGCTCGCCAGCCCGGCCGGTATCGGTCGGTAAGGCTGATTGATCGCGTCGTAACCGGCGTCGAAAGCATCGTTGAGGAACATGCCGGCGATATAGGCCAACACCGAGGCCACGACGACCAGCGCGAGCGTATCGGTAGCGATCCCCGCACCGGCCAGGGCTGACCCGGCCATCGCGTTGGTCGCCACCGTTGGCAGATTGGACACCCGCCCCAACCGGAGCGCCGTACCCAGCGTCATCATTTTAGCTGCCCCAGCACCCAGTTGAGTTCGCGCGCGATCGCCATATCCATCGGCTCGCCGCGATAGCGCTCTGGCAGCACGTCCCAGGTGTAGGTTTCCACCTCGAGATGGTCCGAAATCGGCTGCTGCCGATGGAGGGCGAGAATTTCGCGAAGAAAGGCCTGGGTCGTGCCGAAAGCGCCCATGTCCTCAAGAAACAGCGGCACATGGAAATGCACTCGCCACTCGCTGCCTGCCGCGCTCTCGATCTCTTCGAGCGCCGGCAGAAGGTCCGGCCACTTGCGCAGGCCCTCCCCGCCGCGCCCCACCACCTGGTGTAGATAGGTCGGCTCGTTGAACGGCGCGAGAAGTTCGGCGGTCTCCTGCCCGACAAAAGCAAACCGCAGCGCCGAGCTGAGCTGCAGCTTGTAGATCGGGATGCTTGCCTCGCGCAGAGCCGCGATGCTGCCCTGTGGGTCTTCGAACTCTATGGCGGCGTGGCACACATCATAACAAAGCCCCACATGCGCCCGAAGCGCGGCCGATGCCTCGTCCATTGCGAGTGAGGCTCGTTGAGCAAGCGAACGGGCGGCCGCTTCGGAATAGAGGTGATCGCGGAAGAAGGCGATCGCCTCCTCGATGGTTTCCAACATGCAGCACGGCTCGGGTTCCAGTGCCAGCGTTATGTGCTTGCCGGTGCGCCGCTTCACATCGAGAAGATGGGCAACGTGCTGCACGATATTTTCGGTAATTGTCTCCACCCTCCCCTCTGCCCAAGGGGCGAAGGTGCCGGGCACCGTACTGATGCTGCCGTCCATCCCTTCGGGCAACACTTGCGCAAGAATTTCGGCGAGCTTGTTGGAATAATCCAGCCGGGCCGGATCGGCCCAGTCGGGGCTATAAACATTCTCCTTGACCCTCACGCTATGGAAATCGCCATAGGGAAAGCCATTGATGGTGAAAACATAGGTGTTGGTCTCGGTGAGGTAGCGCTTGAACGCTTCGAGCGCCGCGCTTTCCGAAAGCTCCGCGGCGGCAGCCGCGGAAAGGCGCAGGCCGATCCCGAACGGTTTGGAACCTGCAGTTGCCGCATGGATGTTGGGGATGTTGCGGCGCAGGGCGTCGAACGTCTCCTGCCAGCTCTCACCCTTGTGGATGTTGGTGCAATAGGTCAATTGCCCCAGACGGGATCCGTCGACCTTCATTTCGCACCTGCCCGGCTCTTGAGCTCGTCGACAGCTCGCAACATCAGCGGGGCGTCGATCTCATGCACCTCGACCCCGGTGCCGATCCCTTCGAGCAGGGTTACGGTCAGCTCACCGCCAAGATGCTCCTGGAAATCGCGCAGGCCCTGTATCAGGAGGCTGCCGTTCTCCGCTTCTGCCTCCAGCATTGGGTGCCAAAGCGAAAAGCCCAGGCCCAGCAGCACGGCGCGGATGCGCGCGTTGGCGCCCGCGTCCAGAAGGCCCGCAAGTACCGAATATTGTGCGTCGAGCGCGATCCCGATAGCCACCGCCTCTCCGTGCCGCAGGGAAAAATCGGTCAACAATTCCAGCCGGTGAGCGGCCCAATGCCCAAAATCGAGCGGGCGCGCGGTTCCCCGCTCGAACGGATCGCCGCCCTTGCCGATCTGGTGCATGTGCAGTTCGGCACACCGGCGGATCATGTAGCTCATCGCGTCCGCATCGAAACGCGCAAGGTTGGCGGTGGACGCTTCGAGCCAGCTAAAGAACGCCCCGTCCCGGATCAAGGCGACCTTGACGGCTTCGGCTATCCCCGAACGTTTTTCGCGCGGCGGCAGGCTTTCAATGAAATCATAGTCATTGATTACAGCGAAAGGCGGCGCGAAGGTGCCGAAAAAGTTCTTGGACTCGAAAAGGTTGACGCCGTTTTTGACACCAACGCCGGAATCGTTCTGCGACAGGACCGTGGTGGGAATGCGGACGTGACGGATGCCGCGATGCGCCGTCGCTGCCGCAAGGCCAACCGCGTCGAGCAGCGCGCCGCCGCCGATGGCGATCACATAGGAATGGCGGTCGATATGGTGTTCGACCATCAACTTCTGCATGTCGATGACGGCGTCGAGGCCGCGTTTGACGGTTTCACCGCCACTGGTCGTAATCGGCTGGGCAACAAGCTCCAGCGTATGGGCATGCCGTTCGGCAAAGGTCATGATCTCACCGGACAGGGAGGGGCGAGCGCTACTAACGCCGTCATCCACGAAAACCAGGATGCGATGGCGGCGCCGCGGCTCGAATTGACTCACGATGTCAACGAGCACCCTATTGTCGAGATTGAACACCCCGCGACAGAAGATCACCGGAAATTGGTATTCGACCGAAAAACTCTGCTGCCGAACGGCCACTTGGGGGGATCGTGGCTCTTGTGCAGGTCGAAGGGCCGACTGCACAGGTGCGTCAAAGGGTTGTGTCAGTGCCATTAGCTGCTGGTCCTGCCTGATTGAAGTTTTGCGGCCGCAATTTCAGCCGCTTTCCCGGTTGGTTCGGCTGCGAGGTAGGCCAAGGCGAACGCTCCAATGGCAGCGGTGACAGCGCATGACATGCCCAGGCCGGACCATGCGCCGTCCCATCCGAGCAAATGAACCCCGAGGCTGATGGACGTAGCTCCAGCACTCACCGCCATCGATATCTTCACCACGATACGCAGGTGATCATTCTGATCCGCCTGCACGGTACTCTCGAGATCTTCGCGCCACATACTCTCCTCCTGCGTCCTAGTATCCTAGCATTTTGGAGAATGTCAATTTCTCGTAGGCATGATCCCATGGGGCCTCTGCAAAATCGCGAAGGTAAATACGCAAGGCCGGAAGTCAGCACTGAATGATGCTGTGATTGGCCCGGGCGCCCGATGCGCTCCGAGCGAACGCCCCTGCTTACAGAATGCGACACATATCGTCGTTACAAAGAACGATTTAAGTCCGCGAGTTCGGTTAACAGCAGAAAATGGAGCGGGTGAAGGGAATCGAACCCTCGTCGTAAGCTTGGAAGGCTTCTGCTCTACCATTGAGCTACACCCGCCCGAGGGTGTCTCGCCAATCTGTCCGTTCGGGCCCTTTTGGGCAAGCACGATTTTGGTGGAGGGGGCTGGATTCGAACCAGCGTAGCCTAAGGCGTCAGATTTACAGTCTGATGGATTTAACCACTCTCCCACCCCTCCCCAATCGTGACATCGGCGAAGCGAGGTATCATGATGACATTCGTTGCCGAGCACCATCACGGGGCGGTTTATGGTGGTAGCGCCCTCTCCTGTCAACTGCCTGACATAGGAAATTTCATGAGTTTCACCGCTACGCTTGCCGCTTGCCCGGCGCGTGGCAAACCGATACGCCATCAGTCATGAGCAAGAACAAGTTTCCACCCAAGAAGCGCGCCCCGATCCTGCCCGATGATGGACCGGTCTATCTTTATGGCCTGCACACGGTCCGCGCGGCACTCGACAACCCGCGGCGGATCAAGCGGCGGCTTTTGGCCACCCCCAACGGTTTCAACCGATTGACGGAAGGCGTGCCTCTCCCCGATTTGACGGTGGAGGAAACCACCCCGCGCGATCTCGACCGGCTGCTCGGCGCCGATGCAGTGCATCAAGGCGTGGCATTGGAAGTCGATCCCGTGGATCGATTCGGGCTCGATAATCTCCAAAAGCTGGACCTCGTAATCGTTCTCGATCAGGTCACCGACCCACACAATGTCGGCGCCATTCTGCGCACCGCCTGCGCCTTCGGCGCTGATGCCGTGATCACCACGGCCCGCTATGCACCGCGCGAGACGGGCGTGATGGCCAAGTCGGCCTCGGGCGCACTCGATCTCATTCCGCTGGTGTCCGTGCGTAATTTGGGCGAAACCCTGGAAACGCTCAAAAGTCGGAGCATGGTGTGCCTGGGTTTCGATTCCGAGGCTCCCGCCGTGCTCCGCCCACGACCGCCCGGCGGCAAACTCGCAATCGTACTCGGGGCCGAAGGCAAGGGGTTGCGACAAAAGACCCGCACGCTCTGCGACGAGATGGTCCGGCTCGACATGCCCGGCCCCATCAAATCACTCAACGTATCCAACGCGGCGGCGATCGCACTGTTCGCAGCCACTGCGGGCTAGAGAGATTATGCCTCCGGTGAAGCCTCGGCAGTTACCAGGGGCGTGTCGAACACCCCTCCTCCGGTCGTGCGCAGGTTGACCACACTATAGCCCCTATCGCGCAGCGCCTTCAGAAACTCCGGCAGCATCAACGCGGTCCGCATATGGATGTCGTGGAAGAGCACGACACCCGACCCGCGCGCATCAAGGCGCGAAAGTGTACGGTCGAGCACCTGTCGGGGCGTTTCGGAATAATAGTCCTTGGAATCGATGTCGACGTCCAGGACGATAAAGCTGCTGTCGACGACACTGGTGCGGATCAGGCCGGTCTGCGCCAGATAAGGAAATCGGAAAAAGCGCGAAGGAACCAGATCTGCTGGCGCCAGAGCCGCAGCGACGGCTTGCTGGCCGGCATAGATTTCCGCCACTGCTTGGGTCGGCCCAAGTGTAGAAAGGTCTACATGGTCGTATGTGTGCGTGCCGATTGTATGGCCGCGTTCCGCAACCTCCAGTGCGAGGCCCGGATGGCGCTCCGCTGCTGATCCGAGCATCAGGAAGGTCGCCTTGACGCCGAACTGGTCAAGCGTATTAAGAATGGAGTCGGTCTTGCCTGGACGCGGTCCATCATCGAAGGTGAGCACGACTTCGCCCGGCTCAAGGACGATCTGTTCGGTCGCCCCTACGGTCAGTGTCCGGCCAGCGAGAGACATGGACGGCTGCCCCGGCATCGGCTGATATGACGCGTTGAATGTCGCCATCGGCGAGATTGCCCCGGTGGTCGTTCTATCGATGGGAGCGAGCGCAAGCAGGCTATCTTGCGTTTGCGGAGGCTTGGCGCAGCCCGCGAGCAATCCGGCGGTAATCGCCAAGAGACATATCGTACGCACCACCACAAGCACCCGGCCAAAGCGTTTCCCCTGATCGAGAGCCTGCGACGATTATGGTTAACAACACCTTCTCTTGCGCCAAATTTATGCTTAACGAACAGTTACTTCTGAGCATCGGACCGCTTTGCTCGCACCAGAAGCTCATCGAGCGCCTGCAGAAAGCTTGAGCGGTCGCGCTGGGTGTATTCCTTGTTATACCCCTTGCTTTCGCCTGTTTCCCTCAAGTGCTGGTTCAACTCGCGCATGGCCAGAGCCATTCCGATGGAATCGGGTGTGAATGCCCTTCCGGTGGGACCGAGCACATGCACGCCCTTTTCCAGCGACCGCGAGGCCAATGGGATATCAGCTGTAATGACGATGTCTCCGGCCTTGGCGTGTTCGACGATCCAATCGTCGGCCGCATCGGCGCCTTGCGGCACCATGACGTGGCGGATCATTGGATCACGCGATGGCCGGAGACCGAAATTGGCGACAAAGGTGACGACGACACCGTGCCGCTCGGCTACGCGGACGACTTCGGCCTTGACCGGGCAGGCATCGGCATCGACGTAGATTTCAGGCACCGTCAGTAGAGCACCACAGAGCGGATGGATCCGCCCGAATGCATGAGCTCGAACCCTCTGTTGATATCCTCGAGCCGCAGAGTATGGGTAATCATCGGGTCGATTTCGATCTTGCCCGCCATGTACCAATCAACGATTTTCGGCACGTCGGTGCGCCCTCTCGCGCCGCCGAAGGCCGTGCCCATCCAGGTACGGCCGGTGACGAGCTGGAACGGACGCGTGGAGATCTCCTGTCCTGCGCCGGCAACGCCGATGATGATCGACTTGCCCCAGCCGCGATGGCTGGCTTCCAACGCCTGGCGCATGACAGTGACGTTACCCGTACAATCGAAGGTGTAATCAGCGCCGCCGATCTGGTCGGCGCCCCGCTTGGTCATGTTGACGAGATGCGAGACGACGTCACCCTCGATTTCGCGCGGATTGACGAAATGGGTCATGCCGAACCGCTCGCCCCATTCCTTCTTGGCGTTGTTGAGATCAACGCCGATGATCATGTCCGCGCCGGCGAGGCGCAGGCCCTGGATGACATTGAGGCCGATGCCACCAAGGCCGAAAACAACCGCTGTCGCGCCTTGCTCCACCTGGGCCGTGTTGATCACTGCGCCCACGCCGGTGGTGACACCGCAGCCCACATAGCAAACCTTGTCGAACGGGGCGGACGCATCGATCTTGGCGACCGCGATCTCGGGCATCACGGTGTAGTTCGAAAAGGTGGAGCAGCCCATGTAATGGAATATCGGCTGCCCCTTATACGAGAACCGCGTCGTGCCATCGGGCATGAGCCCCTGGCCTTGGGTGGCGCGTATGGCCGTGCACAGATTGGTCTTGCGCGAGAGGCAGGAAGGACATTCACGGCACTCTGGCGTATAGAGCGGGATGACGTGATCACCGGGCTTGACGCTAGTCACGCCCGGTCCCACTTCGACAACGACACCGGCGCCTTCATGGCCGAGCACTGAGGGAAACAACCCTTCGGGATCGGCCCCGGACAGCGTGAAATCGTCTGTGTGGCAGATCCCGGTCGCCTTGATCTCGACGAGCACCTCGCCCGCCTTGGGTCCTTCAAGGTCGAGCTCGACGATTTCGAGCGGCTTGCCTGCTTCGAATGCCACCGCCGCTTTCGTTTTCATCTCCCGCCTCCGTATGATTCATGTAGGGGAAAAGAAGGTGGCATAAGCGCATCTCATGGGGCAATGCCCGATACAAAAACGGGCGCCGAAGCGCCCGCTTGCTATTCCTTCATTGCGCCCGGTCCTGGAACCGCCCCAGGCGGGCATTTGCCCATGATGATCATCCCGAGCACCTCATCCTTGGTGACATCGGCAGTTTTGGCCGTTCCCACCACCTGGCCATTCTTCATCACGCAAACGCGGTCTGCCAGATCGAACACATCGTGGATGTCGTGGCTGATGAGGAAGATGCCGATGCCTTCCGATTTGAGCTGCCGAATGAGATCGCCCACTTGCGCCGTCTCTTGTGGGCCTAGGGCCGCGGTCGGTTCGTCCATGATCAGGATACGGGCGTTGAATAGGATCGCGCGTGCGATCGCCACCGATTGCCGCTGTCCGCCCGAGAGCGCTTTGAAAGGCTCCTTGAAGCGGCGGAAATTGGGGTTCAGTCGCCCCATCACCTCGCGCGCCTTGGCCTCCATCGCCACGTCGTCGAGTGTGCCGATGGCAGTGGTCAATTCCCGACCGAGGAAAAGATTGGCAGCGGCATCGACATTATCAGCGACGGCGAGCGTCTGGTAGATCGTCTCGATGCCATAGGCTTTGGCATCGCGGGGATTGTTGATCGTGGCATCCTGCCCATCGATACGGATATCGCCGCTGTCGCGCTTATAGGCGCCCGAGAGAATCTTGATCAGCGTCGATTTGCCGGCGCCGTTGTGCCCCAGAAGGCCGACGACCTCACCGGGGTAAAGATCGATCGATGCCCCGTCGACCGCCCTGATGCCGCCGAACGCGATGGAAATATCTTCGAGCTCGACGAGTGGAACGTTTGCGTGTTGGTTCATCCCGATAGATCCTTACTGCGCCCGGTTGCGGTAGAGCGTGTCGAGCCAGACCGCCACCACCAGAACGATACCCACCACGATCGACTGCAGCGGGCTGTCGAGCCCCATCAGCACCATGCCGGACTGCAGCGACTGCATGACCAGCGCGCCGATCATCGCGCCCACAATGGTTCCGACGCCTCCCGAGAGCGATGTGCCCCCGATCACCGCCGCGGCAATGACGTAGAGCTCGTCGAGCGTGCCCATGGCGTTGGTCGCCGCGTTAAGACGGGCCGATGAGATCGAAGCCGCGATAGCGCAGAGCACGCCCATGAGCATGAAGATCTTGACCGTCACCCAGCGGGTGTTGATGCCTGCAAGCTCCGCCGCTTCCGGGTTGCCGCCCATGGCAAAGACGTAGCGACCGAACCGCGTGCGGGTCGCGATGAAGGTCATCACCACGCCGACCGCGACAGCGATCAGCACCGGAATGGCGATGCCGTGCGAGATGAACAGCCCGCCTTCGGGAACCGGGATTCCATTTGCGTTGGCGTAGTTCTCGGCGATACGGATCGGCCAGGGATAGGCGTTGAAGACAAGCACGGCACCGATCACCGCGCCGCAGCCCAGCAGCGCGAGAACGCCTTCGGCCCAAACCGGTCGCTGCGGAAAGTTGAATCGTTTGCGTTGCTGGCGGGCATAAAGCAGATAGGCGCCGATGGCGATGCAGGCAATGATCGCCAAAATCCAGCTCACTGTGTAGCCGACCGCTCCTTCAGGGCCACCGCCCATCAAACGGAAGCGCGAGTCGAGAGGTGCCACAGTCCGTCCCGAGGTCACCCACCAGGCCGCTCCGCGCCAGACGAGATAGCCGCCGAGTGTCACGATGAAGGCCGGCACCTTGAGATAGGCGATGATACTGCCCTGCAGCGCACCGATCACCAGCCCGCAGGCAAGCCCGATGGCAAGCGTTATCGCCCAGATGAACGGGTGCCCGAAGCCAAGCATGGCCGGCAAGTATTCGGCCTGCGTCACGCCCATGACCATGGCGATAATGCCCAGAAGCGAGCCCACGGAAAGATCGATGTTCCGGGTGACGATCACAAGCACCATGCCGGTCGCCATGATGGAGATCGAAGCGGTCTGCACCGATAGATTCCAAAGGTTCCGAGGCGTCAGAAACAATCCGCCAGAAAGGAAGTGAAAGCCCATCCAAATCAGGAGTAGCGCGCCGA
Organism: Pelagibacterium sp. H642; assembly: GCF_031202855.1. Classification (GTDB taxonomy): domain Bacteria; phylum Pseudomonadota; class Alphaproteobacteria; order Rhizobiales; family Devosiaceae; genus Pelagibacterium. The sequence goes on along the minus strand of NZ_CP101829.1, from coordinate 3,110,965 downwards.
CCATACCCAAGAGGCGTGTATCGATTTCTGTAGCGCTCATGAACCGCCGGACGGGCGTGCCTACCGAAAAGGCCGGCGTGTTGGATGACGACATGGCGTTCTGATCGGCCATTGCTCTCCCCCAAAGGATTGAGCGGTCGCGGTGCACGAATGCACCGCGACCGCGTTCAGAGTTCAGGACAACTTAGTCGCAAGCAGCGACGGTACCGGCTTCGACGCCCTGGCAAACCACGTCCTGGCTCACCCAGCCCGCGTCAATGACGACATCGAGATTTTCCTGGGTGATGGCCACGGGCGCGAGGAACCGCGATGTCATTTCGACGCCGTTCGGACCACCATTGAACATGACCGCACCTTCAATATCGGTGAGCGCGGCGCCCTCAGCCAACTCGACCGCGATCTCCGCGGCAGCAGCGCCCAGTTCACGGCTGTCCTTCCAGACTGAAACCGTCTGTGTGCCCAGCGCAACACGGTTGAGCGCCGCATGGTCGGCATCCTGCCCGGAGACGGGCACCGAACCATCGAGACCCTGCGCCGCCAGCGCAGCGATGGCGCCACCCGCGGTACCATCATTGGCGGCGACCACGGCATCGACCTCGTTGTTGTTGGCCGTAAGGAACTGTTCCATATTGGCCTGGGCGTTCTCGGGAAGCCACCCATCGGTATAGGCTTCGCCAACGTTGACGATATCGCCGGCGTCGATTGCCGGCTGGAGAACCTCCATGGCGCCGGCAAACAGGAAGTCGGCGTTGGGATCGGTGCTCGAGCCCTTGATGAACACATAGTTGCCGGTCGGTGCGACGGCTTGGACTTCACGGGCCTGGATGCGGCCGACTTCGGTGTTGTCGAAGGTAAGGTAGAAGGCATCCGGATTTTCGATCAGGCGATCATAGCCGACTACCGGAATGCCTTCAGCCACGGCCGCGGAAATGGCCGGTTGGATAGCGTCTGAGTCTTGCGCCAGCACGATCAGGGCATCGGCACCCTGTGCGATCAGGCTTTCGATGTCGGTAAGTTGCTTGGATGCCGATGATTGCGCATCGGCCGAGATGTAAGTGGCGCCCAATTCCTCAAGCTTGGCCTGAATAGCCGCTTCGTCGGTCCTCCACCGCTCTTCCTGGAAATTGGACCAGGATACGCCGACAACAACGCCATCGTCCTGAGCCAGCGCGCCCCCGGCCAAGGTGAAAAGAACAGTCGTGCCCAAAAGGGCCGCTGCAAGATTCCTCATGATTCTCCTCCTGCGGGTACACCAGCCCCGCCCAACCACAGTGATGGATTTTATGCCTCCTACGGAGCGCCTCCCGGGCCCCGACTGGATATTTTTCAATACCCGAAAAAATAATTGGCACGCAGCGAATGCTGTGTCAACGTCCATTCGCGCGCCGCGGCAAAAACGCGTGCAAGTTGGAACCGGCATTCCCTAAAAGGGGGCGCGGTCAGAATATTGGGAGGCCACCGTGGCGCAGGGCGTTGCGGATACCGAGATGATCCGGCGTCAGAACCGGCAGCTCGTGCTGGATACTTTGCGCCGGCACGGCCCGTTGTCGCGTTCCCAGGTCGCCACAGCGACGGGGTTATCCAACGCAACGCTAACGGCCATCGCCGCAGAGCTGGTGGCTGACGGCATTGTCGTCGAACTTGCCGAGCCTGCGACCGGCGCCAAATCACGGGGGCGGCCTGGCGTCCGCCTGGCGCACAATCGCGATGCAGGTTTCGTTCTGCTTATCGAGATCGACGTGAACCGCTGCCGCCTTTCGCTTATCGATTATTCCGGTGTTTTGGTGGATCGGGTCGAAACCACCGTTGACCCTGCCCTCTTTGCGCGAACGCCACCGGCTGTCTATTTCGTGGAGCGGATCGGTATGATGATCGGCCGCAATGCCGACATCGCCAATGCCATCCACGCCGTGTCGATTTCGGTGCAGGGCATCCTCGATTCCGCCGGCGCCAGCCTTAAATGGTCGCCTATTGCGCACCTCGCCGGACATGACATCATCGGTCCCATCCATCGTCGCCTTGGGCTCAGCGCGCAGCTTTTCAAGCGTGGGCGGCTGATGGCCGACGGCATGCGCTGGCTGGACCCAACGCTCGATTCGGGAACGGTGGCGACCATCCACATCGGTTCGACGATCGGAATGGGCCTAACTTTCCCCAACGGCCGGCCCGAGACCGATCTGGGCACCGAGTTCGGGCACATGGTGCACGTACCGGGCGGTGCCCTGTGTCGCTGCGGGGCACGCGGCTGCATCGAAGCGTATGCGGCCGATTACGCCATTCTGCGCGCCGCCTATTCGGTTCCCGAACAGGCAACGCCGGCGAGTTCAGTCCCTGCTGCCGATTTTCAGCAGCTGGCGATGCGGGCCCGGCAGGGTGAGCGCAACGCACGCCGCGCCTTCACCAGTGCGGGACAGGCGATCGGTTATGGCATCAACCGCCTGATCTCGATCATCGGGATCGACAGGATCGTCCTGCTCGGCCCCACGACCGCCGCCTACGACCTGATCGAACCGGGCATCGCCGAAGGCGCGACCGCCTCGCTGATGGGCAAGATCCGGGGGCTCCCTCCCATCACGCGGGTGGCCGATGCGGGGGAGCCAATCTATCGGGGATTAATGATGAAAACGCTGACCGAAATCGATCAAGCTTTCGCCAGCCGTGTCGTCGCTCCGCCCGTCCGGCGTTCGGCCGAGTAGAACGTCAATCCTTGATGAACAAATCCGGCGATTGACGCGGTGCCGAGCGCCAGTATTGCGGCGGCGCCTTGACCTGGGCGCCGAGCGCAGCAGCCACGCGCCATGGCCAGTGCGGATCGTAGAGCACGGTGCGGGCAACCGCGATCATATCCGCATCGCCTGTGGCAACGATAGCCTCGGCCTGCTCCGCTGAGGTGATCAGCCCCACGGCCACCACCGGCATGGAGACGGCCGCCTTGACCTGCCGCGCCAGCGGAACCTGATAGCTCGGACCGACTGGAATCTTCTGCCTGGCGTCGAGCCCGCCGCTCGAGACATGGATGCCGTCGCAACCGCGCTCCTCGAGTGCCCTTGCAAAAGCCACCGTCTGCGCGGCGTCCCAGCCGCCTTCCACCCAATCGGTGCCCGAAACACGCACGGTTACGGGCTTATCGGCAGGAAACGCCGCGCGCACGGCATCGAAAACTTCGAGCGGGAATCTCAGCCGGTTTTCCAGTGATCCGCCATATTCATCGTCGCGCTTGTTGGAGAGCGGCGAAAGGAATTGATGCAGGAGATAGCCATGGGCGGCATGGATCTGGATGGCATCGAGCCCGATGCGCGCCGACCGGCGGGCGGAATCGGCAAACGCGTCCCGGATGCGGACCAGATCGGCCTTGCTCAAGGCGGTAGGAGCGTTTTCGCTCGGAAGGAAGGGCAAGGCGGAGACCGATTCCGTCTGCCAACCGTGAGAATCATCGGGCGGCAACTGGGCCCCGCCCTTCCAGGGCACCTCCGTGCTCGCCTTGCGGCCCGCATGGGCGAGCTGAATCGCGATCGGCATGTCCGACCAGCGCCGGATTCCGTCGATAACCCGCTTCATCGCAGCTTCGGTGGCGTCATCATAAAGTCCGACGTCAGCGTAAGTGATGCGCCCTTCGGGCGTAACGGCAGTCGCCTCGATGGTCAGCAGCGCCGCGCCCGACATGGCCAGTTGTCCGAGATGGATGAGATGCCAGTCGTTCATCTGCCCATCGACTGCCGAATATTGGCACATGGGTGCGATGACGATGCGGTTGACGAGTTCCTTGCCGCCGACGGTGATCGGTTCAAATAGTTTTGGCCCGGCCATGAATCAATTCCCTGCTATGCTTAAATCGAGCCAAGACCCTTAGCGCCCGCAATGCAAGGCACGAAGAGCCATGCTCACACATGTTGGTGAACGATCGAAGGCGGGCGGTTTCCGAGGGATTGGTGCCGGCAGCAGGACTTGAACCCGCGACCCTCTGATTACAAAGAGTGTGGTTCGCCCTCTTAGGCCCGGAAATGCTGCGATGTGGTTTCCAACGGGCCCGAAAGAAGACCCCAAAATCACCGAGAACAGACCGTGAATTGGAAACCAAATTCTACGGCTCCGAGATGCCCTCTCAGGGCGCCGTTTCCACCTTCCGGCACCACAGGTCGGCTGACGCCTTTTCGCCGCTCCCTGAGCCTCCGCTGAGCACGTATGGCCCTGTCTTGTGCAGCCCTTCCCCGCCGCTCTATCATCCGTTCATGCCCACATGGACACACCGCCCCACATGGCCAGATGAGCCAGAACACCGCGACACAGATCGCATGGTGTTTCGCGATGGCATTGAGGTGGGGAGGGTCACCCATATCCCAGCCGGGCCAGAGAAAGACCAATGGCAATGGACCACCGTATGGTCAGGGATTGATAGCGGGGTGGTAAGGACGCGAGAGGATGCGCTGGAGAGGATAAGGGCCGCGTTTGAGGCCAAGGCCGAGAGCGACCCGGAAGGGCTATTGAAGCTGCTCAGGTATCGAGAGGTTTGGAAGCGGTAGGCGTCCTGCGACGTGCTGCCACACTGACCAATGACCCGTTTAAGAGACGGCACCGAGTTGGTAGTGGTCCGGGCGAGCGCTGAGCTTCCCGAAGGTAGGCGCTCACGGCGAGGCTTGGGTCCCTCCCCCCCATAGTTTGTGCCCCAAGCCTCGCCACTTATGGCGCGCCGTTCCACTTGCTGACAATCACGTCCCAAGCCCAATTGGCGAACCAGGCGATGCCTGCCCCGGCAAACCCCGCCATTGCGATCACCGTCACGCCGGCCACCTTCCAGCGCTGGACTTCGTTGATGGTCGGCATGACGTCCTTGGTCAATCGTTCGTCAAAGCTGTCCAGCCTCGCTCGGACTTGGGCATCGATGCCGGCACTGATCTTGATGTCCGTCTCGATGGCCCCTACCCGCTCGTAAAGCGCCTTCCGGCTTTCGCTCGAGGCGACGTTCTGTTCCTTGAGCAGGCGTTCGATGGAGTCGAGCTTGTCGTCCAACCCATCGAGACGCCCTTCGATGCGACCGATGTCGCGCTGTGTCGTATCGTCAGCCATTGGGCCCCGTCATGTGCTGGTGTGGTCGGTAGGCGGGATCAGCTCTTGGAGCGGTCCGCAATCGGACCCTCATAGCCCGTGATCGCCCTCGCCTGCTCTTCGGTGAGCACAGGCACCTCGATCTTCTTCTTGTCGCTGGTGACCACCTGCGGCCTCACCGTAGCGCGCCAGGAGCGCCACTGATTGATGGCCAGGACCGCAAAGCCGAACGCACTGCCCAGCGTCACCTCCTGCCAGTTGCCCTGAAGCACTGTGATAATCGCTGACTGGGTAAGCGTATCGAGCTGCAGGAATAGGGTGAGCAGGCCACCGAGGATGCCGGCCAACCAGCCGCCCCAGTCGAAGATGCGGCGCACGATCCAGCCGAGCGCCGCGTTGGTCTTGATAGCCGTGAAGATGCCCGTGAGCATGTCGTGTCCTTTCAGCGGAGGATAAAGAAAAGGGCCGCTGCAATGGCGACCCCGAGGATGATGGTGATGATTGCGCCCCGACTGAGCCGGGGGCTTTGGTCGCCCGGCTCGACGCCCGGATCGTCAGGCTGCATGGATGCGGAGTAGCGGGCGCTGGTCAGCGCTCCCTCAAACATGAGAGCGAGCCGGCCGATCTCGATCTGGCGATCAGTCCCGTTCACGATGCGGCGGGCATTGGCGTATTCGCGCAGATCCTCGTCGTCGTCCTCATCGATGCCGTCGATGTAGTCATCGAGGTCTTTGCCGGTGAACCAACCCTGCTCCATGCCGTCGAACAGGATGCGGACGGACAGCGCGGGCTCCATGGCCTTGTCGGGGTGGCCGACAAGGTCGATGCCATAGAAGCCCCCTACCCGGCGGTAGTTGTCTTCCCAGGTCAGCTGCACGAGGCCACGTCCATAGAACGGGTAATAGCGCAGGTTCTTCCGTCGCCAGTCCTCGCTCAACCAATACGCCTCCCGCACCGGCTGCATGGTCTTGCCGCTCTCCCACCAGGCCGTGGCGAGGATATAGGCCAGATCATGGATGGGCGTGCGGCGCTTTGCAGCCTCATCGAGCACGAGTTCAAAGCCCACGACGTTCGCCTGCGTCAGCGCGCCAAGCGTCGGTCGCAGGGCGTCGTAGAACGCCTTGCGGTTCATGGCCATCGTGGCCTCCTTGTCGATGTTTCGGATTTGATGAAAACTCTCACCGCCACGCACACCGGCGGGTGATGATGAGCCGCTAAGCTCACACCTTCGGAGGTGCGCCATGCGTGCGTTTAAGGGACTGCTCTCGAATGTCGGTATAGCTGCCGTCGCAGGAGCCGTGGGCTTTGCCGGGGTCTTTGGCTTTTCGGGCGATGAGCCGCTTGCCGGTCAGGCGATCGCGATGCTCTCCGGGGAGTGCAACATCAAGGGCAACGTCAGCATTGGATCTGGCGAGCGCATCTACCATGTGCCCGGCCAGCGCTATTACGCAGCCACCAAGATCAGGCCCGAATACGGCGAGCGCTGGTTCTGCTCGGAGGCCGAGGCTCGGGCTGCGGGCTGGCGTCGATCTGGTGTCTGACTGTCAGATGTGAATCGCGGCAACTGTCCGGCAGATCGCTCGTTTGGCCGATGCAACTCCCCTGGTTGCAAGCACCCTAGAGCCGCTCATCACTTGCCCCTACTCCTCCGATGGGCGGCTCGCCCCTCCATCCAATGATGTAATTGCCGAGACGCTGGGTTCGTGAGCCAATGAGGTATCTGGCTCGATATCCCCAGTCTCGAGCTAGATGTCCCACATGAGAGAGGCCCGGCCGCAAGCGGGCCTCTCTTTCGTGACAACACCTCCAGTCGTGCTACCCTTGGCAGCCGGTAAGGAGGCCAAGATGTTCTGCTTTCGCGAAGGCTGGACCGAGCGACGGCTCAAGCATGAAAACTACTACTTCACCGACAACTGGAGCCGGCTGCCCGCATGGCTGCGACATACCGCCAAGCCGGAGCGGGTCGAGATCGAACCCGATTGGGACCTCAGCGACATAATCGAAGAGGTCGAGCGCAACGGATATACGTTGCGGCGCCGGGCCCAGGTTGATCCCAGGGCGGCTGAGCTCAAACCAAGAGCTGCCCTGTCTGATCCGCTTTACGGCGGGGCGGGATCGTGGTGTCATCCGGCCATTGATTGGGGGATCAGATGACTAAGAGAATTGGTTTCATCTCGTTGATACTGGCAGTCTTTACCCAGGCAGCCAGTGCACAGACACTGGCGGTCTGCGGTGCTTCTTCTGGCTACGCCTATTTCCCCGCCGTTGGCCTTGTTACCGAAGACCAAAGCGGATGGGCAGAAGACGGAATTTCAGATGGGGGCATCATGCTTCTGCGGGATGGCGATGCGTACGACATCGTATACACAGATGCCGTCGGTGGCCGCTCGGCCCGAGCAGATGGCTTTGAAGTAATTGGGTTTCCGACGTCGACGGGCGTGCTTGTGCTGACGATGTCCAGCGTCACTGCTGAAACGTACCACTTCGACATCGAGAACCGTCAATTGGCCTGGACGCAGAACAAGTTTGATGCGCCAATCAACAAAGTCGCAGCCTTCGTTTCGGACTGTGAGTGAGAATGCTGTTTCCGCGTGGGAGCAATATCGTTCCTGCCGCAACTGATGAATGCTCGGCGCGCGGACAGCAAATTTGGGATGACTGATGCCATATCTCGATCTGATTGCACTGCGTAGTTTGCCCCCAAACGCGCGAGCGTGTGCGATGGTCGGCGGCTATCTACAAGCCTTTGCGTTGGTCGAATGGCCGCTATCAGAGTTCATAGCCAAAGGTCTTCATGCAAATGGAGTGGCCAAGTTCGTGATTTCACGACATATGCCGATGGCTAGTAAGGTTGATACGGCCCGCATTATTGCTAAGCAGTTGATACCGAGAAGTTCTCCCTCTCAATCCGAGATACTTGATGCGCTTAACGGCATTTGGAAGGCGCTCCCTTTCCGGAACGTGCTTGCACATTCTCACTTCGCACCAGGAGACGACTGTGACTTAGAGGTGCTCGCCTTGGAGCCGCGGGAATTTGACTTCCAATCTCAAACGAAATACTCCTTGGAGGATATCGATATGCGCGCAGCGAACTGCATCGAATGGCGTGAAGTCCTTATGTCCGCCGCTGCCGGCTTCCCTTCGCATCAGTCCCGATCCCCAATCCTCGAAGAACTTTTGAAATCTCAGATTTCTAGCGAAGATTAAGATCCAAACGGATAATCAGCTCGCCCCAAACTTCCAGAGATCGTCCAACTCGGCCTTGGGGATGCCGAGCGCCACGCGCGCATCTTCGATCAGCGGATGATCGCGCTCGAAGTATTTGGCGAACTCGAGCTTGGCAGACACGAAGGCCCGCTGCACTGGATCCTCGATCGCCGCGATCCAGTCTAGCAGAGGCTGCTCATAATCGGTTGCCCGCAGCACGCCCCAGAACTGGTCCGGCTCAAGGTTGGGGAACTCTGCTCGACGCGCGGCAGCGGCGGCTTCGGCCTCGCGTTGCTCGCGAGTTACGAGCTGCGACCAATCAATCTTGTCCATAGTCAACCTCCTCGGCCCAAGGATCGTGCGGGATCGTCAGCACCCCATCGGGCGGGCTTTCCAATGCCTGCGGGAAAGCGACCGTATCAGATGGATACGGGCCATGCGGCAGGAACAACGTCAGGTGGACGCGGCCTTCGATCCGTTCAACATCTCTAGCTAACGACGAGCATCGAACTGCACTCCTGGGCAGAGTTGCCCCCTCAGGGAGGTCGGAGAAGTCGAATACCTCGCCGTTGATCGTCAGCACATCACCTTGCTTGTGGACCTCGAGGGTTTGCGGACGACCTACGGCCGGCCGATCGGGAGAAAAAGTGATGCGCATTAGAACCACCTTCCTATCGCAATCAAATGTGCTGACGGATTGGAGCCGGCCGTACTGTTGTTCTGCGACGTGAAATAGACGCTGCAATAGTCCAATCCGTACCCACCTATGAGGGCGTCACAGTTCCTCGCTCGGTAATCCTCCGAACCCGTGCTTATCAGGGGAGAAGATGCGAACGTCGCCGGCCAATTCAGGACATAACTCTCCGAGTAGTAATTGCCAGCGGATGACTGTGTCCAAACGAGCGCAGCGGGCGTGAACCGGACGAAGCAAATTTGCGTACCGTCAGGAAAACGAACATACGATCCGTTGGCGTTGGAACCATATTCAGGAACTAGGTCCGCCCAGGGACTCCAACTTGCGCCGTTATCATTTGACCCTCTAAAGGCAAAAATGTTGGGTATTGCACTGCCTGCGACGCCGATCATCGCTATCTGAGTAATGGATGAGCTCCGCTTTGCGACAATCAGAGTCCCATAAATTGCCGTTCGCGGAGGGCCGTTGACAGCGCCGGCCCCTGGTCCGCGATAAAAGCCGGTTCGAACGGCTTTGTTGTAGTCATTGTCGGGAATTGTTTCACCGTCGCCTCCCAAACCGAATGCGCCGACGATCAATCCCCTCCCAACGGTAGCGTCGGCCGTATTCTCCTGCTTTTGAGCAACATCGAGCGTATTTCGCGCAGAGGCCGCGCTCGCATCGTCAAGCAGGGTTCGGGCGAAGGCGGACAGATCAGTTACCGCCATTGAGGCCGAGCTATCGAAATACGGCAGCTTGTTTGCCGCGGCGACTAAGGCCGCGAACATCGGCAAGTTGCCCTCGGCAATGCCGGTCACCAAGTCCTCGATGGCCTTGCGGTAGCCCACGTCATAGGGCGTGCGCTGGATCTCGTAGGCGGATGCCGTCTGGGTAGCGCCTGGCCACTCATGCGCCAGTGTAAGGCTCGTGTTGCTATCCACCGACAGAATGCGGATTGGCAGGCCCACATGCGTCCCGAACAAATCGCCCGGGCGCACCGCGCCGGACCAAGCGGTCCCGTGCCCTGTGACAACCGTGCCGCCGTCAGCGACCGAAGCGGTACCCGTGGAATAGTGGGAGGTGGTCAGATCAACCATGGTGTCTCCGGCAATAAAAAGCCGCCTATTCGGCGGCGGGTTGGGCTTGCTGTTCGGTGTCAGGTTCCGGCGGCTCATAGACCGCCAACTGCTCCCGCAATCGGGTGATCTCTGCGTCCTGCGCATCGACGAGGGCCTGCAGGCTCTTGGCCCGCGCCTCCCACATCTGCATGCCGGCAAGATAGTGGGCGGCCGCGGAAAGCGGCGAGATGGTTTGGGACATAGTGCCTCAGAAATTGTAGGAGAAGGCCTTCCAGGCGATGGTGAGGTCGGGAATTCTGTAACTGCTCAAGTTGCGGCTCCATTCGCCCAGGAAGCGGATGCGGTTGGCATAGACAATCGTGCGCAGCTCATAGAAGGCGACGGAGCCGTACGAGCCACCGATCTGATGGCGCGCGTTCCGCCTGATAAAGATGGTTCCACCCGAAGCCATCGCCCGCGTGGCGCCATCGACCACCAGGGCCATCTGTGTTGCCGGCGCCGATGTGAACGGTCGCGCGAAATAGACGCTCTGGTCATAGGAGCCCGAACTTCCGCTCGTGTTCCAATTGACCGTGTGGATACCTTCGTCGGTGACCCCAAGGACCGCCCAGTCTGACGTGAACAGCAGATCGGGGTTTGCGGTTGTGAAGACGTCCTGGCCTGGCGGCGATATCCATAAGCCGTGTTGGCCACCCTTCTGGGTTGTCAGTCGGTTTGCCATGCCTCAAACCCTCAGAAGGATATAGCAGACGCGGATCGTGCCATTGGCGTTGGTGTTCCTGAAGATCACCCGGTCGTTGCGGACATCAGCCTCCGGCGTGGCATTGGAGGGCGAAAGCGCGTTATTCACCTGGCTTGCGGATGGGTCCGTAAAGTCCCTGGTTGTGCTGGTCGAACCGCCGATCGGCTCCCAATAGTTGATTGAGCCAGTGAGCCCGTATTTCATAACGATCAGCGCCGGCGCACGATCGAGTGTGACGCCAAACATGACGGTGGCAGCGTTTCCGGCGGAAATGTCGACGGTCCCCATTCTCAGCACGCGGGCCGATCCGATCCATCGGCTGTCGAACGCAACATGCTTGCCATCCAGGTTCGCGTCAGCCGCATTTTGGCCGGGGCGGGAGATGCGAATGCCCTGCCCCCCACCCGGAAGCTCCCCGGTGATCACTCGGTTGGTCATGGCTGCCAGGGGACGTTGAGAACGAGATAGAAGATATTGATGCTGTCGAACCCGCTCGCGGAGCGGAACCGGTACTGAGTATTGGAAAGATATTCCATTCGTGGGAATGCGGTTGGATGGTTGGAATAGGCCCAAACGAAGGGCCTATACCCGAGACTTGGGCCCGTCACGGTCCGCGGGCTATCGTGAGAAACATTGGTGAGGGTTCCCGACGCCACCACCTGCACCATCTTCGATGTCGCATCGAACAGGAGGTCATCCGGGCCCGCCGTGAGCACGTTCTTCCCCGGCTTGGAGACCCAGAACCCCACCTGCCCGTTGCGCTCGGACGTGATCCGGTTCGCCATCAGGTATTGTCCACGATCAAAAGGCGATTATTCGGTCCCTGGATGAACACACCGATATTCCCCGTCCCCACGTGCAGGGTTCCGGTGATGTCGGCGTTCTGGGCAAACAGGTTCGCGACATTGATGTTGCTTGCCGTCAGGTTCCTGATCCGCGCGTTGTCGATGTAGACGTTGTCGCCATCGACAACGAGCAGGCCCCGCTTGGTGCCGTTTGGCGAGGTCACGAAGGCGATGCGATCCGCCACCATGATCACCTGCGATGCGCCGCCGCTGATGGCATCGAGAAACATCGCTGCCGTGGATGCCGCGCCGCCTGCAGTTGCCGACACGCTGAGCGCAATACGCGCCAAAGCGCCGGACGGTGCCGCCTCGGTGTAGACCCGCAACAATCCGTTGGCTGAAATGTCGCCAACCGTGCTGTCGAGCTGCAGGATCGAATTGTTGATGGCGGTTATCTCGCCATTGATTTCGTCGACCTCGGACGAAAGAACATTGACCGCGGCCGCCGTCGCCGGCAGGCCCGTATTGGGGTCAAATACTTCTGCCCGCAGCTCTTCGATCCGGGCAACAATTGCGCTGTTCGGGCCAACTGCGGCAAGGATATCGAGCGTATAGTCTGCCCTGATCTGCCCCGCGACGGCCGTGAGTTCCATGCGGACGCGCTGCCTGTCGAGATAGGCGTTGGCGCTTCCAACACCGTCCTCGAGGAAAGCCTCGCGCAATCTCTCGATCGTCTCGCGGGTGTTGTGGACCGTCCAGTCGAACCGTTCGCCAACAGCCTGCCCGACCTCGTCCGCGATCTGGTCAATGTCGATGTCCAGTGGGCCGAGTTTGATGTCCGGCGTCGTCACTGCCAGCCATGCCGACCATTCGGCGAGCGATCCGCTCTCGCGGACAAAGATGCCCTGCACCTCGTAGTCAGTAGCCGGCGAGAACTGTCCCGCGAGAACCACGGCCCAAGGGTCAGCATACGGCACCTCACCATCGAAGATGATGCCGGTTTCGCCCGCTACCCTCACGCGCACACGAACCCGCGAAACGTCGCTCAGCCCGCTGGCATAGCGGACTTCGATCGAGGGACGGCGCTGGTTCCCCTGCTGGTCACGAATGACAGCCGGAAGCACCTGCCAACCCTGCATCGGCATCGGTTGCGGGCCGACCAACTGGAGTGGGCCGTCATAGACCGGGCGATAGGTGATGTCCGGGTCATAGTCGGAAGGATCGACTTCGGTCAGGTCGACAATTACGTCGAGGTTCGACTTGTAGACGAGGCCATCAACGCGGAAGAGCTTGTCGACGTAGTGGTTGCGATCGCTGGTCCAGCGCACCACGTCGCCGGGCTCCAGCACGCGGAATTCCGGCCCCAGAACGAAGGTGTGCCGACGTGCCCGCAGAGCCTCGGCAAGAGCCCACTCCATGAGCCGCTGCACCTGCCAGGTGTAGGGCACCATGTCGAAAGTCAGGCTCGCGAGAAGACGACGATTGCCGTCCAGCGTCTCCAGATCGGGGCGCAGAAGCTTCGGCGCCGTCTTGGTGTTCCAACCCTCCGCCGGGTTGGGGTAGCCGGCCGAGACGCCATTGACAGTGTCAGCCAGCGAATAAAACGGCGTGAACGTCTGCTCTTCGGTCGAGATGATGTCTCCATCATCAAAGGCCATTACGGGTGCGCCGGGCTCCCCGACGTGCAACTTATAGGTGCCGCCAGTCTCCGCGATCCGACCGTTGCAGGCCGTGACGAACGCCTCGATGGCCAGATGCACCGGAGCGCCGACCTGCACTTCGCCACCGGCGCGGAACGTCGGCTCATTGCCGTCTGGCGTGGTGATGGCCGCACGAGCCCGATCAATGGCCGCGATCCAGTTCGCCACCGGCACTCGGGCCGCGTTGACGTTCTGCAGACCGTAGAGCCACTGACCATTGAAGCGAATGCCGCGCAGAAGGTTGTAGATCTGCACAGGCGGAAGGAAGTCGCCATCGCCGCCCCAGGTCGCGGGGTTGTCCCAGCGCTGGGTGCCGCTGCCGCCTACCGAACTGTCGCGGCTGGGGTCATAGAGGCGAGCGCCATAGGTCGCGAACTTGAACTGAGGAAAACCTTGGAACAGCGGCTTTTCTTCATCGTCGCTTCGCTCAGGTGCCCGGCTCGTGGCGATGACATACGGGATGCCACGGCCAACCCGCGAGCTGCTGTAGGGCCGCTCGGCAGAAGAAACCGTGTTGACCAGGAAAGGGTCGGCCGCAGTCTGGGTGCCGTCGTAGAACTTGATCCAGAGATGGTCCTTGCCGCCCTTGCGGTATTCCTGCACTGGCCATCCATATTGCGGGTGCGCCTGACCGGTTAGGAGCGTCACCGGCGAACCGTCAACAATCACCTGGCGCAGTTCGCGGATGGGGTAGTCGGTGAGAGCCAGGACACGGGTAGACATTGTGCCGCCCGAGCCCCACTCGTTCTGATACACCTTGGAACCGGCCGTGCAGCTCCACCCGAACAGGATGGAGCGCGGCACGTCATCACCGGTCTGGACCTGCCCCTGAACGCCAAAGCGGGGCGCCTGCGGTTCGCCCTGCATGGCCTTGCCGATCAGGCTCACAGCAACGCCGGCGGCGATCTGTAGACCGGCGGCGGTTACGCCAGCAAGGAACGTACCGGCACCGAAGATTGCGGCACCGATGGAGGTGAAGACAGGCATATGGGGAGTTCCTAGTCAGGTAAGGCGCTTGTAGTAGTGCGTCTCGGTCTTCACGTAGCCGCGGCGCTCATAAATGCGGCCTGCGCGAGGATTGGCTTCCATCGCGGCCATGCCCGCAAAGGTGGCATTGCGCTGTTCGGCCCAGAGTTCGAACGCTTCGAGCATCTCGCCTGCGGCGCGCCCACGGTGGCCGGGGTCAATCCACCAGCCGAAGTCCCGTGCGAATGCGATGTTGGCCATGGGTGACGGCGACACATAGGCGAGCAAGAAGCCCTGCGCAGTTCTTTCAGGCGCAAACACAATGCATGCCCGATCTGGCATTTGCAGCGATTGTCGGAACAGCGCATCAGCGTGCGGTGCGCTGAATTGCCAAGGCAGCTTGCCGGCGGCGTGAGCATCGCGGCACATGGAGATGACGCGATAGCGGTCTTCGGGTATGGCAAAGCGAACGTCAGAGGAAGCCAAGGACGCCTCCCCATCCGAACAGACCTTTGCGCCTCTCGGGCTGACTTTTGCCCTTGGTCGCCCCCCAATAATGATCCCAATCGCCGCATACCGCCGCGTCGATGAAGAAATCATCGCCTGGCGCGCGGACCTGTTGATCCTCATGCGACCGGGTCTCAGGGTTGGACCGGGTCAGCTCCTGGGTGTGGCTTGTGCAGGTGATGGTAACCCCACCATCGCCGCCCTCGGCCGGCGTGGTGATGACCACCTCGTCGATGAAACCGACGAACAGCGTCTCCGCCGGATCGACAAGCTTTCGGCTGCCAGGATCGAGCAGGCCGGTATGGATCTGTACCGGTGCCTGTTTCACGTCATAGAGCCGCACGGCCGCCTCAACCTGCTCGTCAAGCTGGCTCATCTGGATCGTAACGCGCTGGATGCTGATGCCCGCCACGGCCGGAATATCGCTGATCTGGATCAGCGCCCCTGCCCCGTAAAAGGTGCGCATCACCGGCAGTTGGGTGTCGGGGTCAATTACCAGGGCGGAGACGTTCGAAAGGTCCGACCAGAAGCCCACCGTCTCAGGTTGACCGGTTGAGCGGTTGCGCGCCGTGATGGTCAGGAAGTCGCGCGGCAGCAGGCGCCGGGCCGCTAGAGCGGCCTGGTTCGTAGGTGAAATGGATTTCATGCTTATCCCCGCGCCTCGATCGCGCTGAATGACACCGAGCCGCGCCCCGTCGATGGATCAGCGGAAGCCGAGAGCGACCCTGGATCGATGACCATGAGGCAGGACGGCTTGTTGATCCGTACAGTGGCCCCAACGGCTACGTCCGGCCACAGGTGGGGCTCTACGGCGAACAAGCCTGTCAGCGGGCCACTGGCGGGCTCCAGCACACGATACAGATCATCACCGATCTGGATCATGTCGCCCACAGAAAGCGTAATGCCGGTGAGGCCGTCGACCTGCACCGACATGTTGTCCGCACCGATGTCGAGCAGTTCCCCAACGGGCAGCGAACCGCTACCCGGATGCGCGATAGGCCGGCACCGGCTTGAGGGCCAGCCAAGGAACGTCTTCTGGCTCACCATGGCGTGGGTGAGGATGGCCCGCCAACGGTCAAGCTCATTGGGCCGCATTGAACGCGACACCCAGGTCCCGCGCCAGATCGGAGAACCGAAGTCCTTAGTGCGTGTCCGGCCGGAGGCATGGCGGGATTGCTCCTGCCGCGCCATAAGCTCGAACGAGGTGCTCCAGCCGGGGAAGTCATTGAGGATCGTCAAAGGTTCGGTGAGGGCCATGAGAATCCATTTTTGTTCCCGGTGACTCTGCCGGGTTCGGATGGTTTGATGCCGCCAGCAAAGGGAGGGGGGCATGATTTGGGCCACACGAGAAGACGTGCAGAAGGAAATGGACGCGAGTTCGGATCGTGCCTGCGCCATCATCGGCGGGTCTTATGTTGAGAGCTGCCTTGAAGTCGCCCTTCGGACACATCTTCTGCACGATGAAGTAGCCTTCAAAGACGCCCTATCGCGCGGACCACTTTCCACCTTCCACGGCAAAATAGAGGTAGCGTACCTATCGCGGCTACTGTCGCCGGAAGGCCGGCACGACATTCATCTTGTGCGTAAAATTCGGAACCACTTCGCGCACAACCTGGAGGCGTCGGACTTTGAAACAGATCAGATGCGCGATCTGACACGCAACTTCAAAAAGGCTACCCTCAACACCGAAATGCTTCTGGCCTTAAAACGCATCCGCCCAATCGACTATCCAGATGCGGTGTCCAGTCGCGACCGTTTCGAAGGCGCAGTAGGCGAAATGGCAGGATGGCTGAGACGACGATTTTTCCCAGAGCAGATCACTCCTCTCTGGTAGCGAGGCGCGCCCTCTCCATTTCCAGATAGATGCGATAAATTCGTTCCTCGCTGTATGTGTCGAGATATGACGGCAACTGAACTGCTGCACGCTGCCCGGCCTCAATCATCACTGCGCTGATGCAGATGGAGGGCTCATCGACCACGCCACCATCCATCTCGGCGGAAGCCCGTTTGGCAATACGAACGATCACATCATCCATCATGGCCTCCAGCGCCGCCCTTGGCAGCTTCTCTCGTGTTGCTCATCAATCGATCCACTTCTTGCCGCGTGACCGGACGATCCGTTGCACCCGCACGTCGAACTCCGCCTGCTGCCGTGCCACGACCTGCTCCAGCCGTGCCACTGCGGCCACGTCTGCGCCCCTGGCGTCAATTACTGGGGCGAAGGTGACTGAGGTAGCCCCTCCGCCTCCGATGGACGGCAAGGTAGGGACGGACGGCACGATCGTTCCATTCTGGTCAGGTATGAACAACTCGGGGCGCTTCTCACCCACGATGTACGGCTGACCCTTTCGAACGTCACCGCCATACTGACGACCAGGGATGTTGAACATCTGGCCGAAGAGACCAAAGTCGTTCCCAGACCCAAAGATGCTGTTCAGGCCCATGTTTATGAGCTGGCTTGCGATGTCGCTCAGAACAGCCGAGAAGATGTCGCCTGCATCCTTCCCTTCGATAAAGCCATCAATGATGGTTTCCATCGCAGATCGCGCAGAATCTCGCAGCTGCTGCATTTGCTCATCGGCCTGAGCGATGGCCGCTCGTTCTCCTTCGATGGCGAGGACAAGGCTTTCAATCGTCTCCCGCTGTCTTTCTGTAGCAGTGGCTCCGGCCGCACGAAGCGCATTGGCAACAGCCCGTTCTTCGTTCGTCATGCCGAGCAATGACCGCTCATGCTCTAGACTGGCGATGAACGCACGAACCGCTTGCGCCTCGCGCTCGGCCTTCTCCGCCTCTCGGTTTAGCCCCGAGCCCAACTGGCGCATTTCTTTCGCAATCTCGGCCCGCCGCTCTTCGGCAGCAAGGCGATCCTCCGCAATGCGGGTGGCCTCCTCCTCTGTCATGCCGAGACTGCCCGCCTCAGACATGATCGCGGCGATTTCCCGCTCCAATGCCAACTGGTCGGCTGTTAGTGCGTTGAGCCTCTCTTGCTCAGCAATGTAAGCATCGAGTTGCAGTATGTTTGAGAGGTCATCATTTGTGGCAATGCCGGCAAGGGCGTGAGAAGACGCGATCAATGAGTTGATGGCATTGCCGAAGCGCAACGTCGCTTCCGTGCCGACTTGTAGCTCGTTGATGATCGCGCCGAGGCCGAGGCCCATATTGCCAAGCGCCACGTCGACCGCACCGAGCCGCGATTCCAGTGCTTGCAATTCGCGGTAGAAGTCCTCGGCAGATATCTCGCCGTCCCGGAACCTTCGGACGACTTCCCCGATTTCGCGCCCCAGTTGGCCCGTCCCGGATTCGGCATCAAGTAGGTAATCCGTCAGGTTATCGATGCGGGCGCGAAAATCATCAACGACCTGCTGGAGCTGTGCGAACTCCTCGCGGGTACGTTCGGTCGCTATCGCCTGAGGCAGTCGATCAATCGCGTCGAAATACTGTTCTACCGCCTCTTCCGCGGAGCTGTACCCTTCAACGATGCCTGATAGGGCCTCGCGATGTGCACGGATGGCTTCGTTGGCGGTTCTTGCCCCCGACTGCACGTTTCCCAACCAATGTAGAGCTGCTGTCCCTAGCGCCACGGTCGCGATAGTGGCCAGCGAGATCGGGTTGATGATTTGGGCAAACGCCTGCCCCAGCATGCGCGCCGGTGACACACCCGCCGCAACCGATTGATTGAGCACTGCCGAAAGCTGCGTCCCCTGCTGCAAGGCAACGATCATGGGGTTCATCCCCATTGCAGCGGTAACACCAATGTCCTGAAATTGAGCTGCGACATTGGCAATATTCATGGAATTGGCCGCGTTCCCAGCTCGTGCGAAAGCACTGGCGGCAGCATTGGCACCCACCTGGGCGCTCGTGCCCATAGAAAGCGCTTCCCGCTCCACGTTTCCCGCCACACGCTTGAAATCGGCATCAGCCTTGTTCAGATCCGCTAGGTACTGGCGTGTCTGCGCTTCGAGCACTACTGTGACGCGATCGGCTTCCATGGGGGACCTCAATGAGAAATGTGAAATGCGCTGTATTGTTTATCTTGGCCGCTGCAGGGACCGCGTCTGCCTACGATCTGAGCGAAACCGAAATGTCTGTCGTTGAGGATGGTGTTCGGAACGAGCTAAGAGACCCGGATAGCGCCAGGTTTGACACGATGCTGGCAGAGAAGGGCAGCGATGATCTCACGAGTGTCTGCGGCTTCGTAAATGCGAAGAACGGTTATGGTGGTTACACCGGCATGGTGCCGTACCTCGGAAACTTGCTTATGCGGGACCAAAATCGCGGCATGTTTTTTGTCACCATGATTGGTGATGACGCCGCTGGAGCCCAAGTCGTCTATGAGATGTGCGCAGAGAAAGGCATCCAACTGTCCCAGTAACGATTTTCTTGAGGTGCCTACATCGACCATCGATATGCCCAACCAGCAGGAAGGAACAAGTTTCATGCGGGCATTCGCAGTTTTTGCGGTTATTCTGACAATGACCACCCCAGCATTTGCTGAAACTTACCGTCTCATCCACGCGATCGGGAACGACGAGAATGTCGTGGCTAGCGGGCTAGAGAAGGACGAGTGCGAGCAGCGGAAAAGCGATCTCAAAGAGGTTGCCACAGCGCTGGGCACCTACAACGAGCGTACAGGGTACGGATCGATAACTTGTCTTCCTGATAGCTTCTTTGAATAAGAGGCACTGACGGGATCATTAGCCGTCACCGCGGCAAGCATCTGTTCCGCGACCATCTAATCAGCCTCGGATATCTCGAACTACCGCCGGCGGAAGTGGACGCTAATTGATATCCATGCCCGTAACTTGCCGAAGCTTCTCTAGAGCGTAAGCCTCAGCGGTTTTAGCCATGAGTGCCAGGGACCATCGGCCGGACGCGGCGAGCGTGGCCTTCGTCCGGTCCCATATGTCCGGCTGGCTAATGGTCGCGGCGAACTCGTGTCCTGCCCACGTCAAGTTTATCACGTCGATAATCGGCGGATGGCCCTCTTCAGGATGTTCGGTCTTGTGACCCTTGATGTAGCCAGCTTCGAATAGAAGCGCGACATGTTCGGCGACTTGGAGGTCGCCCCTGCCGTCGATTTCCACCGTTTCAGGAACAAGGTCCTCTTTAGCTTCGATCGCAAAGAGGATTTCCCTCACCAGGTCCATATCTCGCTTCATGTCGCCCCCCATAAATTCAACGGAGGCGGCAGGATGGGTCTCTGAAATCCGGTTTGTCCAGTCTAAAGCATCGTTCATGGTCACCTCAGTGCATCCTCACATTGGGATCATTGACCGTCACCGCCGCCAGCATTTCCTGAGCACGTTCCCATTCCTCGTCACTGACTTCTTTGCGCGCCGGCTTGTCCGAGGCCGCCATGGTCCGCATCAGCAGCTCAAGCTCATAGAGGCTCATCGATTGCCAGCCGTTTGGATCGCCTCCCCTCGTCAGGAAGGCTGCTCGGAAGTCTCCGAAGTTGGTTCGGTCGCCGGGGTCTCCCCGGCCTCCGCTTCCCCCAATGGCGGCAAATCCTCCCAACCGAAATAGACCGCCTGGAGAACCTTCCGGGCCGTCTTGAGGTTGGAGAACGGGTCGCCCTGGTGATCGATCGGGCAGCCATCGATGTAGGTCTTGGCTTTCCGCTCCGCTTCGACAGCGGGCATTCCGCCGCCGATCAGAGCGAGGCGGATCGTCTCGCGAACGTGCTTGTAGGTGAAGTCCGTCCCCGAGAAGCACCGGAATGCGATCTTGCCGATACCCTCGTCACAGATCTTCTCCAGTTCCTCGATCTGTCCTGCCTTGAGGGCGAACAGGAATTCCCCGTCCGCCCACTCGCTGACAAACTCTGCCTTGAGGTTCGGCTTACTCATCAGGGCGCAGCCTCAACCGCGGCGGACTGTGCCGACTTCGAATTGATGGAGCCAGACGCGTTGGTCGCCGTCTCCACAACGCTGAGGTTCTTGCCCTCGTCGGCGGCAACCGGCGTATAGGCGATGTCCGTAGCCCCATCGATCGCGATATCGTCCGCGAACCACTGATAGGTGAGGTCGGGCGAACCAGTATAGGTGCCGGCAGTGGCCGTAAAGGGCGTGCCAACGACCGGGGCCGTGGTCGGAATCGAAACGCTCGTGGTAACGCTCGGGGCGGGCGGAATAGACACCCACTCGGGCTTACCGTCCCAGATGATGGTGCCGGAGTTGGTATAGCGGCCGCGGTCGGAGCTCTCCTCAGCATACTCGGTGAGAGCGGCAGGGCCTTCCCAATAGCCGGCGTTCGGAGCGCCCAAGTTGCGATACCAGCGTACCCAGCGCAGACCCTCGCTGAAGCTCCATTCGTCCCACACCGGGAGGGCGTTATCCGCCAGGGTGCCGGAGAACGTGGACTGCATGCGCTTCGACACGATGTCGATGCCGAGCCAGATCACGTCGTCGGGGCTGTCACACGGGGGGAGAGCCACGTCATTGGTGTTGGAGGTCACCGTACGGGTCAGGCCTGTGATGCCGCAGGGTGAGGCAAAGATTGCGCCCACGGGAGGCAATTCCTCGCCATGGGTATAGGCGGGCCCGATCAGGATCTGCTGAGAGCCGAACGGGACCGAATAGTCGCGCTGACGTGCCATGGTTTTTCCTTTCCATGTCAAAACGCGCCGTCACCTCGTCGGCGCGGCGTCATGGCTGGGTTACAGTTTCAGTGGATGGCTAGACGGGCTCGACGACCGTCAGGTTGAACTCGACGATTGAGTGCCATTTGTCGGCCTCGTCATCGTCCTTGATGCAGGTGGTCTGCACGTACTGGTTCTCGACTATGCCGAGATTGTCGGGCCCGAACTCCTTCATCGCCTCAACGATCGCCGCGGCAATGTCCAAGGCCCGATCTTCACCGGCATAGGTCGTTGTCGTCTCCGCGAAGGCATGGAGCGTGACGCGCGTGGCGCTTCCGTCCCAGCACGTAGCGTCATAGCCGCTCGTGATGGGGCTTCCGTAGCGAATGAATGGCCACCGAGGCGTGGCCGGCGGGGTCATCGCGTAGATGCGGCTCATAGGAACCAGTGCCGTGACGACCGGGCTCGATGCGAGATGATCGATAATCGCGGCCTTGAGGGGGCGGGAAAGATCAGTTGCCATCGCGCACCACGTTTCCGGCTTTATCGAGTGAATAGCCCTTCGGCCTCTCGATGACCTCAATCACTCCAGCGGCAAGACCGGCGTCGATGCAAGCCTGGGGCTTGTAGCCGATCGCCCCATGGGGAAACGAGACCATGACCGTCGGCTTGACGATCCAGTCAAAGCGCGGGCCAGTGACGCGGAACCAGCGGGAAGACTTTTCAGAGGTTATCGCCTTGCGAGCCATGCTCATTCCTCCGTTGCGTCTCTGGTGGCGTGGATCGTCCAATGGCTCTGCGCGGGATCGCTGCGAACGCTCTTGCATTTCCAGCGCTCGCCACGAGCGACCACAACGTCATCGCTGTTGGGCTCCCTGCCCGTCACTCCAGACTGCAGGATGATGAGCTTGACGTCCTGCTCGGTGTAGCCCGGTGACTGGCGCATTGCCTCATCGCATCGATCCACCTGCACAGAGATGGCTACGGGCGGTTGCTCGGTCGGGATAATCACCCCGCCGGGCTGGCGCACCATGTCGATGCGGATAAGCTGTCCGGTGCCGAGCACGGGCGCGAATGCTGCCCCCGTGATGTCCTTGAGGGCGTTTGTGTCCAGCAATCCTGCCATTACTCATCGCCCGATTCGGTGGCCAGCTTTACTTGAGGTCCTGCAAGACGGAGGACGACGGCAGCCCTATCGGTGCCAGTAGCGCTAACGCTGATCTCAACACAGGGGAGCCTTTCCCCCTTCCAGAAGGCCTGCAGCTTGCCTTTGTCGGTCATGCGAATTTCGACATGAGCCGCGCTCGATTTCGGTTCGCTCATCACGCTCATCACAAGCCCCCAAACACACCGGGCCAGCCATATGCGGGCCCCGGCCAATCCTTTGCGTATGGAGATGGGCAACCGCCCCGAACGCCGCCCATAGCAACCCGAGGGCCAGCCTTGGCCATGCTGAGAAGCTGCAAGAAAAACTCGCCGCACTTGGTCTGCCCGAGCCAATCGGCAAACGACATGTCTCCAGCGGCCTTCTGGTAGCGCGTGAGGGTCAATTCGCCCGATTTGATGCTCTGGTACTGCGCGGCCCCGGACGCCTGCCCCTGGCTCTCGGCATCGCTGCCAAGGCCTTCAAGCGTCATCAGGTGGCACGTCGCTGCGATCACCCCGGGGCGATAGAGGCGCTCGGGCCAAGACTTGTCGACCCAGAGGCCGGCCATATCGAGATACATCTGCACCGTCTCGTCCGGCACGGACGCAAACTGCGGTTTGGCCGCCTTGAACTCGGCGGGTGTGACCGGATCGTAAGAAGCCATTGCCATATGCCCTGTCGTAAAATTTTAGTAAGCTGCGCAGGAAAGGGAAACAGCCGTATGGAGGGCGACGTGCCGCAGCAAGGTACTTCGGTCGAAGAGATGCTGGAGAAGTATCGCGAGACCACGACTACTGTTCGGTTTATCGAAATCCAAAACGGGGCGCAGAACCCCTCGCAGTCCGTCTTTCCCGGGTTACGGGAGGCGCTTCAGGCGGTTATTGACGACGGCGGCAGACGCCTACACACGCTTGTCGTCCACGATTCACCAGATGATCGGGTCCTAACGCATCAAGAGCTGACAGGGCTCGTAGACGTGCTGATCCAATCCGACGGTAGCGGGTAGGAACCTCTAAGCCGCCAACGCAGCGTCGATCCGCTTTTGCAGCTCCTCAGCCTTCCAGCCATTGAAGGGCTTCTTGCCCGTGAGTTCCTGATATTCCTTCCGCAGTTCCGCAACGACGGGATCGACCGGCTGCGGCGGCTTTTTCTTCGCTTTCGCCTTTTGCGGGGCTGCATCGCCCTCGCTGATCGTGAAGTAGCCCAGCGTGCGGTAAAGCGGCAGATGCAGCGGGTGAACGTTCACCTCGATCTCACCGCGCGCCGGCAGCCGGACCTTCTGGCCCTTGGCATTCATGATGTCATAGGGACTGTTGGTCAGATTTTTGATGCGCTGCATGTGTCGCTCCACTCAAGGGAAAAGGCCCCGGCGCAATTGCCGAGGCCCATCGATAAGGCCGCTCTTATGCGGCGGCCGGGACCGGCGTGATGCCGTCGGCGTAGCGGATGGCCATCGGACGCTTGATGTCCACCGGACCGGTACGGGAGATACCCGGAACCACGAAGTTGAGCGGGCCGTCCTGATACACGGGCAGGAAGCGGAACGGCATCGGCAGGGGAAGCTCGAGCACTTCCTGGCTGTTGCGGTAGCCAATGCCACGGCCGCCGCCGGCAATGCCCTGGGTCGCCGCGGTCGCCAGTTCACCAACCTCACGGATGGTGAGGGGCTGGCCGGTGCGCAACGTATAGACGTTGTTGGCCATGATGTACTGGAGGATCGACATGTTCGGGCTGGTGACGCCGTAGGGCGTGGTCGCGATATAGCGATACGCCAAGGGCGGCAGGAGAACGGTGTCTGCGAGGGTAGACGTCAGGGGTGTGTTCGGCGTCGCGAGCGGGCCCATGATCATGTAGTTCACGTCACGGACGATCTGCTCCGGAGTTTTCTGCCCCACGCCTGCATTGTCCACCCACGCCGTGGTGTTGCCGGTGCCATCATCGGGTACGGCCTGCGGGGTAATGTAGGTGCTGTTGAGCAGGCCGGTCCAACCCTTGGCGGTCGAGCCGAGAAGGGTGTTGTTCCAGAGGAACTCTTCCGAGGCGCGACGTGCGGCCTCGGCGCGGCGGTTGGTCAGCGGGAAGCCCTGGAACGCGGCCTTGCCGAGTTCTTCGACGTTCCACTGATAGCCGACGGCGTACATGTCGAAGCTGGTCGACACCATGGCGAGCTTGGTATCGGCCAGGGGGATGTCCTTGGCATAGCCGGACTGCCATTCGGCCTTACCCACAATGTCGCCGATGAGCGTATCAACGCCCGACGCCCATTCGGGATAGTCGGTGTTGACCGGCACGAGGGCGGCATAGTCCATTTCCGGATATTCGATTTCGTAGATCCGGGCATTGAGCACATGGCTCTGCTGACGCGCGAAGCCGAAGACCAGCGCCGGGTCAGCGTCAAAAATGTTGAAAGGTTCCATTTGAGGATGATCCTTGGTTGGAGGCGACTGGGCCGCTTCGCGGCGGTCGATGGGTTGGGGTGTTGGGCTTAGGCGGCCGCGGGAGCCGCAGGGATGCGACGGAGACGGATCAGCACCAGGTCACCGTCGGCAGCGGCCGCGCTGTCGAACTCGGCGTTCGGGATCAGCGTGTCGGTGTTGGTGTCCGAATACTTGCCAGTGGCCGCAGCCCAATAGACGGGACCGCCAGCCGTGCAGGCGCCGCCCGCAAGAGCCCAGATGACACCGATTTCCATCACCGGGACGTTGTAGCCCTCGGGATAGGTATCGGCACCAAGAGTGACATCGGCCTCGGTGATGCCGCGGAAGACGCCCGAGCCGTCGTATTTCTTGACCTGTTCGCCAGCAGTGCCGCGCATGACGGGCTGAGCGAAGCCGATCGGATTGGTCGTCACGTCCTCGGCGAGGCCAGTGAGGCCGTTCCACTCTTCCATGTTCTGACGACGGCCGACGGCCCCCGCTGCCATGGAGGTGGGAATGGAAGTCTGAAGAGGAGGCATTCCATCTTCTCCTATGAAAAAGCCGCCTCAGAGGGCGGCATGATGTGGGATATGTGTGAGGGTGTGGAGCGCCGGCGCTTACGCCGACTTCTTGCGATCGAAGCGCGAGAGATACTTCTGATGCGCGTCCCTCTCGACCTTGGCCGCGTCGTTGACGTTACCGGCAGGCTTGAGGTGCGTCAGGGCATCGCGCAGATGATCGCCGTCATTAGCGTCTTCGGCCAGGATATCGAAGCGAGCATCGATATAGGCTTCGGACTTGTCAGCGATCGAAGCATCACCGAGCTTGGCCACTACGGCGGCCTTGCGGATCTCGGCATCGCTCTTGCCATCGGTCTGGATGTCGGGGGCGATTGCCTTGGCCTTGGTGATCAGGTCGGCACGAGCCGCAACCTTGGCGTCGAGAGCGGCGCCGTCGAGCACCTTGCACTTGAGGTCGTCAATCTCGGCGTCCTTCTTGGCAATGTCGGCATCCTTGGCCTTGATCGCGTCAGCATGGGCCTTTTCGGCATCGGTGAGCTTGGACTGGAGCGAATCCTTGTCCTTCTGGAGTTTCTCGATGGCCTGGGCGCCCTGGTCGGTGGTCTCGACCGACAGGCCGTCGACCAGCACAGTGCGGAGTTTATCGGTCATGGACCGTGTTCCTTTCGTGTCTTTGTCACCGATCTTGAGGTGGGAACCACCTCTCGCGGCGGTGACAACCGCGAGGTGGTTCATGCGGAGCGCCGTTTGCACGACGTCGTAGGGCTCGCCGTCGGGCGTCACACCGTCCTCGAAACGAAGCTGGGTGGCGTAGCCCATGGAAAGCTCGCGCTTGCCGTTCTCGACCGCGCTGATGGCGTCCTTGTCCATGAGAACCAGGGGTACGCGGACGAACTCACCGTCTCGCGCAACATCGCCACCAGTCTGGCCGATGGCGTACTGCTTCCAGTTGTCGGCCGTGACGGCCTCGTTGGGATGATCGAGGGTGACGGGGCGATGGGCGTAGGAATGGAGGGCGTCCTTGTGGAACACCTCCTCCTCGGGGCGATAGACGCGCACCGTCGCCTTATCGCGGAGGCCATGCTCGTTGTTGGGGTCGACCTCATAGCCCGCATAGAGCTGGATGCCGGTACGGGCCACTCGAGCGTCGGCCACGAGGTAGCCGTCGCCGGTCCGGCGGATGCCGTCCAGCGTGATCGTGTCTGTGAACTTCATGAAAGCTTCCTCAGCTCAGCTCGATCGCCGTGATGACACCACCGGCAACCGTCAGGGTCACACTGTCCGTGTAGGTTCCGGTAACGGGGATCTGCAGCGTCATGCCATCGGTGGCCAGAGCGGCCGTATCGGGAAGCGTGACGCCCGAGACAGCGTTCGCCGCGACGGACATCGTGCCCTGCACCGTTCCATCCTGGGCGTTGACCGTGACCGCATCGCCGTCCTGAGCAATCGCATCAGTGGCAGTGACCAGTGGAAACGGTTGCCAATTGCCCTGATCAACCGCAAGGGTCACGCCGACCGTCTTGCCGCCGCCCGTGACCTGCGCAGGAGCCGCATTGATGGCAATCTTGGTGGTCGAGTTGGAGAGCTGAACGCTCCCATCGTTGGCGCTAACCCGTGCTGTGCCCGCGACCTGGCCTCCGCCAGAGCCGTAGTCGAGCATATTGATGGTCCCACCATCCTGGATGACCGCATAGTCATGGGGGAGCGCGACATTCTGGAACGTGTTCGTGTCGGCCGGCACATTTGCCGTTCCCGATGCCAGCAACCCTGTGTTGTCGGCCCTGGAGATGATGACGCTGGCGCCGTTGCCGACCACGTCGTTCTGCGCCGGGAGGCGGACAGCCGTCAGGAACCCCTCGTTCACGAAAGCGGACCCGTCGCCGCGGCTGTCATCGCTGGCGTTCCAGATGCCGACCGCGTCCGCGTCCGCCGTCATGGCGACATTCGCGGGCAGCGTCACTGCACCGTCGTCGAAAGTCCCCTGATATGAGGCAGTCGTGCCGTTCGAGGGCTTTACCTCGATCGGGTCTCCGTCCTCGATGATCTCTCCGCCCGAACCGACCGTAATGGCGAGGGCGGACTGCATGCTGCCAGCCGAGGTCAGATACGGCTGCTCGGGCTGCTCAACCACGTCGACCGTAGGGACCTGCTGTAGGCCGCCAGCGGTATCGAGAAAGCTGTCTGCCATTATCCTCTCCTAATCGTCACGCGGACGGCCTGGGCGACATCTCTGCCAACCTTCTTGCGGTTCTTTTCCGTAGCTGGCCGCATGAAGGGTCTTTCGGCCATTCTGCTGGTGCCGTATTCGAGCGCGGCGCTGTAGGGCGCGTTGCTGGTCACATGCACCGTCGGCGGATTCTGCGCCTCGATGGTCGTCTCGATCATGCGATCCAGCGTGTGTGTGTCAGCACTAGGTGGCTGGCCGGGAAGTGAGGGAATGTGCCCCCTCCCGCTGATAGAGCCCTGTGTGATCGAGTGTTCGGCGTCGATCTCGATGTCCTGCCCGGCCGCATAGAGCGAAGCCGTGACCCGTTGGGCCACTTCCCGCATGCTCTTGAGGCGCGCGGAGTGCTTGGAGACGCCGGTGATCTTGGCCATTGGCCTATTTCTGGGATGCGACGAAACGGATGCCGTGCTTAGCAATGAAATTGCCATGCCTCTCGGCGAATCCGTCGATCCGGTCATCATCGATGCAGACGAAGGGACTGCAAATGCGTGCAAGCAAGGCGATGGCCGCCAAATAGGGCCTGACCCACCACGCCACTTTCGCGCTCAACACCACGTCGATCTTGGCCACCGTTAAATCTCCAATACACCCTTTGCCTTGCATCCGCAGAACGGCGCATAACCGGGAGGATCGCTCCTCCCCACTTCACTGCTCCATGCGAACACCTTGCCGTCCCGTGCCAGATGCTCGGGCCGGTAATGCCGCTTGCCACTATGGCGCCACTCGAAACTGGTCATTCCGAGCTGCAACTGTCTGTCCCTATCGAGGGAGGCCGATAGCTTCTGTGTCTGGTCGCTCGCGATATTGAGCACCCGACGCCGGGACATGCCGATCGCCTCGCTGATCTCCTTGGCCACTTCCCGTGCCGGAGTGCGGTTCTGCAGGCCACGGAATACGATGTCTGAGATACGTCCCCTGGCCTGGTCCGATACGTCACGAACAAGCGCCACGTTGCGGGCCAGTATGTCCTCAAGCGTCTCCTGAACGTCGCCGGCATGCAGTTGGGTCGAGAGATCGACATTGGTCGCATAGCGAAGGTCACTCACGACCTTGCGCATGTGCCAGAGCTGGAGCGTCTCCATCCACACCTGAAAGAGGCCGCGGAAGGTGAACGAGGTTCTGACCGCCTCGTTCTCGACTGCGGATATCTCGACCTCAACGTCGCCGGCACGATCAAGGGTTATGCCATCGGAGGCACGTTGCTGCTCGAGCGAACGCCTATAGGCCGGCAGGATGCGTTCCCGCGCCCCGGTAGCCCATACCCGGACCGTGCGCATGTAGATGCGCGCCAGGTCGTCCGTCTGGGCCTTGGTGGGCACTATCTCGCGCATTTCGATGCGCTTGCGCTTTACCCCTGCGGCCTTGGCCTGTGAGGCTAGGTCAATGCGCATCTTCAGTGTCCGCTCGCCACAGTTACATCATCGATGAATTGCATGCGCTACAGTCCGGTCGACGATAGGGAACAGGCGACGGCTCCGTGGGTTGGTTTGGGCCAACTAAGGAGGCAGCCATGACGAACAACGGCGATAAGAAGCCTGACAGAACCGATCAACGGCCCGATCTGAAGGATGTAGAGCCGGGCAGCGATGCCGACGCCACGCCTGAGATCGACCCGGAAGAGGAACTGAGCCCGGATTCGCGCGATAAGGGTGAGCCTGCAGACAAGGATGCCCCTGGCAGCTAGCCTTCCCGCACCTCTATGGCGCTGGAGTCTTCCTCGCCTTCGGTCACTTCTGGTGCCTCCAGAGCGGCCTTGGCGGCATTGTAAGCCGTCTCCGCGCCGGGCCACGATCCGCTCTCGATGAGGCGGTTCTGGGTCATCTCCGCAAGAGCGTCCTGCGGGACAAGACCGGTACGGGCGTAGATATCGACCGCCTCGGCCTCGAGCTTATCCACCTCGGCCTGTTCCTTCTCTGAAGGCGTCCAGAGCGGGTTCCACTGATACCAGACGGCGTCCGGGCGATTACCGAGAGCCGAGCGAATAACCATCTCATCGAGCGGCTGGAGCGCCGGGGTATATTCCAGCTCCTGCACGGACCGAATGTGGTCGTAATAGTTGCGCAGCGAGCCGCTGTCGGAGCCGCTGAGGCCGGTTTGCTGCTCCCCGGTCAGTCGGGTCACCGGAATGTCTGCAGCACCCGCCATGACCGTCAGAAGCGTCTGTGCCACCTCGGGAAGGCCAGACCATGTGACCTGCTTCTGGTCCCACTCGTCGTCACCGTCCAGCATGAGAATGTTGCTGATGCTCTTGAGCATCGCCACCATGGTCCAGCGGCTGATATATTCCTGCTCCGCAGAGCCCGATGCCAGATGCCTCACCAGGTCCTTGATGCGGACCACATCAACCTTGGCCTCCTGCAGAAGCGCATCGATGACCGCGGCGACGTTATCAGTGGCGCGGACCGAATCCGCCATTTGGACCCAGATGCTGTCGCCCCAGATCTGCCCCGTCCGGCGCAATGCCCCCGGAACCGTGCGCCCGTTCAAAAGAACCACGCGTGAGGGGTGTATCTCGACCGAGCCGCCCTGCTCCTGGCTCAGCGTCCAGCGTTCGGGCTGGCCATACCAGGGTGACTGCGGGTCGCGGATGATCTGGCCCGGGGTGATCTCATCGCGGCCGAGGACAGCGAGGTATTTGATCGAGCGGCGCCCGATACGGTCCAGCGCCAGGGGCTCGGTGGTGGCGCCGGGAAGGCCCCCGACAAGAATTGCAGCGCCGCCGGTGTGCCTTGCCGTCAGCAGGGCATTATAGACCGTCTGCCGAACGCCAAGGCGCTTTTCCTCGGCCTCAATCGCCTCGATCTGCTCTTTGTCGGCCTGCCATGCACGCCATTCCCGAACAGCATCAGCCGCGGGGATGCGGACGATCTTCCCGTACCAGGTCGACGCCCGATAGGCATTATCGCGCTCCCCTGTATCGACCTCAGGCCAATACTTGGTTGCCGCGCTCTTGGCATTGGCACGGCCCAGCCCGGTGATGACGTTGGCCATGCCATCGATCATCACGCCGTTGATGGCGGTGACGCTGCCCTTCTGGTTTACCCTGATGCGGGGCTTATCGGTCATGAATATGCCTTTCGCATCTCTTCGAGGGTGTAGCCGGTTGTCTGCGCCAACTCATCGAAGGCGCGCGTTGCGGCATCGGTCTGGTCTTTGTATTTCCCGTTCGGGAACACACAGAGTTCATCGAGAAACGGTTCGATCCATGCGTCGGCCGCTGGATCGCCCGTAATCAGTATGTCCACGTTGCCGGCCTCGGCCTGGGCAGACAGCGGCGCCGCCCTGGTGGCCTTGTCTCCGCTCTCTGGAGTGGCCCTGACGGCATATCCGGCCAGTTGGCGGACAAAGTACCCGGCTTGCGCCTTCCCGGCCTGTCCGGGGTCCTGTGGCAGCGAAATGCGGCAGTCAAAACCATCCGACGTCGCAGTGTTGACGATCAGGCTCTCCACGCCACCCGCTGATAACCGATCGCGCACCGCGTTGGTGATGATGTAGCGCTTGTCTGGGCAGCGGCCCATCTTGACGCCCGCGGTGTAAGCCGAGCCGTCCTCGATGCTTGCGGCCAGGTCCCAGCCCCTGACAAACGATGTGCCGGTAGGAACGGCCCGGACGAACCGGAACCATGCCCGCTTGAACATGCCGCCCTCACGGGGCGCGGGACGCTGCTGGAACTGCCCCGCCGTGGCGTAGGAGCCCATCACCTTCTTGTCCCGCTCCACCACCTCCCGAGGGAAGCGGGCCGGGAACAGCAATTCCCCATCTTCGGTGCGCGGGTCCTCGAAACCGATCGACGTATAGCACTTGCGCTCCGGCTCGAACTCCATGGGGAGCATCAGGTGCTCATACCCGAAGTCCTTCGACAGAATCAGTCCAGAGACGTCGTTTTCGTGCAGGCGCTGCATCACGACGACGATGGCAGACCGATCCGGGTTGTTGAGGCGGGTCGGCACAGCCTCGCGGAATGTCTCGTTCACCGCCTCGCGCTGGGTATCGGACGACGCCGCGTCCACAGACAGAGGGTCGTCGATCAATACCCGATCACCACGGGAGCCGGTCAGGCTCGTGAAGGCCATTGCCTCGCGGAAGCCCGTCGCATCGTTCTCGAACTTGAGCTTGGCGTTCTGGTCGTGCATCAGTCGCACCGACCCACCCCAGCGCTCCTGATACCAGTCCGACGCCACCAGACGGCGCATCTTGAGGTTGTCGCGGATCGCCAGCGGGTGACTGTGCGATGTGCCCAGGTAGCGGGTATGCGGGCGCCCCTTCGGGCCCCACTCCCATGCGGGCCACATCACCCCGACCGAAAGCGACTTCATCGTGCCAGGCGGGACGTTGATCAGCAGGCGGGTTATCTCCCCCGCCGTGATCGCCTCCAGATGCTCGGAGATGGCATCAATATGCCAACCGTGCTTGTAGGGTTGGCCGGGCTCCAGAACGTGCCACGCGGCCTTTGTGAACGAGGACAGGGACACCCCTGCCTTTTCGATGTCACGGTCAAGCGCTATCTGCGCTTCCCTCTTCTGCCTCTGCCCCCTGATCGCCTCCAATAAGCCCGAGCTTCTGGAGAACGGGATATGCTGCTTCGAGAGCGGCAAGTTCATCGTCGTTCAATCCGTCCAGATGCTTTGCGGTGATGGTCACGACTTGCACGGTGCCGGAGAGGTGGCGCTTTTCCACGCCCAGCCCGAACAGCTTGGCCTTGCCCATGGTGGCCGATACGGCGGCACCAGACTGCTTTTCACCAAGGGCGAGAGTCCGCGCTTCCTCGAGCTCCATCGCAAGGCTTTCGACGGTCACCTCAACCTTCTTGGCCACTCTGCCCTGCAGTTCCTCGACGCGCTTCCTGATGCTTTCATTTGCTTTCAGGCGCGTGGCGTTGCCCCGGTTCGGCTTGAAACCTGCCAGCGCATAAGCCTCGTCTGCCGTCTTGCCCTTGGCGAGAGCCTGGGCGAAGCTCTCATGACGTTGGTTTGGGAGGATGGGCATGAATAAGCCGGCACATGATTGGACTGATTTTCCCGATGAAAGGGTGTTTGGCGGAGCGGGTGAACAGCCTGGCTCTCAAGCTTCCTACTGGCGGGAAACTGAAATCAAGCGCAGGCTATATCTACTGCAAAAACGGGCGCTAGAGGAGCAGGTCAAAGCGACAGCTACTCAGCAGAAAGCAATCGAGGCGCAGCGCGAAGCGACAAAGGCTCAAAACGCGGCTGTCGCAGAGATGCGCCATCAATCCAAAATCATGTTCTGGTCGGTCATCGGCATATTTGCGACTGCAGTCGTAACTCTGATTGCAGCGTTCATTTCGTAGTAAATGCTTCTTGGACTTTCGAGGGTTCCACAGTGGAGCGGACATTCTTTCTTGTTGCAACTGCAGCGATCATCGGCATCGCCCTTGGTTCTGGCATCCAAAGCCGATGGACATACGGTGTACTAAGCCAACTGGACGCCTCCAGCACCGCAACCCTAGTTGCAGGATTGGGAGGTGCAGCTGTCGGCGGCCTGGTCTCGTTAGGGCTGACGTTGATCTCGAATTACGTGACGCTGCGCAGGGACCGTGAAGCTCGGATCGAAAATGAGCAGGCGCTCGCATTGGAACTGATCAGCACGCAGCTCCAGCTTTCCGGACGGTGCTACACCATATTCAAGGCTGTTGATTCTGCCATCCGTGCGGCACCGGATAACCCTTGGACAGCCCTTCGCCCAACCCCAAGAGGCTCCTCACCATCTCTTCGGTTCCGCTCGGATTCGTTCATTCCCTTTATAAATGCGGGAGCGGCCGAATTGATGAACGATTGCCTACTGTATGCGGATCGGGTGGACGCGTTAGAAGCTATGTTCAACTCCTATTCGGACCAACGCCTTGAGATGCAGTCGATGGCAGAAGCCAACACCGTCATTGGGGAAGACGTTCAGGGCGAAACTGTTTTTGAGGGTGCCGCTGCACGTGTCGCTGAATTCAGATCGAAACTCATGAACGACTTAATCAAGCAGATGCACGAGGTTGGCGCAGCGTGGACAGAGGAAGGCGCGAAGATCGCTGAAAAGGTCAACCGCGTTCAAAGGCAGTATTTTGGGGCAAGATCCCGTATAGATATGAAGGTTGCTGTCCCGGACTCTCAACCATGAAGCCGCGCCACCCGAGTAGGTGACGCGGAGCTGGGCGAATGCCTCATGCTTTGCGTTCTTGAGTGCAGGCATCGACTAAACCAGGCCGCCCTTCCACGGCTTACCATCCCCATAAAGGAAGGCGCGCTCGACCGGATCGAGGGGGCGGCTCAACTCCTTCGCCACCTGCTCCGCCTGCCCTTCTGCGAACTGCTCAAGGACCTCTCACGGCACTTCGGGGAAGGCTTCTGCCATATCGGCTTCAATCCAGCGCTTGGCGAAGTCACGCATATAAGCCTCACATTGATGAACCTTGCAGCTCCTTCCAGCGTTGAATCGCCCTCGGAGGACCACATGCCCAAGATCACCGTAGGCGATTCCGTCACCATAGAAGCAACAGTAAGCCGGGTTTCTGACGATGGGTCAGAGATCACCGTGAGGCTACCGCACTATGGGTATCCCGTTACGATTCCTCAGAACTCGGTTGAGGTGAAGGCGAAAGCAGGCGCTAAGCCAAAGCAGCGCACTCAGGTTCGAGGGAGTATGCTGTCTAAGGTGTTGGGTGATGAGGATTAGGCGACGGCTTCGAACAGTAGCTTGTCCGAGACCGGGTGCTTATCGATCCGCGGGCGGCTCTTGCATGACCATGACCGCCCTTTGACTTCTCCGATTTGACGCCATCCAGCTGCTGAGAGCGACACGCCGCCTTCCGAGGCAAGGATGTAAGTGCCAATCCGCTTGTACCCCAGAGCGAATGCCGCCCGCGCAGTTGCGCCGTATAGGAATGAGCAGACGTTGCGCGAGCCATCCGTGCACAGCCGGGTTACTTCAAGCGTCAGTCCATCGTCTCTCATTCTGGCGACAGGGCGCCCAACTATGGCGATGCCTACCACCTCTCCATCGCGCAGGGCTGCGAGAGAGAACTTGTGCCCCACTACCCTGCCGTGGTGACGATGCAGGCGGTCCACAAAGGCATTTGCGCTCGCAAGATCGATCGTGGACAGTTCGAGCTTGCCCATCACCTTCTCCTGCGATTGGTTTGTAGGTCGGCGCCGAGCGGGATTCGAACCCGCGCACCTCTCACCTGCTGCCAGGCTTAGAGCTCTACCCCGGAGACTTTCCGGCGCCATGAGATTAGTCCCGGACCTCCGCCGCCTGGCTGGCACAGGACACTGAACCGAGCCCGCCACCCCGCGTTCTCGTCGCATGAAGGCAGAACGAGGCGCGAAATGAACTTTAACGAGATGCTGTTCCAAGGCTGGGAGGGAATCGCCCGAACGGTACTGGTTGGAACCCTCGCCTATGTGGTGCTTGTGCTGTTCCTACGAATTTCGGGGAAGCGAACGCTCGCCAAGCTCAATGCATTCGATTTGGTCGTTACCGTCGCGCTCGGCTCCACTTTGTCGGCGATACTTCTCCAAGAATCGATTGCCCTCGCCGAGGGAGCAGTAGCATTGGGTCTGCTGATTGCGCTGCAGTACGCCGTCACCTTTGGATCCGTGCGATCAAAGAAATTCGCCAAAGCCGTCCGATCAGAACCCTCTCTGCTCGCCCGAAATGGAAAATTTTGCACAGACACGATGCTGAAACAGCGCGTCACCGAAGGTGAGGCTATGAGCGCCATACGATCAGCGGGCGGCTCGGACCTTGACGCCGTTGACTTCCTGATCCTCGAAAGCGACGGAACTTTGAGCGTCGGTCTGAAGAGCGACGGATAGGCTGAGAGGCGGTTCATCTCAATGTGCGAGACCGCGCCACCTGAGCAGGTGACGCGGCAATTCAATCAAAGCGGTCAGGTGGCGGTACTTCGCGCCAGGTCGAAGCGGCCGGCGGAGTACCGTTCATGCTCGAAGGCGCGGGACAAGAAGGCCTTGAAGCGCTGGATGGCCGAAGGCGTCTTGGCGTCACGGGCGGCCTGGTCGAGATGGAGGCGGTCGCGGTGACTAATGAAGTCGAGGCGCAGCACTGCCGACATGAGGCCGGTAAAGAGCGACACGAACAGGCCAAGGAACGCGGCGAAGTGGGAACGACGCATGGGCAGTCCTTTCGATATGGGAGAGTTGCTGACAGTTCGTTCAGCTTATCAAGAACACGCGTTATATCGCTGATTTTGACCCACTAAGTCTAATCGGGTTTATGTCACCGTTTGACTGGGCGTACCCCGTCCGCCTCATACCCAAACACGTCCCATCCATCTTGACGAAGGGTGTTGTTGAATGCCGTCTTGACCAACGTGATGACGAACGTTCCCTCCTTCCCCGGCAATTGGACAGCATCGCCCTCACGAAAGTCTGGCTCTTCTTCGAGCCTTACCAAGAACCGGTCTTCCTTCACCATCGCTCGACCCTCTTCGCGTTCAACTGCTTTGCTACCACATCGGCGGCGAAGTCTCTATGCCGCTGGAACGTGGTGAGTGGCAATCCCAGCCAACGAGCAGCCTCCCTGCCGCTGTGGCGCTTCGCCTGAGCCTTAACGGCCACTATCAGAATACGCCTATGCTCCGGGTACGCCTTCACCGCTCCATTGAGCCAGGGAGGCATTCCATCCCTGCCCAACAACACCGTTTCCATGCGGCTGATCTGGAGCGCTGTCGGCTTGATGAGCGCTTTGAGACGGCCCTGGTGAATGTTCCCGGCAAGCCGCTGCTCGGCGATGTCGATCGGCTCCAGCATGTATTCGGGCCATGCTGCCCTGACGCGCCGGTGACCCGGTCGGCTCTCGACGGCATGGAGGACACGGAAGGCATCAACGAGGGCCATGCGGACGGATTTGGCGTCCCATTGCTTGGTGGTGGTTCGCTCCAGCGTGGCGTGCATCAATTGATTACCTTCCGCTCTCGCTGGCTCGGAAGCGGCATCATCGTGACCTGGTAGTCGATCCCCTCGATTTCGAGGACAACGGCAACTGACCCGTCGCTGAAGGGTGTGATCTCGACATCCAGGCTTTGCGGGATTATCTCGTGCACGGCCTCACACAGCCGCTCGGCGGGCCGGATCATCGCCATCAGATGATCGTATCGGGCTTGCTTCTCGTCCATCATTTCCTCACAGGTCCAGAACGGCTTTGTAGAGATCGCCGGCGGCAACACCGGCGAGGATTTGGCGGCACAGATCAGGGAGATCGGTTTCCCGCGCCGTGGCCTCTCGTGCGATGTCCGTGCGATGCACCGCGGCGATCGGCACTCTGACGATGCCGTGGGTGTGCTTCTCCCCATCGAGACGGAAGCCCCAGACGTTCATCATGTGGGCGATGACGTTGGCGGTGTCCTGCTCGCCCAAGGCTCGCTCGATAGCCGGGGCCGATAGCCCACGGCCCGCATGAACGCCGATCCAGAAGGCTTTGCGGTTATTCCAGCGTTCGACAAAGAGCGGATGGCCCAGGCGCTCCGGTTCACCACCGAACATGTGAAGCTGTTCCTCAGAAGGGCGGTTCGTCATTGCCGACCTCCGCCAGTTCGCGTTTCACATCGGCGGGCAGATCCGGGGCCGGTTCAGGCGCCGGTTTGACGAACACCCGATCCTCTTTCCCCGTCCACCAAATCAGGCCCTTCTCGTTGTCCCGGTCGATGAAGCCGGCGATCTGGAGCTTTTTGCCCGCATCCGCCACCACACGGTTCAACTCCGACGCCCGCTTCTCCGGCTCGCTTTCCGGCGCCGTGTACTGCCACTTCTTCCGCAGCTCGGTCATGAACGCTTTCCACGAGACGACGTGCCGGCCCTTGGGGCATCCAGTGACGCCGACGGGCTGCGCTTCGCCTTCCCGTGCGATGACGTCCCGCAAGGTCTGGAGCACGAGCGCCTGATTGAGGCTTAGCCGCCCGGTCTTGGTCTGCTCGTCATCATCACCGTCGGGCTGATCGACAACGCATGTAGTGATGGGCCGGTTGAGATCGTCGAATCCCACCACGACCTGGCGCAACACGAACGGAATCGATCCGCCGTTCTCGCCGTCCTTGTTCTTGTCGAGCCGCATGCGCCTGATCTTTCGACCGTTGCGGTCGGTCTTGTCGCTGCTCTCGACCATGATCACGTTGGTGAGGTCGCCTGTCTTGGAGCCGTGGCCCCGGAACCTACCCTGCGCCGAGAGATGGTCCACCACCATGACCGTGCATTGGCACTCCTCTGCGATGCGCTCGATCCGGTCTATGACTTTGCCCATGTCGAGGCCGGAGATTTCATTGGCGCCGCGCGTGGCCTTGTTGAACGTGTCGATCACGATCATGCGTAGGGGCTGGTCGTAATGCTCGGCCCACTCCTTAGCCTCCGCAATGAGGGTATCGGTGTCCTTGTCGTCGACGAACAGATTGATCTTCTTGGGCAGGATCAGCATGGGCACGGTGGTCGGATCTTCAATGCCCCGGTCCAGCATGTAGCCCTGGACGCGCTTCATGAACCCGCGGTCGCCCTCGCCGGTCTGGTAGACAACGAGGCCTTGCATCACGTCCCTGCCCCAGAACTTGCGGCCCGTTGCGACACAGAAGGCCAGTTCGATCATCAGAAACGATTTGCCGGACTGACTGAAACCGGCGAATGCGGCCGAGCCGCCGAGCTCGATCATGTCTTGCACCAGCCATTGGTGCTTCTTGGCTTCCCTGCCAACATTGGAGAGGGTGACGGCTCCGAGCCTGGACTTCGGCGGCTTCGGCTTCCAATCCGGCAGGCTGTCGATGATGCGCTGGAGCTCGTCGGCGGTGCCGCCGGCCTCCACCCAATTGGTCAGATCGTGCTTCGCCGGGAAGTTCGGGACGTGATCGGCAAAGTTGAGGATACGGATGCGACGGGCAATTCCCTTGAGGCTCTTGGCCTTTGCCTCCCCAGCCTCGATGCCCACCTCGTCATTGTCGACCAGGATCACGACATCGGCGTCCCTGAACAGCGCGGCAAGCTCCGGCGTCCAGTTCTTCGCCCCACCCGAGTTGGTCGATGCCTCGAAACCGAGCTCAACCGCCGTGTCCGCGTCTTTTTCGCCTTCGGGCAGCAGGATCGTCTTGCCGGCCTCAATGGCAAGTTCGA
Organism: Pelagibacterium sp. H642; assembly: GCF_031202855.1. Classification (GTDB taxonomy): domain Bacteria; phylum Pseudomonadota; class Alphaproteobacteria; order Rhizobiales; family Devosiaceae; genus Pelagibacterium. Next base: position 3,072,254 of record NZ_CP101829.1, on the reverse strand, counting down.
CTTGTTGGTGCCGATAGATGGTGTGTCCGATGCCGTCGAGGTTCCAGACGACATTGCCGCGCTCGTCCTTCCGGCGCTGGCGGAATGTTTTGGCGACCTGGCCGTCCTTGGCCAGACGATAGCCGCCGCCGGGCAACTCCCATTGGCCGCGTAACACCTGGTAGAGAGCATTCCCGTCAGCGTCGTGATACGTGTAGCCTTTCACCCATTTTAGGACGCCGCCGTCATCCTCAGCGCTGTTCGCTGGCGACTGTTCTGGCTCCGGCTGACTCTGTGGTCCGCTCTGCCGTTCACGCCGCACCTGCGGCTTCTCTGAGGGCGAAATGAAGCCTTCGCGCTCAAGCCACGCCATGACCTCGCTCTTGTCGTCGCCAAGTCCGGCCTCGATGCGGACCAGATCGACGACGCCGCCGCCGACCCCCTCCTCGTGGTTGAACCAGGTGCCGTCCTCGAGATCGACCTTGCGGGATCCCTGCGATCCCCATTTCAATTCCTTGGCCGTGGACAGCTTCTTGTTCGGCTCGCCCCAGAAGCTCTCCGCGACCGGCTGGATGATGGCGGACCAGTCGTGCTCAGCCATTGGCGACCTCGTCGAACTTGGTTGCCTCGAACCCCCATCCATCGAATCCGGGGCGGGATTGGCGCGAGAACAGATCAGCACGGCGCAAGCCTGCGGTGTGCCTATTCACAAGGTCATAGAATTCCTCGGGCTTCCGCGAATGCTCGCGCGCAATTCCGTCGAACAGCGACGGGAACGCAGAGAACTTCCTGGGTCTTCCCATGGTGCCGATCAGGACCGACTCGTGCATCGACCGCGCCCAATACCCGGTGCCCATACGCACCCTTCCAGCGGGCGTCGTTTTTCGCCAAACCAAGTTGGTCTTGTAGGCAAAGCCCCAGGCGGCCATGACTTTGAGACTGTCCACTAGCCGTGGCGCAGTCACCCACATCAGCATAAGGCAATGGCGCTGGGCGAGGTCTGCCACAGGAAGTGCAGCAATGTCCTCGATCGACATGAGATCGTAATGTGCCGCAGCCGACTTGCGGTTGCCCCGTTTCGAGTAGAGATCGAACGGCCAAGGTGGGTCGCAAACAATCACGTCATAGGACAACGGTGTCAGGGGATCGAAGGGCCACGTATTCACGACGCCCTCCGCTGCTGGGCTTGGCTCAACCCGCCTTCAATCTCCAGCGCCTTGAGGGTCAGGGCGGCAGCGTCAAGGCTATCGGCATACTGCCGCGCCACCTTGGCCTGATCGTCGCCACGCTCCTCATGGAAGCCGGCAGAGGCGCGGGCACCAATTGCCGCGCGCTCCACGGCCACGCGCTGCCATTTGAGGGGAATGCTGCTCAAGGCTGCACCTCAAGCTCGGCGGTCGCACGAAGGCGCTGAAGCGCGGCACGAAGCCCGGCCTCCTGCTTCTCGGCAAACGTGTTGGGGCGAAGGCGATGTTCGTCCTGCCGGCGGCGGGCGTCGAAAATGGCGTTGAGTACAGCCTTCTCCATTTCCTCCTGGCTGATGTCCCTGAGGGTGGCGGGCGCGGTATGTGCCGCAGGAGAGTTCATGCAACCGCCCTCCGCCTTGGCCGTTTGATGATGCTCATCCTCAAGAGGAACCCTCGATGCTCGACATCATCTACAAGTGGAGCCGCCCGGTGACGATCATGCTCAACGACACGACGCAGGAGGTCACCGGCCCCAGTCAGGCGCGGACCATCCTTCTGCAGGACTGGCCGGGCGAACGAACGAACTTGCACAAGATCGCCAGCGATACGTGCCAGGCCGCAATCGAGGGAGCGAACCCGGAACCCTCCTATCTTGCCTTCATAGAGGCGGCCATCGAGGCGGGAGTTTTCGTCGAGTAATCCGCGTTTTGGCCTCCTAACCAAGTCGCCCAGAAATTGCCCCACAACCTTTCGGCAGGCGTCTGCATTGGCCCCTAGAAGCCCGAAAGGAGCTGTGAAATGCAAATACGCTACGAGTTGGTGCAGGTGCCGCCAGCGGAGCCTCCGGGCCCGAAGAAACCGCCCATGCCCCCGCTCACCGACGACATTCCGCCGATCGAGGACGAGCCAGACCCGGTGCGAGAGCCCGGCCAAGATATTCCGCCATTGGATCGGCCGGAGCCCAATCCCGATGAAGGCAACCCGCCTATGAGGACGGAAGGCGACTATCTGCCGGAGCACTTGTTCAGCGTGTGAGGTCATGCGACGTCGGCCTCCTGATCATGCTCGGCCGCCAGATCGGCGCAGTTGGCCGCGACGAGCGCCTCAGCCAGCGGCGGGCACACGCTGTTGCCGCAACACGATCCCTGCACCGTCGCCGAGAGTGGCGAGCCGTCAGGCCGGCGGTCGATGATGTAGGAATCGGGAAAGCCCTGCGCCCGGAACCGCTCGCGCGGCGTCAGCATGCGCATTCCGATATCGGCGATGGCATAGGTCTCGCCGTCTATATCGACCGTCACCAACCCGAAGCGGTCCTTTGTCGTGTCCGTGTGCATCGGATCGCCAAGACGCGGATCCTGGTCGGTACCGTAGTATTTCATCAGGAACGGCGCGATCAGAGCGGCGTGGTTGCCTCCGGCCGTGGCAGTCGGGGCGGGCTGGTCAATGGGCTGATGGCGGCGGTCACTGCCTCGCATGTTCATCAGGTGAGCAGCTACGACGCTTTGCTGCGACCCCTTGCCGGTGACCGTTGAGACAGGATCGTTTGCCGGGCGTGCTGGCTGGCCTGGATGTGATCCTGCGGTGTGCTGCGCGAGAAATGCGGCAACGACGCCATGCTTGGCCCCACCGGCCACCTGTGTGCCGAGCGGCTTTTCGATATCGAGCGCGCGAGGCGCCTGTCCTTCCCGCTCACCATAACCAGTCTGGACCATCGTCGCGGCAACTACGCAACCGTCGGCCTTGGCCGTTTGCGTGCCCAGAGGCTCGTTACCTCCGCGTGGCGCGCTCTGCCCTGCTCGGCCGCCGCAGCCGACGAACGACGGGACGATGATCGAGTTCTGATCCTTGGGGCTGGCGGTGATGGTGTGAAGCGGATCGTCTGCCGCCCGGTTCGACCCGCCATGCTGGGCCGCAGTTACCACCGGGACAACGACGCCTAGCGGCGCTGCGCCCCCAGGACGCTTGATGTAGCTGTTGGCCGTGACAGTGGCCAAGGGCTCATCGATCGGATGGCCCGTGGCGCCAGACTGAAACTTGACGACGAACGGCTGGGCCGCCTCCAAAACATACCGCACCACACCGCGCGCGATGCGCTTCATTGTGGCATCGGCCAGCGGCCTCACGGCGCGCACACCATGATTGGCCATGATCTCTTCCGCCGTGTCGAAGATCGAGGGACATGGCAGGTTCCAGTCGATGATCTCGGCGGCGGTGCGGTAGGGCAGAAGCCTACCCTGGGCAATCAACTTGGCATCGGCTGGCTTCTTGGGATCGCCATGCGTGCGCTGCGGCCAGACGATGGGTTTTCCGTCGCGCCGCGCGATCATGAAGAACCGCTTGCGGATCGTGGGTGCGCCATAGTCGCAGGCCCGCAATTCCTTCCACTGCACCTTGTATCCGGCCACCTTGAGGCGCTTGGTCCACTGCTCGAAAGTGTGGCCGCGCAGTTCGACGATCGGGCGGCCGTCTTCGTAGAGCGGCCCCCAGGTAACGAACTCCTCGACGTTTTCGAGGATGATCACGTCCGGCTGCGCCTCTTCCGCCCAGCGCACAACCACCCATGCGAGGTCGCGGATATTGCGGTCCATGGGCTTGCCGCCCTTGGCCTTGGAGAAATGCTTGCAGTCAGGCGAGGCCCAAAACAGCCCGACCGGCCGGCCCTTGGTCACCTCCAGCGGCGACACGTCCCAGATGTTGGAATCCAGATGCACGGTCGAGGGGTGATTGACCTCGTGCATGGCCAGCGCATCGGGGGAATGGTTGATGGCGTAATCGGGAGAGCGGCCAAGGGCCATCTCGATCCCGGTCGATGCCCCGCCGCCACCGGCAAAACTGTCGATGATGAGCTTTTGCATGCTCTCACGCCTCCATGAGCGCCGGGCGGCGCGTTGCTTGTTCGATTTCACAGGCGGCCGCCCAAACGGCGAGCGCATCGCAACGGTCAAAGCTGGCGTCGTCATCCACCCAGCCGAGCTCGATGCACTTGGCCTTGGCCATGGGCTTGGCGACCTTCCCCGGAATATTCCCGGCACCTAGGAAGTGCTTGCGAACCGTGTTGACCTTTATGGTTTTGGCCGAGACCGGCAGGCGGGATTCGACAGCCGTTGCCAACACGGCTTGTAGGCCGTTGAGCAGCACGAATGTGGTGGGGTTCGACTTACCTTCGAGGCTGGCGCTGTTGATCGCCGCCTCCATGTACACGACATCAGGCCGGTGGATCTTCAACTGGTCGTGCATCCAGATCATAGCCTTGAGCCATAGACGCGGATGCGCGGTGCCCTTCCCCGCAAAGCGGAGCGCACCCGAGAGAGGCTTTGAGCCGATCTCCCCCACTGCCCAGCCCGTCACGGTGGCAACGTCGAGCGCCATCACCTTCATCAGTTCAGCACCGTGCCCGATGCCATTTCCTCGAGGACGGCATTGCCCTCGGCTTGTTCATTGTCAGTGATCTTCTGGATGGCCTCGATCCGCTCACGTGCGGCGCGTTCAGCAGGGGTTTCTGGCTTCGCTCCAGCCTCCGGCGCCGGTAGCCAAGAATATTGGCCGAGCGCATCGAGGAACATTTCGGTTTTGGCATCGGGAATTTTCTTCGCCCGCTCCGCCTTCTTGGCCTGATAGGAGCGATCCTCGGCGCGATCAGCCAGCATGGCCTCGAACACGTCGCGGTCCATGCCCAGCTCTGTGCAGAGCATTTTGATCTTCCGCTTCTTGGCCTCGCGGAACGTCGCCATCTTGGCGCGATGCGCTTCCTTCGCTTCGTCCCGGTCGGCGTCGATGCTCTCGACCTCCTCAAGCGCCTGGATGAAGTCCTCGTCGTTCGCGCTGTTCTTCAATTGCGGTACGGTGCTCATGCGTCTTCAAGCTCCTGTGCGGGGGTGGAGGTGGATTCGGCGGCGAGGGAGGCGACGTTGGCCTCGACAATGTCGAGCTCGTTTTCGACAACGGCGAGCTGGTCGGCCGGCAGCTTCCGAAGATGCTCTCGGACGCGGGCCAGAGCCTCGGAGATGTGCCTCAGCCCATCGCTGCTCATTGGGACACTTCCAACGTGTCGAGGGCTTCCCTGAGCGCCTGCCGGTTGCCCGCATCCATGAGGTTAAGCGCCAAATCCTTGTGGAGCGGCGGCGCCGAGTGATGGCTCTCAACCGGGCGCCCGTATCGCTCGATACCGAAAAGGACCATCGCCAGCCGATCCGTGGCCTCGGTCATCGCCGCGTCGATCTCGGCATCGCGATTGCAGGCCGCGACACGATCATCCGGGTTGTAGAAGGCCTTTTCTTCTTCGGTGAAAATCATTCATCCTCTCCGATCTGCTTAGCCGCGATCCGAAGATCGCCGGCCGCTTCCTTGTGCCTTGCGGCGGTCTCCAGACGCTTGGCGGCCGCGATCTGCCATCGCATCCGCAACCAGGAGCGAGCGAAGCTCGGCAAGCTCTTCCTCAAGCTGAGCAAGGCGCGCCTCCAAGGCCCGATCCGCTTCAATGTGGTCATGTGTGGGTGCCTTCGGGTTTCCGATCAGGGCGCGGATGCGTTCGATCTCGGCGCCGCGTGGCACCGCCGTCTGCTCCGCGTCCCAATACGATTTCATTCGGCGGGCGCTCATCTTGAGCAGGTCCGCCAGACGGCTCTTGCGAAACTCGTCAGTGGTGAGCGGCCAACGCCTCCGGCCGTATGTCCTCAATTCGAGGGAGAGGGTTGCGATACTCATTTCGCCCTCTTTGCTTTTGGGGAAATTTCCCAATTTTTTGTCCTCGCTTGCTGGCATCTGTTGATCCAGCAGATGAAGGACGACGAAAGGATACGTAGATGACCAAGCGCAGCACCAATGCCTGCCAGCAACTCATGCTGCCCTTGGAGGAATTCCTTGCCGGAGAGGCAGCGAGACGCGCGCCAAACCGGGAGCCGCGACAGGTGGGCGAGTGCTTGCCCACATCTGTCCGCGATGTGATTGAAAGGGTTGGCCAGGGACGCCGTGAGGCTGGAGGAGGACGCGTTGACGCCCCTGGCCAGTTCCGCGGCGGGGAGGAGGAAACGCCGCGAAAGGAAAACGGAAAGAGCGCCGAGCCCGAAGGCCCGGCCAGTTTTGCAAGGGCAGCCAACGCAGGTGGGGGAACCATTGTTGACTTCCTGCACAGCCCCATGCTGCGCAGGCATGCGCACAGCGGCCTCGTAATGGCCGTTGTCGTACTGTGCGAATGTCTGGACAGCGGACCGGTTCATCATGCCGGCTCCGAGACGTGGATCGAGTTCTGATCGAGATGATGGGCGAAGATAGCCAAGTCGCTCTTGATCGTGGTGATCGGCCGGAAGCTGGATGCATCAAAGCCCCAGCGGCCGTGCCCATATTCCTTGAAGCCGATGATGACGAGCGCCCCTCGCACCTCGACTTCGGCCACGACCAAGCGATCACCCTTCTTGGGCCCTGCAATGCGCTCCATCGTTGTGACCGCAACCCATGCGCCATCGTCGATGCACTCGCACAGGACACCCTTCGCTGCCCAGTGAGCCATCACATGCCTCCGAGAACGATCGCCATGAGAAGGACGAGTGAAAGGCCCGCACCGATGGCGGCGGCGAGACGGGCGCGCGCATCGCGCCGGTTTTGCAGAGTGCTCAAGCGGAGGTCAGGCACGGGCCACCTCCCGCTTATGATCGAGCGCCGAGCGGCCTGGCAGCGGATCTCCGAGCAGCCGCGCAGTGAAGCCGCGCGTATCCGCCGGCAATCCGCGCAACAGGCGCTCGCCGTCAGCCTTTGCTTCCCGCGTCATTTCGGGGACGTGATTGGTTGGTCGGGGCTTAGCCCGCTCAACGGCTCTGCGCTCGCGCGCCCGCCGGTTCACCTGCGCACGATACTTAGGATCGAGGTTAAAGCGCAGGGCGTAGCGGGTGATGCCGAAGTGCGCGGCGACGTTTGTGCGGGTATGCCCTTCTGCGAGCATGGCACGAGCATGGGCGATCTGTTCGGAGGTCATGCCGCCACCCTGCCCTTCCTCCGCTCGGCGCGCTTCGCTGCCGCGTCGGCCTTGGCCTGTTCCTTCGCAAGTTCGCCGTTCCAGAAGTCCTGGGCGGCCTGCCGGGCGGCCTCCTGTGTCGGTGCACGAAAGACCATGGTGGCGCTGTCCCGGATGACGATGAGGGCAAGCCAGCGACGGTGTGCCGGTGCATCCTCGCTCTGGTAAGTGGGGATGGAGATGTTCATGCTGCTGCCTCAGGCTGTGAGGCAGGCATTTCGTCGAAGCGCTCGGGGGTTAGCTCCTCGAAAAAGTCAGACGGACGGACTTCACCCCCGGTTTCAGCGCAAATCTGCTCGATCACGCGGCGGGAGAGATTTTCTCCGTTCATGTACCGATGCACCTGGGCCCGGCTCTTGCCGAGGCGTTCGGCAAAATCCGTGACCGTTGAGTTCTCTTTGATCCACTGTGCGAGCTTCATGTCGCAATTTATGTCGCAGTATCTGTTACACGTCAACCCTAGATGTAACATTTTCTGGCATAGCGCGAAAATTGGTCATGCTCGATAACTGTCGCATGACCAATTGGCTCGACCCATTCCTGAAAGCAGCCGGCCACTCTCAAGAGAGCCTTGCCGACGCACTTGATGTATCGCGGGCCACAATTAATCGGCTTGCACAAGATCATTCGAAGCTAAAGAAGCCGCGCGCAGAAGCCATGGCGCCACTGCTCGGCACGAGCGTGGATGACTTGATGTTGAATCGTCCGCCAGCAGGCGCGAGAGATTTCGAATACGATACCAACGATCCAGCTGCGCCCGATCCGATCAACCCAGATGCAACGCACACCTGGATAGAGGGAGAAGGGCCGCGCGACATCCCCGCCGACGCTTCCGCTCAGATCGACGTGACAGCCGGTATGGGCGGCGGCGGCGTGACCATCGTTGCCGAAGGGGTGCCGGGGAAGTCCGGCATGACGTTCTCCGCTGACGTGATCCGCGACTACTGGCGCTTGCCGGGCATGTTGGTTGCGGCCCTTGGTTTGCGAGCTAAAGACATTGCAGTGATCGAGGTGCAGGGCAACTCTATGGCCCCTACCCTTGACGAAGGCGATTTCGTTTTCATCGATACCCGGCATCGCTGGCCATCGCCGGACGGCCTCTATGCCTTAGCGGACGAGTTTGGCGGCATTATCGTGAAGCGGCTCGAGCTGGCCAGTCGTCCGGGCAGTCAAGACAAGATTGTCCGGGTGATTTCCGACAACACAATCCACCAGCCCAAGGAATGGGCTTTGGACGAAATCCAGATTATTGGTCGGGTCATGCGGAGATTTACGATCCCGCGTTGATAGGTCGATGGAGGGGGCACTTGAAACAATTGATCTTAACGGCGGCGATGATCGCTATATCAGCGCCAGCTTATGCGCAGGACGATGGGGGTCTGGCTGTCTCCCCTGAAGCCTATCAGGAGCGGGCTGGGCTGCAACAAGCCCCGACCGTTGCTGTTGTGCAGGATCTCGTTGCAGAGGTTTCCTCAACCCTAGCGTCGTCGGGGTGCGCTGCTGCGCTGCCCATCATCGAAGAACTTGCCGACGAATCTAATCGGCTGGCCAACATCATCGCCCAAGGCATCGAGCCGTTCTATCAAACTAGGCAGTCTGATCGCGAGCCGATGCCGCCAGAATTGATATCCGAACTCGCGGATGCGGAGGCCTATGCAAACGCCCTCAAGGATCAGCGAAACGAGGCGTGGGTGACCCAGGGCGATTGTCTCATCAAAACGGGCAATCCCGATTTGGCCATAGCGGTATTGCACCAAGCCCTGCGCTTCATCCGGTTCGAGGACCGCGCGCTGTGGTCGCGCGCGCGTCAGTTGCTTTGGAGCACGGCAGGGTATGAATACTAAACCCCCTGCGACGGAGCTTAGCCATGACCCCCGAGCGCTACGTCCAATGCTAGTGACGCAATGAGCAACGATGGCGAGAGCGGCGACGACTTCGAGCGGCGCATTCGCCTATCGGCCGCTCGGCGGGCGCAGGAGATCGTCTTGCGCGAAGGTGCCGCTCTCGCTCTATCGGCTCGCGACCTCGATGAGGACGCCATAGCGGCAGACAGCCAGCTTCTGGCGATAGCGATCGCTCAGGCCATCGTGGACGCCTATGCCGGCAACCTAGGAGGGGATGATGACGAATAAGGGCTGCCGAAGGGTATCTACGAACCCAAACTCATCCTTTTAGCAGGTTCACAAAATCCACCGGGTCGTTGAAGTAGTTTCGATACGCGCTGCGGAGCTGCTGCGGTTCGCCGGTGACATACACCGCGTTGATACTCTCTCCGCTCGCTTCAAGCTGGCTCGCTCGGGCTACTGCATCCTCGGAATTGCTAAACACCTCGACTTCAAGGGAATATGCGCCCCCATCATTGGCGAAGATATTTAGAACGTTGTGCTTCCGGAGCTTATCGAATTCGTCAAACTGGCGCATCGCGCCCAGCCGCTGCAAAATTCCGAGTTCTCGTTCTAGCACGAGAAATTCATTCTCCAGCTCTTTATCCGTCAAGTTGACGAAGGCGCGCTGCATGCCCTCGTGCCGCCGCGCAATAATTTCGCTGGCCATCGAAAAGAAAATGCCACGGTCGTCGTCGCCATGCCCGAACTTGGTGCGCTGACGGTCCATGATGTCGGAAATTTCCAGCGCCGTGGCCCAGGCGTGCTGGGCACGCGTTCGATATTGGACCTCGACCATCAAGCCCTGCCAAGGAGCGGAGGTCTGGTTTCCTCGTCGGTGAGGGCGTGGGTAGTGCAGAAATACATCATGAATCCCGCGGTAGCCCGTAGTCTTCGGATGCTCGATATAATTGTACTTATCGAGATCGGAATGCTTCAGTTTATGGTTCACGTTCTCCATTGAGCGGGGCGAAAGCAAGTCGCCGCGAAACGCATTGAGGTCGTCAATACTGTCAAAAATCAGTCGGCATCCGGCAAAATCCTGCATTGTCGTTACGTCGCGTATTAGCGGCGTCCCGTCTGGTTTCATCCTCTGTAGTTTATCCAACACGGTGTTGCGACGTTTGAGGCGCTGGGCGAACTCAGCATTAATCGGCGCGTGCTCAATCCGGCGACGAAACCACACCTTGAAGGTGTTCAAAACGTAGCTGTGCGCTGCGCGCCACTGATCGATTAGCTCGTAATCTTCTGGCGTAGCGCGTTGTTCAGCGACGGCGCGCCCAGCATTGCGCACCCGTGACCGCGATTCTGGTGGTTGTGTGAATGCCAACTGCTGTCCCTCCGAAAGCATCGAAGGTAACTTCAAACCTAGCTGAGCGCCAGTGTCAGCGGCCGCTTGATCACTCACCTGAACCAATCACCCTACACCTGTCGCCCGGTAGACTTATTGCCTCCCAGAGCTCGCCTGACGGCGCTTTCTCGCGCGTGTGTGCGTTTACACATTTCAGAGGTTGAGGATTAGAAACATCCTCTGTGGAACCCTTAAGCTCTAGCTCCTGAGTTGGTGGAAGCGCCCGTCAAGGGCGCGCTTCCAACCGTTCGTCGATGGCCGCTGTTCGCGCCCATCTCCTCACTCACCGCTACGACATTGTACCGCGTATGTACGCGCGTGAAAGGTGGGCGTCAATCCCGCATGTAACATTTCCTGCGACTTCTCTTGTTACACGTGCTTGACGTGTCGCATTTATTGCTACATATTCACTCCATCACCGGGGACGAAGAAGCGCACCGCGCCGATCTCCCCAACACGATGGAGCACCAACACGATGACCCAGTTCATCCAGCACAGCCAGGATCAAATCACGGTAGCCGAGATCAAGCTCGAGATCGGCCTGTCGGGCAATGATCTCGACGCCCTGATCGAAACCGGCATCGCCTACGGCTCCATCCGTCATCCCCGTTCGCGGTCGGAAACATGGCTGGTCGAATGCGACGATCAGTTCGAGGCCGCATGTGATCGCCTCGGCAAGATCAAGGGCATGGGTCAGGAGCGGTTCTGGCAGGGCAAGCCCTTCCGTGAGGTGACCACCCTTCCCGCTCCCGAGGCCATCCGTGTCGCCAAGGCATGGGTGATCCGGTGGGCGATGAAGCAGACCGACATTCTCGATGCCCTTGATGCGGAACGGCGGGCAGCCCCCGCGTTTCTCGCGGCGGCCGAATAGGAGGCGGCAATGGAAACCAGAGAGCAGCGCCAAGCCCGGATAGACGCCAAGGTTGCCGAACTCCGCGCCCGCGCCGATGCCAAGGAAGCCGAAAGCAATCGCCTTCGCGGCTCTGTGGATGACGATAGCACTTTCTGGACGCAGCCAGCTTACGGCAATGCTGCTGGTCGCGCTTTTGCAGCCCGCCGCGAGCGTGAGCGCAGCAAGATCGTCAAGGCGGGAAACCTCTACATGGAGGCCAAGGCCCTCCGCGAAACCGCCGACTCAATGGAAGCGCGCGGTGCCCGGATGGCTGGCGATGCCGCGGCCGAACGCGAAGCCGCTATCGCCGCGGCGGACTTCAAGGTCGGGCAGATGGTCCGCACCCTCTACGGCGTTCGCAAGGTCGTGAAGGTCAACCGCAAGTCGATCCTGATCGAAGGCGGAATGAGCCCGGTCAGCGTACCGAAGCACTTGGCGGAGGCAGTCTGATGGACATCCGCCCGCCACCACCCTCCGCAAGAACATCGTCCGCACCATACGGGAAACGGCAGATGCCGATGATGCGGCGGACAAGATCATCGCCCTCGTGGACGAGGCGCAGAGGCAGACAGATGGCCCGCGCTCCTGAGGTCGATTGGGATGAAACAAGCTGCGCCAGGTGCCGCGGCCGAAACCGGAGAAAGACGATGACGGTACACAGCCAGATCAAACCCGGCGGCAAGATCAGCAAGCCCGGCGTCTATGACCTGCCGATCGCTGAATACCATTCGCAGTGCTGCGATGGCCCGTCGATCAGCTCGAGCGGCATCCGTGCCATCCTCAAGAGCCCGGCGCATTACTGGAAGCACTCGGACCTGAACCCGAACCGGGTGGAGCAGGACGACGCCGAGGCATTCATCCTTGGGCGCGCGGCTCACCACCTGCTCCTGGGCGAAGCTGAATTTGCCAAGCACTTCGTCATCCGGCCCGATACGGCGCCCGATGGGCGGGCGTGGAACGGCAACAATAAGTCGTGCCGGGAATGGCTTGATGAACAGGCGGCACGCGGCATCACAGTGCTGACGCCGGCCCAGATCGAGAAGATCAAGGGAATGGCTGGGCTCCTGCCGTGGCAGAAGGGAATGGAGGGCTGCGGCCTCGCCAATTCTCCTCTGGTCGCCCAGGCCGGCGTTCTTTCGGGCGAGATCGAAAAATCGCTGTTCTGGCGCGAGGGCAATGTTTGGGTGAAGGCCCGCCCCGACGCCATCCCTGGCGACAGCAACGATTTCGCTGACCTCAAGACGATCAGCCCGCGCAACGCCGAGGGGATGAGCGACCGCAACATCGCGATGGCCGTGCATGACCATGGTTACCACGTCCAAGGCGCCGTGGTGGGCATGGCTGCCGATCGGGTGCTTGGCCGCAAGATGGAAGGCTTCCATCTCGTGTTTGTCGACACAGGGAACGTCCACGCCGTCTCAATCAAGACCCTCGATGACGCCGATATCGTCCTCGGAGAGCGCGCTGTCCATGTCGCGCTGCAGATCTTCGAACGCTGTCTCCAAACCGGCATCTGGCCCGGCCCAACGGCCCGGCAGGCTGACGCCATGCGTCTTTCGATCCCGCAATGGGGGCGAGACGCAACCGAACGATACCTCGATACACTGGAACAGGAACTCGCCGCATGAGCAACGCCATCGCAAACATCGAGAACCGGATCGACAAAGACGTGACCGGCGCAATCGCCGTAACCGAAGGCGGAATCAGCTTTCGCAATGCAACGGAGGTAATGGAATACGCGAAGATGATGGCCGTCTCCGGTTCGGCGGTCCCCAAGCACCTGCGCGGCCAGCCCGGCGCATGCCTGGGCATCATTGACGATGCAATCCGGTTCGGCATCAGCCCGTATGCCCTGGCCCGCAAGAGCTATTTCGTGAACGACAATCTGGCCTATGAGGCTCAGGTGATCGCTGCCGTCATGCTCAAACTGGCGCCACTCTCTGAGCGGCCCGACGTCTCATACAAGGGCGAGGGCGACACTCGCCAATGCGTTATCACCGGCAAGTTCCTAGACGGCAAGGTGCAGGTCTATGAGAGCCCGAAATTCTCCAAGATCACGCCCAAGAACTCGCCGCTCTGGAAGTCCGATCCCGACCAGCAGCTCGCCTACTACAGCCTGCGCGCCTTCGGTCGCCGGCACTGCCCCGATGTCATTCTCGGCATGTACGACATCGAGGAGATGGCAGTGGCGCGGGCGCGAGACGTGACGCCGGAAGGCACTGGTCTGGCTGCCCGCCTTTCCGGCGGCACTAACGGTTTCAATGCCGAGAACGTGGGCGCCACTCTGGACGCCACAGATAACTCAGGAGCGGCGAAAGAACCCGAGACGGATCAATCCCCCAACGAGGCCGAAGCGCCCGCCAGTGACTTCGAGGATTTCCCCGGCGACCTGCCGAACGCTGATGGCGACGTGATCGAGGCGAAGCGGGAAGGCCGGCGCGCCTTTCATGCCGGCGAGCCGCGCGAAGCGCCCGACGACTTTACCGATTCCGAAAAGACCGCATGGCTGATGGCATGGGATGCCGAGGCCGACGCTATGGAGGCCGCAGCACAATGAGCGCACTTCCCCTTGGGCTCGATGAGCCCCGTATCATCCGCGTGATTGATCTCGAAACTTCTGGACTTCCAGATGATGAGGGCGCCGAGATTGTGGAGGTCGGTTTTGTCGATGTCCTGCTCGACAACCTCTCGATCGTTCGGCAATGGTCGACGCTGGTGAAGCCCTCCAAGCCCATCACCCCGAAGACCATGGCGGTCCACCACATCACGAACGAGGAAGTGGCCGAAGCTCCCGCGTTCGCCCAGGTGATGCCCTATATCAGCAAGGGCTTATCCGAGCATGACCTGCTCTGCGCCCACAACGCCAAGTTCGAGCGCCACTTCCTGAGCATGTTTGGGTATCGCTGGGTCTGCACCCACAAGTCGGCCATGTCGATCTGGCCCGACTTTGAGAGCCACAGCAATCAGGCCTGCCGATATGAGCTTGGTCTGGCGCTCGACAAGGCTCTTGCCGAGCCGCCGCATCGCGCCCTGCCCGACGCCTATGTCACGGCGCATATCCTAATCGAATGCCTCAAGCACCGCCGGGCGCTCGATCTGGTGGCGATCACCGAAAGCCCGGTTCTCCTGCGCACCGTCACCTTCGGCAAGCATCGTGGCAAGTCCTACGAGGAGTTGGCCCGCAGCGATCGCGGCTATCTCGAGTGGATGTCCCGACAGGACATGGACGAGGACGTGCGCCACACCGTGAAGCATTGGCTGTCGAGGTGAAGCAATGTCCGTTCCCCACCACATCCGCCGCGCCGCCCGCATCATCCGCCGCTACTTCATCGTTCCCCATAGGCAGCGCAAGCTTGCAAGGGCAATGGGCGTCGATGATCTGACGACGAAGTTCGCCGTGGCCAAGCGCCGGCACCAATCCACCAAGGCCATAGAGAGCCAGATCAAGGCCGCGTGCATCGCAAAACTCAGGAGCGAGGTCCATGGATAAACCAGTTCGCCTCCAACTCTCCCGCCAGCGAGGCTTCAACCTCCAAGAGCATAGCCGCTCAATCAACGGGCTTGAGGCCATCAACGTCGGCCGCCCCACGAAGTGGGGAAATCCGTTCCCGATCGGTAAGCCGGGGCCACTTGGCCGGATCGCACCAGATCGCGAAGGCTCCGTTGGCTTCTTCCGAGAGATGCTGGGTGACACCGAACTGAGGACCGCCGCCGGCTACCCTGCTGACCTTTCCGAATTGCGGGGCAAGAACCTGGCTTGCTGGTGCCCCTTGGGTAGCCCGTGTCATGCGGAAATCCTGCTGGAGCTCGCGAATGCCTAGAAGCGTCCCGGAGTGGGTCGGCAAGACGCCGGACCAGAAGGTTCCGGACCGCGTCAGGCTGCGCATCTTCGAGCGCGAAGGCGGACGTTGCCATATCTCTGGGCGGAAGATCATGCCGGGGGAGCCCTGGGACCTCGACCATAAGGTCGCGCTTATCAACGGTGGCGAGCACCGCGAAAGCAACCTGTTCCCTGCCCTAAGAGACAAGCACCGCGCCAAGACGGCTCAGGACGTCGCAGAGAAGGCCATCAATGCCCGTAAGCGTCAGAAGCACCTCGGCATCAAGAAGTCCCGCCACCGCCTATCCCATCCGCGCCTCAGGAAGCGCATGGACGGAACTGTGGTGGATCGAATAACAGGAGAGCCGGTCTAGTGAGCTCTCATCTTCTGCGTCTCGGCAAACTCCCGCCACGCATCGATCAGCAGCCCGATCGGTTCCGCATTCTTCGGTTCGTCTCTCGCGATGCCCTCAAGGATTCCGATCTCGTCGCGGATCATTTTGAGCACCTGTTCGGGCTCGTCCTTCGTACCCCCAGGCACGCCCTTGTATGTGTAGAGCGTCTGGCGAGACAGCGTTACGCGTTGGATCGCATTTGGTCTGGTCATCCGATGACAATTGCCCAAGGTACAAGCGTGGTCAATTCATCACCGAGGGTTGAAGCTCGTTGGCAACGGCGGCTCGGCCAGTTCCTTGGGACGGTAGAGCCGAGCGGCTCGGCCGCGGAGCTGCGCGTATTCACTGGCAATATCCGTCAGCTCCCGGTCCAGCTTGACCATTGCCTCGGCTTCCTCGTCCGTCATCTCGACATTTGCCGCCAGTACGGCGCGAAGGCCATCAGCCTCATGTCGCGCCAACTCGGCGGCGGACTGGATCGCCTGCACCTGCGTTTCGTTCGCGGCGCCGGCTTCTTCCGCCCTTCCAACCTCCGCCGCCCAATGAAGGAGTTCCTCCTGGAGGACGTGCGCACGCTCTTTGGTGCGCTCGATGACTTGGGAGGCTTGGGAAACAGGCATGGGCACAGGGTTCACTCTCGGAAGATGATGTCGGCTTGCCCTAATGCCGCAGAGCGATCTTCGCTCCCGGGCTCAACGTCGCGGTTATCATGGAGAAGCCGCGTGTCACTTCGGAGCAACACCATGAGCGAACGGGATCCACGCCCAATGTCGCTGCTGGTCCGCGTGGTCCTCGTCGCCGCAGTTCTCGGCATCGTGCTCAGCCTGGTCCTGACCGCGCTGCCGCTGTTCGGAGTGTGAGATGAGCCGACGCCCGCCCACATTCCCATCGGACGCATGGCCGCCGCGCATGCTCGCGGACATGGCCGCCGCCTTCTGTGGTGAGCGGCACGTTGAGGACTTCCTTGAACGCGTCGGGGAGATTTACCCACAGCCTCGCGTTGTCGAATCGAAGCGCAGGAAATTTTGGTATCGTGCCGATCTCGAGCGCGCGCTTGGCATAGTCCAAGCGCCGACAGGGATGGGAGAGCGATTCCGTGAAAAGGTCAGGGAAGTCGGGCGTGGTTGAACTGCCTCGCTACGTCCACCGGATCATCAAGCGCCGCAAGGGAAAGGAGCCGGTGGAATATTACTTCTACACCCGGCACCGCAACACACCCGAGGCATGGCCCTCGATAGGTGTTCCGCATCCCCTGACACGCGAGTTCCAAGACGCCATATCCATCTGCGGCCATCTTGAGCGCGAGGATGACGGCTGGAAGCTTCACGGCGCTGCCCTGCCCGACCACAAGGCCGACGATTTCTGGCCAACCGCGCACAAGGTCCATGCGGCTTGGCATAGGCGACAGCATGAGGACGCCAAGGACTTCACCGCTCTTGTCGATCAGTTCAATGACGACAGCAATCCGACCTGGGCAAAGCTGGCCAAGTCAACGCGCCTCAACTACCGCAGGTCCGGCGAGATGATAAAGGCGGCTTGGGCGTTCGATCTTCCGTCAGAGTTGACCGCCGTCGATGCCCAGCAGGCCATTGATGCCTTGGCCGATACGCCGGCCACTGCCAATCAGTTTAGGGCCTACCTGTCTCGACTGATGGCTTGGGGTGTCCCACGGGGGTTCAGCGCGACCAACCCGGTGCAGTTCACCGACAAGATACCCGGTGGCGAGCCATGGACACCATGGCCGGATTGGGCGTTCGATGTGCTTTTCGAGCATGCGCCTTTCAACATGCTGATGCCGGCCATCTCTGCCCTGTTCACGGGGCAGAGGCAAACCGATGTGCTGGGGATGGAGAGGCCGAAGCTGGGGGAAGGCGTGATCGCCGTTACGGCGCAAAAGACCAAGACCACGGTCTGGGTGCCCATTCACTCAAGTTATAGACCATGGCTCCAAAGGGCGGAGGCGATGTACGCCGCAGCGAACGAAGCGAGGGTCGCCGCCGACAAGCCGGCGATTGTCAGCAAGGCATTGCACCTGGGGGTGAAGGGACACCCCTACAAGGCCGCCGATGGCTTCCGCACCGAATGGCAGAAAATGATGGACACGCCGCCGTTTCAGCGATTCCGCGAGGAGCGGATCGTTTTCCACGGCCTGCGCAAGAATGCGGTGATCAACTTGCTGGAGGTGGGGTGCACCGAAGCCGAGGTTGGATCGATCACAAACATGAGCCCCAAGATGGTCCAGCACTACGGCAAAGACGTGAGTAAGAGACGCCTTGCGGTCAATGCGATGAAGCGTTTGGAGGAGAATTGGGACAGCGTGGCACCCCGATTCCTGGAACAGGAACAGAACGCGAATTGGAAACCGGCAACCAGAATTGGAAACCGTTGGGCCAAGAGCTATCGGGAGAAATAGGCGGAAACGCCCACGGGCCGGGGGTTCCGATGGTGCCGGCAGCAGGACTTGAACCCGCGACCCTCTGATTACAAATCAGATGCTCTACCAACTGAGCTATACCGGCATCGGCGAGGTTGCTAGCACCAGTCCATCGCCGATGCAAGCGAGCCTTGTGCGGAAACCTCCCGGCAGCTTTGCCGTTTAGGGAGTACTAGCCTATGGAGGGCAGACCATGAGCGAAGCACAACTTGTCAGCGTCGATCCGGCAATCGAAGAGCCAACGCCGGCTCAGCTCGACGCCGAATATACCGAGCATACCAAGACCTATAACGGCTTTCTCCATCTCACCAAATGGTTCCTGATCCATGTCCCGCTTCTGCTGCTCGGGCTCTATGCCATGACCTTGGGCGGCTCGATGGCTGGCGGGGTGGTGTTGATGGTGATCGCGGTCGCCGCGCTCATCTACGGCATTTTGTCCACCCCGGCCTCGGCGCACTGACGCTGGCCAGACCACGGCCTGCATGCTAAATCCCCGGACGGCAATGTGATTTGTCTGCGGCCGGGGAGAATAGGCTTGGCGCTTTATACCGACGGCAAGGTTGCCTTCGTGTCGTCCGACACGGCCGAGGCGCGCGCCGCACGCGAAATCCTCGTCGCCCGGCACGGCGATGCCGGAATCGAGAAGGCCTCGATCGTCGTCGCGCTCGGCGGCGACGGGTTGATGCTCGAAACGCTGCATCGGGTAATGGACCGCAACATTCCCGTTTATGGGATGAACTTCGGCTCGGTCGGGTTCCTAATGAACGAGTACAGCCCCGACGCTCTCGATGTGCGGTTGAGGGCAGCGATGCCGACCACGATTCATCCGCTCAAGATGCGGGTGACCGATGCGCAGGGGACGGTTTCCGAAGCGCTGGCGCTGAACGAAGTTTCGCTGTTTCGTTCGTCCTACCAGGCGGCCAAGATCCAGATCCGCATCGATGGCGATGTCCGGCTCGAAGAGCTCATCTGCGACGGCATCATCGCTGCGACCCCTGCAGGATCGACCGCCTACAACCTCTCGGCTCATGGACCGATCCTGCCGATCACCGCACCACTCCTGGCGCTCACCCCGATTTCCCCGTTCCGCCCGCGTCGCTGGCGGGGAGCGATCCTTTCCAATCGCGCCAATATCAGCTTCACCACGCTGGAAGCGGGAAAGCGCCCGCTTAGCGCGGTGGCGGACAATGTGGAATTCAACGAGGTGATCGAGGTGCGGGTGCACGAGGATCGGCGGCACTCGGCGACCCTGCTGTTCGATCCGGGCCATAGTCTCGACGAACGTGTGCTCATCGAGCAGTTCCGCTATTAAGCGGCCGGCAAGGCAAGGCGGCCGGCGCTCATGTCCGGCAGCATGATTTCGTCGGGAGCCTCTGCGGCAAAGGCCGGCATGACGCCGCGCGCTGCAGTGCGCGCCAAAGCGATGTTCTGCTCGTTGAGATAGGCGAACGCCTCATCGAGAGAGGGCGGCAGAACGCCGTCATGTTCGGCAATCAGTTCCTCTATGAGAAGAGAAACCACGTAGTGCCGCGCCGCGATATCGTCGGCGAGATCGGCCTTGCGTGCGTGCCCGACCATCCGCGCCAGCAAATTGCGCACCGCCGGCGTGAACCCGCAACGGGTAAGGAGCGCATGCAGCGCGGCACGGCTGCCGCCGTCGAGAATGGTGAAAACCTTGGCGCGCGGGGCGCCGGAAAGCTGGGCCAGGGCATCTGCGAAAAACAGCACATGCCCATGCACCAGCGCATGCAGCATCAAACGCGCGTTGATCCGCTCGCCTTCGGCCATGGCGGCGACATAGCCGCGCGCGCCCCTGCCCGCCTCGCGTTCGCCGATAGCGGTCGCCGCGTTGTCGCACCCGTCACGCAGCAGACGCTCGAGCCGGCGAGGCTGGACCGAGCCTTTTACGATCCGCAAATCGGACAGGGCCGCGCGCACCCGCTCCACGAGATGCAGCCGGGCAATTCCCGGCAGGTCGCGGCGCTTGAGCAAAACGCCGCGCACCCTGGCATCATCTCCCCATTTGTCCGCCAAGGCGATAAAGTCATCGTCCGGCAGGCTGATATCCGCGCGCTCGAGGACGCGGACACAAAGATCGGGCTCTCCCTGACGGACGAGGGCCAACGCGACCCGCTGGCTGAGTGCGGGCCGTGCCGTCATCGCGACAAGCATGTCGGGATCGCCCGAACGGATGATGCCCATGAGATCAGAACCGAGCAGAACCGGCGAAAACTGCACGACGGCCCGCGAAATGACCGGCGCGTCCTGGGCCAGCGCCAGCATGATGGGGCGCGGGGCATGCTCGGAATGCAGCAGTCCATAGGCGAGCGCGGCGCGCACCTTGACCGACGGGTCGTCGAGAAAATTCATGAGCGCAGCATAGAGGGCCGCCTGTTCGTCGGCCGGTCCCTTGTGCCCCAGATAAGCCAGCGCAGCCATATGTGCCGCCTGCCCGCGCTCCTCGCTGTTCCGCGATTGCGACAGTTGCACGTAACGCTGATAAGCGACCATCTGTAACCCCAAACCTTCCTGCGCCGGACCCTAGCGGGCAACGCTTAAGGATTGGTTCACCATAACGCCGGTCGGCTGCGCGGGGATTACTCGCCTGAATAAAAGCCGCTGAACAGCGCCCTGCCCGGTACGGCCTCGGGCGGCTCGACCGGCGACGCGGCGGGTGGAGCTACCTCCGTCGAAAACAGCGAAGTGAACGACACGCCGGGCGGGATCAACGGTTGGCTATCGAGTTTGACGCGCGAAGGCAGCGCCTGCTGGCTGGCCAATTGCTGCACCTCGAAGGCTGCATTGGTGGGTGCGCCGCCATGGCGCGCGACCAACACCTCATAGACTTCGCGAACGGTGCGCGGCCGTCCGCCATCGTAGAAGATTGTCGGATTTGCCGCGGCCGGGCGCGGAAAGGCTGTTGCCGCAATGGCTTCGGGGTTCTGCAGTCCCAGCTCGAAAAACCGCTCGGCGCCGCTGGGGCCCATGAAGTGGGCGATATAGAGTTCGCCCGGACTCGGCATGCGGCCGAATTTCTCCAGCAGATAATCGCCGTTGCGCCGCGTGAAAGCCGCCGCCAGGTCGGCCGAAACCTGCGGATCGTGGCGCAGGTCGAGAATCTGCTGGCGCACCGCCGGATCGGGGACGAAGAATTCGCCGTCATTCTCATGGATCTGATCGGCGAAGTCCTGGTAGCCGAGGCGCGGACCTTCGGATTTCATCACTTCGAGCCAGGTGCTCTCGATGAACTGGAAAAGCCCGGTCGCCGACGAGGTTGGCGCCTTGGCGGCCGGGTTGAGGCTGCTTTCCCGGATCGCCGTCTGCAGCAGATAGTCGAAATCCACGCCGTTGCGCGTCCCTGCCCGGTCAAGGGCATAGGCGATGGGTTGCGGAATCGAGGAAATCGGCGAGGCCATGAACGTCCGACTCGGGTGATTATGGTTAATGAAACCCTACCAGCGGTTAACGCCCGGTTAACCCTCCCAATAGGTGGTGAGCGCTTGTGGATCGGGGCGGTCCCGATCTTCGAGGCGGGTCTGCGGCGTGCCGATATGGACAAAAGCGACGAACCGCTCGCCTTCTCGAGCGCCCAGCATTGCGGCAGCCTCATCGTCATAGGCGAACCAGCGGGTTACCCAATGGGCGCCGAAACCGAGCGCGTTGGCGGCATGGCAAAGGTTGAAGGCGACGTTGCCGGCGGCCAGCAATTGTTCGAACTCGGGGATTTTGACATGCGGCGCAGCGGTCGAGATCACCCCAACGGTGAGCGGCGCGGGCAGGAACTGATTGCGCTCGACGGCAAGCTGCTCCTCGGTGCGCTCGGGCCATTTGCGCTGGGCGATGTCGTAAAGGTGCTGCCCCACTTTTTCGCGCGCCGTGCCGGCAAAAATCACGAATCGCCAAGGGGCGAGCTTGCCGTGGTCGGGAACGCGACACGCAATCGTGAGGAGTTCGGCGAGTTGGTCCTGGGTCGGTCCAGGTTCCGCCAGGAAAGGCGCGGTAACGGTGCGCCGGGAGCGGAGATAATCACGCAGGGCGGTATTGACGGTCATAACGGAAATCGGGTCCTAACTTGCTCATCGCGCTCCCTTATGACACAGCTTTTCCCCAATCCAAGAATAGGAATCGCCGCCATTTCGTGGCGGGAGGTTCGGCAAAGAGTGGGCTGATGCACCTGCGTAAACTGTTTTTCCTGTGCGTTCTCATCATTGGTGCCGTTCCGGGATTTGCCCAGGAGATCGACGAAGATCTCGTGGCTCCTGTTCCCCCTCCCCGCCCTGCCGAATTCGGCGGTTCCGCTCCCGCGGAAAACGAGGACTCCGGCGACGATCCCTCCATCGTCATCGACGGAACCGAGCTCGATGCCGGCCCCGATGCGCAACCCGATTTTTCCGGCATCACCGATCCGCAGCCCGTGACGCTTTCCGCACGGCTGTCGGACGATGGCCCCTTCATACCCGATGGGTTGGTGTGGCGCGTGTTCGACACGCGCACCGACGCCAATGGCGAACTGGCCCTGGTCGCCAAATCGGAAGAGGCAACGGCCAGCCTGAGCCTGCCCCCCGGGGAATACATCATGCATGTCGCCTATGGACGGGCGCAGGCGAGCGACAGGCTGTTCGTCGAGCCCGGCCCCAACACCCACACCATGGTCTTCGAGGTGGGCGGCCTGCAACTTTCAGCGATGATCACCGGCGACGTTCCTATCCCCGACGAACTTCTGCGCTTCGACATCTATTCGGATGGGCCAAACGGGCGCGTGACGATCGCGGAGAACGTGAGCCCGAACGAATTGATCCACCTCAATGCCGGGATCTATTCGATCGTCTCGCGGTTCGGGCCGATCAACGCCGTCGTGCGCTCCGAACTGCGCGTTGAATCGGGCCAGATCACCGAAGCCACGCTCTATCACAAGGCCGCCCAGGTGGCGTTGCGGCTGGTTTCCGAAGAAGGCGGGGAAGCCATCGCCGACGTCGAATGGACCATCCAGACGCCCGAGGGGGAAACGATCTTCTCCGATATCGGCGCCTTTCCGGCCACCGTCCTGGCCGAGGGCGACTACCTGGCCTTGGCCAAGCTGGGCGAGAACGTCTACAACCGCGAATTCGAAATCGTACCCGGCAGCCCACGGGAAGTGGAGATTTTGACGACCGTTTATTGATGGCTTCCTCTCGGCGTGCACGGAAGCGGCCGACGGCCATGGGCCTCGGTTTGCTGATGGATAGACGGCATGGGGCGATGAACGCTCCGCACTGTATTTGTTAGTATGAAGCGATCATCGCCCCATGCGTCCGGGATTTTGGGCTTATGGCGGCTTCTCGGGCTGGGGGTTGTTGAGGCTTTCGTTGCCGATTGCCTCGCTGCCCCTCCGGGTTTCCCCGGTGCGACGTGGGAGTGATTGGATTGGTGGTCCGCTCACACCTTTTATCCACATCCGGCCATCTGTCCGCTTTGGGCCTCCGCTGGGACGACTCCCAACGAACCCGAACCGATCCCGCCCAAACGTTCGTAGCGCTTGCGTCCATATGCGCGGGGTCGTGAGAGGGAGTATGGGGGAAACCGAGAGGGCGGGGATAAGTTTTTGCGCAGGTGTTTGTGAAAGCTCAGCGCCCCCCTCATCCCCGGCCCTTCTCCCACCAGGGGAGAAGGGGGCTCCTGGGGCATGTTCTTGAGAGAAGCCAGGAGCTCTGTACTGGTGTGTTCCCCCGTTATCCTTCTCCCCTGGTGGGAGAAGGTGGCCGCGAAGCGGTCGGATGAGGGGCTCGGCATATCAGCGGCCATCGGCGGTGATTGTTGAGGCTCAGCGCACTTTGGGCGATCCACCTTCTCCCTCAAGGGGAGAAGGGGTTCCGGGGGGAAGCGTTACGGCTTGGGCTCAAGCGCTGAGTGTACTGGATCCCGGCTCAAGGCCGGGATGACGGTTGGGTGTGGTGTGACGGTGGGGATAAGCAGTTGGGCTGCTGGAGACCTCCGCAGTGGCGCGTGGTGAGTCCGGAGACGGAGCGGTGCCCTGCCTCACCCTCAACGTGTCACTCCGGGCTTGCTCAAGGCCCCAAGCGGCGCGGATATCGGTGCCGGCACAGAAAAATCCCCGGCGCATCGCCGGGGATCGAAAATCACGCCGCTTTGCGCTTCAGATCCGGCGGGGTCACTTCGGCTGCCAGTTCGGCGATCGCGTCGGCGACGGGCTTGACCGTCTGGCCCTGGCTGCCGAGCTGGCGGATGGAGACGGTTTTTTCTTCCGCCTCGCGGCGCCCGGCAACGAAGATGAACGGCACGCGGCCGACCGAGTGTTCGCGCACCTTGTAGTTGATCGACTCGTTGCGGGTGTCGAGCTCGGCACGAATGCCCCTCGCCTGCAACTCGGCGACGACTTCACGTGCGTACTCGTCGGCGTCCGAGACGATGGTGGCGACGACCACCTGCACCGGGGCGAGCCAGAGCGGCATGCGGCCGGCATAGCTTTCGATCATCATGCCGATGAAGCGCTCGAGCGAGCCCAGGATCGCCCGGTGCAGCATGACGGGGCGCTGGCGCGAGCCGTCCTCGGCCACATAAGAGGCCTCCAGCCGCTCGGGCATGACGAAATCAAGCTGCAGCGTGCCGCACTGCCAGGAGCGGCCGATCGCGTCCTTCAAGTGGAACTCGAGCTTGGGACCGTAGAACGCCCCCTCGCCCTCGGCGATCTCGAAGCCACGGCCGGTGGCCTTGAGCGCGTCGCCCAGGCTCTTTTCAGCCAAATCCCAAACGGCATCGTCACCTGCGCGAGTTTCGGGCCGCGTGGCGAGCAGGATTTTGACTTCCGTGAAGCCCATATCGGCATAGACGGAATCGAGCAGCGCGCAGAACTTTTCAGTCTCGGCCTGGATCTGGTCGACCCGGCAGAAGATATGCGCGTCGTCCTGGGTCATCTGTCGCACACGCATCAGGCCATGGAGGGCGCCATGCGCCTCGTTGCGATGGCAGCAACCGAATTCGGCAAGCCGCAAAGGCAGATCGCGGTAAGACTTGATGCCCTGGTTGAAGACCTGCACGTGCGCGGGACAGTTCATGGGCTTCAGCGCCAGAAGGTTGGCATCGGCCGAAATCTCCGGCTGGTCGCCTTCGGTCGAGGGCATCTCGTCGGGCACCACGAACATGTTCTCGCGGAACTTGCCCCAGTGGCCCGATTTCTCCCAGAGCTTGTTGTCCAGAAGCTGCGGCGTCTTGATTTCCTTGTAGCCGGCATCGTTCAGACGGCGGCGGATATATTCCTCCATCTGATTGTACATGACGAACCCCTTGGGGTGCCAGAACACCGATCCCTGCGCCTCGGGCTGGAAGTGGTAAAGATCCATCTCCTGCCCGATCTTGCGATGATCGCGCTTTTCAGCCTCCTCGATCATGTGGAGGTGCGCGTCGAGCTGGTCCTTGCTCGCCCAGGCCGTGCCGTAGATGCGGCTCAGGACTTCGCGGTCGGAATCCCCACGCCAATAGGCGCCGGCCACCTTGGTGAGCTTGAACGCCTTGCCCACATCCTTGGTCGTGCGCATGTGCGGGCCGCGGCAAAGGTCGAACCACTGGCCCTGCTTATAGATCTTGACGTCCTGGTCCTCGGGGATGGCATCGACGAGTTCGACCTTGAACTGCTCGCCCTTGGCGGCAAAGACCTTCTTGGCCTCGTCGCGGCTCCAGACTTCCTTGGTGAACTCGGCACCGCGATCGACGATCTCCTCCATCTTCTTTTCGATGGCGCGCAGATCGTCTTCCGAGAACGGCTCGGCGCGGTAGAAATCGTAATAGAAGCCGTTTTCGATCACCGGGCCGATCGTCACCTGCGTATCCGGCCAAAGCTCCTGCACCGCCTCGGCAAGCACGTGGGCCGTATCGTGACGGATCAGTTCGAGCGCCGCTTCGTCGTCGCGCAGGACGAACTCGATCGCCCCATCCGCTTCGAGCGGATCGGAAAGGTCGGACAAAACGCCATTCCAGCGCATGGCGACGGTCTTTTTCGCCAGAGATTTGGAGATCCCCTCGACGATGGTGGTCCCGGTGGTGCCGCGAGCGTAATCACGCACTGCACCATCGGGGAACGTCACCTTGATCATCTTAGGTCTCCATGAATTGCTTGGTTGCACGCCCTTTGGGCGCAAGGCGGGTTGATTAGCACGATTGAGCGGCAATTCCAGCCCTCTTGGCGATCCCAATACGCAAGCAAAAGGCGCCGTCGTCCAGTGACGCGGCGCCTTGCTGGCCGAACCGGACAAGATTGGGTTTATTCGGTGACCGTCACTTCGGGCAAATCGACGGACACGCTGTCCGCTCCGCCTCCACCGCCGTTGAATACGGCGCCGAAGATCCAGAACGCCAGCAGGATGGCCAGGATAAACAGCACGACGCCGGCGATCACCCCGGCAGGGCCTCCGCCGCCGGAAACGACGGTTTGGCGCTCGGTGGGAGTTTCGATGATGGTTTCGCGTTCGATGGGCATGGGAGCAACCTCCTTGGTCGAGGAAAGTGTGCCCCCGACCGGAGCGGGGGACTCTGGTTGATGGAGCGCCGGGGGCACACTGTATTGTCGTACCGACGCTGCAATAACGGGCTTTCCGTCGGCCAGTTCCCAATTAAGTAATTGATTTTAAATTGACTTTTTACTGACGCACATGTCAGCGAAAGGTCAGGTTCATCGCTCGGCGCGCCACTTTCCGTAACGCCACGGCGCATACCACCGCGCCGCGCCGGGCACGGTCTCAGGCACCGGATCATAGCCGTGCGTACCGCCCGGCCGGCAGCGCCAGATGCGGCCCGCGCCCATCCAGCCACCAGGCCAGAAGCCGTGCTTGAGAATGGCATCGCGGGTGAATTCCGAGCAGGACGGCGCATGCCGGCATTGGCGGCCCATGACGGACGAGAGGGTGTAACGGTAGGCCTGAATCAGGAGATAGGCAGACCATTTGAAGGGCCAGTCGATGACCGCCCAGATCCGCCCCATCACGCCCCTGCCCTGTCCAGCGCCTCGGCCACCGCGTCGAACACCAGGAGAGTCGAGGCATGACGGGCGGGGAATCCGCGAACCGGCTCGAGATATTTGAGATCGTCCCAGCGCCCGGTTGGCGCCGGACCGTCGGATTTGAGCATGGCGATCATCTGCTCGCGCAGGGCGCGCAACTCGGCGGGGGTTGCGCCGACAATGTGCTCGGCCACGATCGCCGCGCTGGTCTGGCCCAGGGCGCAGGCATTAACCGAGGCGCCGTAGGCTGCGACGGCCCCATCGGCCAGCTTGAGATCGACCTCTATGGCCGAGCCGCAGACGCGGGAGACCTTGCGCGCCGACCCGTCGGGCGCATCGAGTCGCGGCATCTGGCGGGCGGCGCCGGCAATTTCGAGGATGCGGTTGCTGTAGAGGTCGGAAAATTCCATCTCGGGCCCGGTTCGAGGTCATAATCGACCATCGTTCACTCAAACTTGCCAATCTGTTTTCTTGTCGAAAGGCACGCCAAAACTATATAAGGAGCCGTGCGCGGGCCTGCAAACCTATTGGGCCCAGATGCAACCCTTCGGCGCCTGCGGACGAAAGGCGCCGACAGCAGGGGACTTCCCGATGGAAATGAACGTCAAGCCCAAACCCCTCGCCCCGACCGCGCTCGATCGGGTGATCGAGCGCCCCAGCCGGGAAGAAGCCGAAGCTGCAGTGCGCACGCTTATCGCCTGGGCTGGCGACAATCCCGACCGCGAGGGCCTGCTCGACACGCCGCGCCGCGTGGCCGACGCCTATCGCGAGTTTTTCGCCGGCTACGAGCAGGATGCGGCAGCGATTCTGGAAACGACCTTCACCGAGGTCGGGGGCTATGACGACATTGTGCTGGTGCGCGACATTCCCTTTTCCTCCCATTGCGAGCACCACATGGTGCCGTTCGTGGGCAAGGCGCACATCGCCTATCTGCCCCATGACGGGGTCGTGGGCCTTTCCAAGCTGGCGCGGGTAACCGACGTCTTCGCCAAACGGCTGCAGACGCAGGAAAACCTCACCGCCCAGATCATCGAGGCGATCAACGAAGCGATCAACCCGCGCGGCGCGGCGGTGATGCTGGAGGCCGAGCATATGTGCATGTCCATGCGCGGCGTGCAAAAGCATGGCTCTTCGACCGTCACCCACCGCTTCACCGGCGTCTTCGCGGAAGACCGCCAGGAGCAGGACCGGTTCTTCGCCCTGATCCGCGCCGGGCGCTGAGTTCCCCATGCAGTTTACCGATCCCGCAACGCTCTCGAAGGCCGAGCTCGAATCCGGCTCGGTCTTCGCGCCGAAATTCGATGCCAACGGGCTGGTTACCGCCATCACTGTCGAGGCGGAGACCAACGAGATTCTGATGGTGGCGCATATGAACGCCGAGGCGATCGCCGAAACGCTCGGCTCAGGCTACGCCACCTATTGGTCGCGCTCGCGCGCAAAGCTCTGGAAGAAGGGCGAAAGCTCGGGCGAACTCCAGGAGTTGGTGGAAATGCGCACCGACTGCGACCAGGACGCAATCATCCTTGTCGTGCGGCAGACGGGGCACGGAGCGGCCTGCCACACGGGCCGCAAGAGCTGCTTTTACCGCAAGGTCGAGGGCTCTGATGGCGAGGTTCGGCTGGTGGACACCGGGGAGCCGCGACTGTTCGATCCCACGGACGTTTACGGCCGCTGACGCCGCCGCGCCACGGCATCCAGCGCCGATGGCAAAAGCAGCCCGGCGAGGAAGCCGCCGATATGGGCTTCCCAGGCCACAGCGATGCTGGCGCCAAGGATCATCGGGGCGAAACCGATCAAGAGGTTGAGCCCCATCCAGAAGATGATGAAGACGCGGCTGCGCGGGTTGCGGAACACGCCTGAAAGTGTGGCGGTGCGCCGGCCCAGCGGCATCGGCTCGTCGGTCTCGGGGTTTCTGCCCCAGATCACAGGCTCGAAGATGAACCGCATGGCCGCGCCCGTCAGCGCAGAGACGCCTCCCGAGGCTCCCAAGAGGACCGCGAACTGATTGACCGAAAAGGTCAGCGCCAGCGTCTGCACAAGAGCCCCCGCCAAGGCGCCGAGCAAAAAGACGATCAGCACGCCGGCCGCCCCGTAGCGCCGCCCGACGGGCGTGCCGAAAATGGCGAGCCAGGCGGTGTTAATGGCCAGGTGCATGTAATCCACATGCAGGAATGCGTGGGTAAAACCCGTCCAGACCAGCGGCAGCGCCCCGCCCGGCCATTGTGAGGCGCTGAAGAACCGGTCGGGAATGAAGGCAAACCAGATGCGCAGATTGCCCAGCCCGTACTCGTCCAGCACGAGATCGGCAGCGACGTGAATGGCCCACATCAGCCCCACCAGGACCGCGACGATGCCAGGCACGTTGAAGATGGGCTCCCGGCGCGGTTCGCTCGACGGGTCGGGACTGTCGGACATCTAAATTCCCTTATAGTGCGGTCGCTTGTCTGCTTATCCACATGGGTGGCGTGGAAATTAACCTTAATGATTGTTTAAGAGCGCTTTTGCGCAGCGAATTTGGCAGTGTTGCGTTACATCGGCGAGAGCTCATCTAAGGGCTCCCGTGCCATCGATCCAGGGACCAGCCAGGACTAAAATGCAACAGCGCTCAACGAAAACGCTCTACTCCTATTGGAACGAGATCCGTGGCGCCCGTTCGACTCCCGAACGCCGGGACATCGACCCTACACGGATTCGCGACGCGCTGGCCCACACCTTCATCCTCGAATCGATCGACGGTATCGAGTTCTCCTTCCGGCTTGCCGGCAGCCATATCTGCGCCACCTATTGCCGCGAGCTCAAGACCCGCCCCTTTTCGTCTCTCTGGGCCCTGGGCGACCATGATGCGCTGGAAACCCTGATGCGGGCCGTGACCGAAGATCACGCGGTTGCGCTGGTGACGTTCGAGGGCCAGACCGAACGCGGCGAAAAGCTCGGGTTCGAGATGGCGCTGTTCCCGCTGCGGCACAATGGTGTCACCACCACCCGCATGCTCGGCGGGCTCACGGCGCTCGATGCGCCCTATTGGCTGGGCATCCACCCCATAATCGATCAGCGCATCACCGGACTGCGGCTCATCTGGCCCGATGACAGGGACACGATGACCCCCGAGGGCTATCGCAAGGCTATGACCGACGATATTGCCGCGGTGGTGAACGACACCCATACTCCCCTGCCCTCCACCGTCTCAGGCTTTTCGGCGCGCCGCTATGCCCATCTGGCGGTGATCGACGGCGGCAAGGCCTGACGCGCCAAAGGCCTTACCGTCCGTTAACGCTGTGACGGATATTGTTGGAACGAAAAACCAGCAGCGATCAGGGCGGACGCGGCAATGCTCATCGACAATACGGCGCACGGGACCAATCCCGTCGTCTCGCCGACCGGCGAAGACGATGGACGTTTCCAGCGCGTGCGCGTCTCGATCCTGGGCCGCTACATGCTGGTGGACCGCCGCGAATTTCCCTGCCAGATCATCGAGATGTCGCCCGGCGACGCGCTGGTCATAGCGCCGGTTTCCGGCCGGGTGGGTGAGAAGATCATCATCTATCTCGATCATCTGGGCCGTGTCGAAGGCACGATCCTCGAGCTTGCCGATGGCGGCTTCCGCATGGACGTGGTCGCCTCGCCCCGCAAGCGCGAGAAGATTGCCGCACAGCTCACCTGGCTGGCCAACAAGGACCTTCTGGACCTGCCCGAAGATCGGCGGCACGAACGTGTGGTGCCCGACATTCGCCACTCTTCCATCCTGCTCGAGGATGGCCGGCGCTACAATTGCAAGATCACCGACATCTCGCTTTCGGGGGCGGCCGTCGAGATCGATGTGCGTCCGGCGCTGGGCACGCCCATCACGCTGGGCCGCATGCGGGCCCGCGTGGTCCGTCATTTCTCCGATGGCATCGCCGTGGAATTCGCCTCGGTGCAGGAGATGCTGACCGTGGTGCAGCAGAACCTGCGGATCACCTGACCTCTGCCTGGCTCCGGGCGGGACGGTTCAAAGCGTCAACCACCATCAAGGCCAGCGAGAACGGGACCACGCCGAGCGCGATCAGTTGAAGCATGTCGGCGCCCTCGACAGCGAAATGCCCACGCTCCGCGTTGAGGAGGAGCTGAGCGACCGTTTGGAACGCCACATGCAGGCCGATCGCGGTCCAGACCGATCCCGTAGCGCCACTCACCATTCCCAGCACAAGGGCGATAAAGAAGAACAGGACCAACCGGTCGAGCGCGGGAGCGCCTGTCCCGACAGTCCAGAGCGCGGCGCCCCAAAGGGCGAACAGCGCGGCCTGGGCGAAAATGGCGCCCCAATAGCCGAGCCGGGCTTGGAGGTTGACCTGGATATAACCGCGAAACGCCAGTTCCTCGGGCAAGGCCTCATAGAGGAAGACGAGGGTGATGAGCAGAGGCACGAACAGCGCGATCTCGCCGATCGGTGCGGTCGGCGTTATGCTTGCCCATCCCGTGGACAGCACAATGAGAAAACCGAGCGCCGATGGCAGCAGGAACGCCAGCGCGCCGACGATGAAGTTGCGAAATGCGGTGGGGGACAGATCCAGCCCCAGGCTCGCCACCGATTTTCCGTCCAGCACAAGACGAGCCATAACGACCATGGGAACGGCCAATAGCGTGGCAAGAATTGCGCTTGTTACGTGTCCGCCAAGCGAATAGCCAGCCGGGCCGGTGCCCCAGATGATGTCGCGCAGTGCCGACAGCAGTAACCAGATGGCGATCATGGTCACCCATACGATCCCGACCCGAACGTATGCGGATGCAATCATCGCCTCCTCCGTACTCAAGACTTTAGAGCAACGGGCCGGCGGTGCAACGAGCGATTCGTAGTGAACCGATCCTTAACCCTGACGCCCGTATTGTAGCTGCCAGTCGCGCATGTCCGGTCGCGGGGGCGGGTTCGGATGGCGCAACCACCCGCGTATTCTGGATGGTTTTAGTCATGCGTATCTCCAAAAAGGCCTCCGCCATACTGGTCAGCCTTACCGCCCTCACCTCGCTCTCCGGCTGCGTTTCGCTGTTCGGGCTGGGCTCCAAGAGTTCCCATGAGTGCATGACGCGCGTCATGTATTTCGAATCCAATCGCTCGAGCCCGGACGGGATGCTGGCCGTTGGCACCGTGGTGATGAACCGCGTCGCCTCGCACCAATTCCCCAACGATGTCTGCGCGGTGGTGGGACAGAAGAACCAGTTCGCCGATGGCGTGCTGCAGCGGAAAATGACCGAGCAGCGCTCGGTGGCCCTGGCGTCGCAGATGGCATCGCGCGTGCTGCGCGGCGAGCGCCATCCCGGTGTTTATGACGCCATGTATTTCCACACCGCCGGACTGAGCTTCCCCTACCGCAACATGCATTACGTGTTGGTGGCAGGCGGCAACGCATTTTACGCGCGGCGCTGAATCGACCCCGCAGGATTTATGCCTAACGGCTTGTAAATCAAGCCGATAAAACACGCATAAAAACTGCGTGGCAATTTTTCGATCGGGGCAATTGCCGCCCCCTATCGTGGTCTTCGTCGGGGAGATCACGATAATGAAAAAAACATCGATCCTTATTTCGGGCCTTGTCGCCCTCATCGCAGCAACCGGAGCGGCCGCCCAGGAGGCCCGCATCCAGACCGCCTATGCCGAAGTGGCCGCCGTGCAGACCTCCATCCCGGTCGGCCACCTCGAATACTGCCAGAAGCGGCCCTATGACTGCCAGCCCATGGCTGCTGCGGCGCCGGTGGCCCTCAATGACGATCTGTGGCGCGAGCTTCAGGACGTCAACAACCATTTCAACACCACCGTCACCGCCGTTTCCGATCAGGACCTTTACGGCGTCGGCGAGTTCTGGACCTATCCCACCTCGGGTTATGGCGATTGCGAGGATTTCGTGCTGGCCAAGCGCCAGGCGCTGATCGAGCGTGGGTGGGAACCGGCCAACCTTTTGATTTCCGTGGTGCGCCAGCCCAATGGCGAAGGTCATGCCGTGCTGATGGTGCGCACCGACCGTGGCGATCTGGTTCTCGACAACCAGGAAGGGCTGATCAAGCTCTGGAACGATACGCCCTATACTTTCCTCAAGCGCCAGTCCCAGGCCCATGCGGGCCAGTGGGTCGACATTCTCCACGGCCAGGACGTGACCGTGACCGCGACCGCCGGCTACTGAGGAAATTCAGCCCTTATCCGGGCAACAGATCCACTCCCCGACAGGAGTGAAACTTTGGGCCAGCCTCGCTTCGAGTGCTGGCCCTTTTTTTCATGCTAGCGGAACAGAAGAACCGGAATCTTGCACGAGCGGATCATCTCGGATGTGGTCGAACCGATGAAGAGATTGCGGATGCGCGAATGGCCATAAGCCCCCATGACCAGCAGGTCGGCGCCGCTTTTTTCGACCTCGTCCGCAATCACCTGTTCGGGCTGGCCGGGCTTGACCTCCGCGACCACTGAATGACCGGCCCCCCGCAGCCTTGCCGAAACGCTTTCGAGCTTGGCCCGCACCTCTGCGTTTTCGTTGCCCGCGGTGAGCAGACGAATATCAAGACCGGCGAACGCCCTGTTGCCGCAGATATGGTCGATGGCTTTCATGACGCTGGGGCCGGCGTCAAATGCCACGAGCACCGACTGGATGGGCTGGAAGGCACGCGAGGCAACCAGCACGGGGCGGCTGGAGGAGCGCACGACCCGCTCCACATTGGAGCCCAGATGCATCTTCGCAAAATCGGCCGCCTCCCCCCGCTTGCCCACGACCACGATAGCCGCACCCGCTTCGGCCTCCACGAGCGTCTCGACGAGATCACCCGACATGAGACGCGAGTTGACGGAGCTGACCCCATGCTGCCTCACTATCGCCTCGGCCTCTTCGAGGATAGCGCGGCCCTTTTCCCGCGAAAGGCGGGCCTGGGTTTCGTCGAGTTCGCTCAACTCGGCCAGAAGCGCCGATCGGGCACCGAGCGCGATCGAACCGCTGAGATCGAGATGTCCAATGTCGCGGCGGCCGATGACGTGAAGGATTTCGATACCCCACCCTGCCCGATCCGCAAGCCATGCGGCGTGATCGCAAACGCTCTTGGAATAGATGGAGCCATCGACCAGAGCCAAAAGTTTATCAGACATGATCCCCTCCTCCTTAATGGGCCATCAGCTTGTCGAGCGCGCCGGGCTTGTCATGCACCGCAAGCCTGTCGACGATCGTTTCGCTTGCCTCGTTGAGCCCCACGATCTCGACCTCGGCGCCTTCGCGGCGGAACTTGAGCACGGCCATGTCGAGCGCGGCGACGCTGGATATATCCCAGATATGAGCACGGCTGACGTCGATGGTCACCTTGTCGAGCACTTCCTTGAAATTGAACGCCGCCATGAAGTCGTCCGAGGAAGCGAAGAACAACTGGCCCTCCACGATATAAGTCCGATGCCGCCCATTTTCGGAGAGAACCGAGGAAACCGCAAACAATTGTGCGATCTTCCAGGCAAAGAAAATGCCCGAGAGCAGCACACCGACCAGCACGCCGATGGCGAGATTGTGCGTGTAAACCACCACCGCCACGGTCGCGATCATCACGATCGAGGACGAACGTGGGTGGGTCCGCAGATTCTTTATCGAGGACCAGGAGAATGTGCCGATCGAAACCATGATCATGATCGCCACCAGCGCCGCCATGGGAATTTGCGACACGAGATCTCCCAGGACGACGATCATGAACAATAAGAGCACGCCGGCCGCAAAACAGGAAAGGCGCCCGCGGCCGCCCGACTTCACGTTGATCATCGACTGCCCGATCATGGCGCAGCCAGCCATTCCGCCCATGAAGCCCGTGACCGTGTTGGCGAGCCCCTGTCCGATGCATTCCTGGTTCTTGTCGGAAGGCGTGTCGGTCAGATCGTCCACGATCTGTGCCGTCATCAGCGATTCCAAAAGGCCCACGACCGCCACCGCCGCCGAATAGGGCAGGATGATCATCAGCGTTTCGAGGTTGAGCGGAATGTCGGGAATAAGAAAGACCGGCAGGGTCGAGGGCAATTCGCCCATGTCGCCCACGGTGCGCACATCGAAGCCCAGGACGAGCGACAGCGTGGTCAGCACCAGGATGCAGACCAAGGGCGAAGGAATAGCCTTGGTCAGCATGGGGAAGAGATAGATGATGGCCAGCCCGCCGGCGACCAGAATGTAGGTCAGCATCGGAACGCCGATCAATTCGGGCAGTTGCGCGATAAAAATGAGGATGGCGAGCGCGTTGACGAAGCCGGTCATCACCGAGCGCGAAACGAACCGCATGAGATTGCCCAGCTTGAGCATGCCCATGCCGATCTGGATCAGCCCGGCAAGAACGGTTGCGGCAAGCAGATATTGCAATCCGTGGTCCCGGACCAGCGTCACCATGAGCACCGCCGTTGCCGCCGTTGCAGCCGAGATCATGCCGGGCCGGCCACCGGCTATGGCGGTGATCACCGCGATCGAGAACGAGGCATAGAGCCCGATCTTGGGATCGACCCCGGCAATGATCGAAAAGGCGATGGCTTCGGGGATAAGCGCCAGGGCGACGACGAGCCCGGAGAGAAGATCGCCGCGCACGTTGGAGAACCACTGGGCGCGGTATGCGCTGAGTGAGGACATGAAATTTTCCGAATAAATGAAAACCAAACCAGCAGGGCTCGCCCTGCTCCAGAAAGGCTGGAGGTGATTTAGTTGTCCGGCGGATCGGCGGCCGGAAGAGCCACCCGGATTTTCACCGGGTCCGAGGTTCGTGCGTCCTGTTTGAACGCAAACCGGAATCGACGCAAGCCATATCAGCCATGCGAGCGGCACATGGCCTCAGGCAGCGGCCCTCAGCATAGAGACATAGGTGCCCATCACCATGAGGCCGGTCACGAAGCTCCAGCTAAAGGCGATGAACGCGGCCAAAAGCACGTTGATGGCCGAGGCGCGCCCGTTCGCGTCGGCCCGCCACCCAAGGCGCAGCATCATGTAAGGACCGCAGATGAACACCACGAAAAGGCTGACGACGCTCGCCATCGCATTGCGGCTGTCGACGCGGAACTCGGCGACCTTGCGGGCGACCTGCTGGTAGAGATGCGTGCCGGTTCCGGCAACGCTCATGCCGATGGCCACGAGAAACACAGCCAGCACCAGTTCGCTCACGTCTCTTCCTCCGGCAAAGCGCGGTATTTACGGTTTGTTAAGCATAGCCAGCACCAAACTGGCTGTCATCGCCCGAGCGCTGTGATGGTTAATGTGAACAGCCAACCTGCCCTGCCGCCGCCCGCCCGCCCCTTGGGGTCGGTGCTCTACGCCATCGCCGGCGTCGCGCTGATCGTTTCCCTGGCCGGTTTGAGCCTTGCCTATGGCGCGCGCGCCTA
This sequence comes from Pelagibacterium sp. H642, assembly GCF_031202855.1. Taxonomy (GTDB): domain Bacteria; phylum Pseudomonadota; class Alphaproteobacteria; order Rhizobiales; family Devosiaceae; genus Pelagibacterium. The sequence continues at coordinate 3,035,977 of NZ_CP101829.1, read as the reverse complement.
TTTCGACGCCGTGGCTACCGGGACGGTGGAGCCCGAGTTGACGGCCAGCCATATCGTTACGGTTGGCGCCCAGCCCTATGTGGTGCCCGCCGCAATCATGGCCGATCCGATGCAGCGCCGGGACGGATTTGCCGAGCGGCTCGATCTCGTTCTCGCCCTCCCGCTTGCCCAGGATGGGTTAAGCGAGGTGGCGATCACCATTGTGCCGCGCGGCCGGATGCGGACCGGCGCGGCGCTGCTCGACAGCGTCTATGTGCATCAATTCGCAGATGCCCAGCGTTCAGGGGTAGCCGGGCTGGTGGGCAAGCCGCTTGAAAACGACGCAGGAACACAGGGCGAGACGGTGTGGTACGATCCGCTGACCGCCAACCCGTTCGTCGCAAAATGCATGACGCCGGTTGCAGAGAACATCGATGCCCGTACCTGCCTGCGCGTCCTGGCACTCTCGGATCGCAACACGGCGGTTGTCTCCTTCGATCCGTCAGCGCTCGGCAACTGGCGGCTTTTCGATGCGCGGATCGAAGAGGCCCTGATGTCCCTGCGCAAATAAAAGGGGCCCCGCCGGGAGCCCCTAATTCTTCGACTGTGAACCCTCAGACTTCGTCGAGGTCGATGTCCAGAATGGAGATCTGGACCATATAGGACTTTTCGCCCTCGTCCTCGTCCACGTAGATCAGTCCGAAGAATTCATCGCCCAGATAGATCTCGACCGAGTCGTCCTGCTTGGGCCGCGGCCGTATGTCGATGGCCGGATTGCCGAACTTCTTTTGCAGGTATTTCTGCAGCTTGATGATTTCTTCGTGCTTCACAAAATTCTCCGTTACGCGCTATCGACCGGCGAAACCGTTCTGTCCCGCCGCCAAAACGCGATCTCATGGTTTGAATTGGCGCGACTTTAGCCATCACAGACCATAACGCAAGGACAGGGAAAAGATTTCCCCGCTCTGCCCGAAATTAGAGCGTGTCCAGCAAAAGTGGAAACGGTTCTGCGGTTCGGACACGCGACCAAACAACGACTTAGAGCAATTGAAGCGATTCGAAGAAAAGCGGAAATGCTCTAATCGCGCGGAACCATGACGATCTGGTCCATGACCGTCGCGGGCTGGTTGCAACCCGCTTCGCCCACCACTTTGGCGGGAACGCCGGCGACCGTGGTGCGCTCAGGCACTTCCTTGAGTACCACCGAACCGGCAGCGATGCGCGAGCAATCGCCCACCCGGATATTGCCCAGGATCTTGGCCCCCGCCCCGATCAGAACGCCATTACCGATCTTGGGGTGGCGATCCTGGTCGGACTTGCCGGTACCCCCGAGCGTCACCGAATGCAGGATCGAGACGTGGTCGCCGATCACCGCCGTTTCCCCCACCACGAAGCCGGTGGCATGATCGAGCATGATGCCCTTGCCGATCCGGGCGGCAGGGTTGATGTCCACCTGGAACACCTGGCTCGACCGACTCTGGAGGTAAAGCGCGAAATCGCGCCGCCCCGCATGCCAAAGCGCATGGGCGAACCGATGGGTCTGAATCGCCTGGAATCCCTTGAAGAACAGGAACGGCTCTATGACCCGATGGCAGGCCGGATCACGCTCCAGCGTCGCGGCCAGATCGGCACGCGCCGCCGCACCGATCTCGGGATGGCGGTCCAGCATTTCTTCGAAGGCCTGCCGAATAAGATCGGCCGGCACGTCCGTATGGCCGAGCCGCGCCGCCAACCGATAGGCCAGGGCCGGTTCGAGCCCGGAATGGTTGAGCACGCCCGAAATCGCCATCTGCGTCATGAACGGCTCGTCCGCGCAGATGCGCTCGGCCTCGGCGGTCATCGCATCCCAGATGGGATCGACGGTCTTGAGTGTGCCGGGCTTTTTGGCGCTGGACGACATCATGTACTCCGCGAACGGGATTTTCGGACGGACAGGTATAGGCGAACCCATTGTCTCAAACAAAGGGTTCAGTGGCAAATTGGTTCACATTTGCCTCAACGGGGATAAACCCTCCCCAGGAATTCCAGCGCCCCGCGCTTGAACTGGGGATCGCCCGTGGCGCGCATATGGTCGCGCCGCTCGATGGTCAGCGCTTCGCCGCGCGGCAGAAGATCGGCCAGAGGCTGGGCGGGGCCGCCTACCATGTCTTCGCTGCCGACGGCGACGAGAACCGGCACGTCGATCTTTTGCAAGTCCTCCACCGCGACCAGCGTCCGCGATCCGGCCATGCACGCCGCCAGTGCCTTGAGGTCGCTTTTCGTGTGCTCGGCAAAAATGCGGAACTGCCGGGCCGACGGATGCGTCACCTCGGAAAGTGAGGCGGCATTGAGCCCCTCGATGATCTCCGGGGCATCGAGCATGGGCGTGGGCATATTCGCCCCCAGCCCGCCGAAAATGGCGCAGGCGACTTTTTCAGGGTTCTGGATGCACACATAGGCGCTGATCCGCGCGCCCATGGAATAGCCGATCAGCGCGACCTTTTCCAAGCCAAGATGGTCGATGAGATTGACGACGTCGCGGGCCATGTCCCGAGCGCCATAAACACCGGGTTCATAGAGCTTTTGCGAAGCGCCATGCCCCCGGTTGTCGATGGTGATGACCTGATAGCCGGCCTCGGTCAGCGTCTCGACCCAGCCGGTGGCGACCCAGTTGACCGTACCCGAGGAGGCGAAACCGTGGATGGCGACGACAGGCGGCCCCTCGCCGTAAATCTCGTAGGCGATTTCGAAACCTTCGGATTGAAAACTTGGCATAAGAGACTCTTTCGACTCTGGAATTTCCCTGTCTTAACAAGCCGCACGAGAGCAGCCAACCGGACCGATATCTCCTCTGGTCATGGCAGGGCCAAGTGGTTATGGTCCGGCCAGATTCCGAACCAGCCGGATGTCTTCCATGGCACAGCACGCAACACCGCACTTTCACAATACCGAAGGTCTGCCCCGTATCGAGATCGGCGCCAAGGAATTCCAGTGCGTCGGCGCCAAGCCGCCCTTCGATCATCCGCACGTATTCATCGATATGGGCGCCGATTCCGAAGCGGTCTGCCCCTATTGCTCGACGCTGTACGTGTTCAATCCGAGCCTGCCGTTCGGCGCGGCCAATCCGGCGAGCGCGGTCTACTACATCGAGCACGCCTGAAGGCTTTCCAGCCCGTGGGCACTCCTCGCACCATATATATCTCCGGCGCGGGGATAGCCGGCCTCACACTGGCGCACGGCCTAGCCAAATTCGGCCTGCAGGTCGTCGTTCTCGAACGCAATAGCGCGATCAGCGAATTCGGCGCGGGGCTGCAGATCAGCCCCAATGCCCGCAAGGTGCTCGACAATCTCGGGCTGGGCGAAGCGATTGCCGAAAAGAGCTTTGTCCCCGAAGGAATAGACATCTTCCCGGACGGGCGCGCCGAACCGCTCCAGACCCTTACGCTGGGCTCGGAAATCGCCGACCGGTTCGGCGCGCCCTACGCGGTGATGCACCGGGCCGATCTCGTCGAAGTCCTCCATGCCGCCGCGCGGCGCTTTGCCAATATCGACGTGGTCTTCGGGGTCTCCGATATCGCGGTACAATCTCAGGGCGGCGCAGTGACCGTCACCGCCGCCGAGCCCGACGGCAAGACGCGGCGCGCCCAGCCCTTTGCCTTTGTCGGCGCCGATGGCGTGCGGTCGCAAACCCGGACAGACGTGCTGGATGGCCCCGAGGCACGGTATACGGGCAAGGTCGCCTGGCGGGCGCTTGTTCCGCCGGATCGGCTGCACGGTTCGGTGCGTCTCGACCGCACCAGCTTGTTGCTGGCATCTGACTTCCACATGGTTGTCTATCCCTTGCCCCATCGCGGCGCCGTCAATCTGGCGCTCTTTACACAGGAAGCACAAAGCGACCTGGCGGTCCTCGATCAGCGTGCGCCACGCGTTCGGGCCAAAGGCAATCGCCGCCTTGAAGCCATTCTTGGCGCCGTCGGAGATGGCTGGACGCCCTGGGTTCTCTCGACGGTGGAACTCGAGAATTGGCACAAGGGGGCCGTCGGGCTGATCGGCGACGCTGCCCACGCCATGCTGCCCTTTCAGGCGCAGGGCGCGGCCATGGCGATCGAGGACGCAGCCGTTCTTGCTCCGTTGCTCGCCGCATCCCCCAACGCCGAGCACGCCTTTAAGCGTTTTTTCGCGCTCCGGCACCAGCGCGTTCGGCGCGTTCAGGAGGTGTCGCGCCGGAACGGCAAGGTGTTCCACATGCGCTTTCCCTCAAAGCTCGCCCGCAACGCCGTGATCCGCATGGAAGGGCCGCGCGGGCACTTCAAGCGCCTCGATTGGCTTTATGGCTACGATCCCGGCGGGTCAGACTGATCACGTCTTGGGCTCATAACGGAACTTCGGCCATTGTCCTTGCCTTTCTCCCAGCCGATGTGCCAACTGAACCCCTCTCAAAAGCGGCAAGCGAAATTCAATGCGAGTCAGCCCCCAGTCGAGATTGACGCTGGTCTTCATCCTCATCACGGTGTTTCTCGACATCGTGGGGTTGGGCATCATCCTCCCCGTCCTGCCCGGGCTCATCCGCGAGCTGACGCATGAAAGCGTTACCAACGCTGCGGTCATCGGCGGCTATCTCGTTTTCGTCTATGCCTCGATGCAGTTCTTTTTCTCGCCGATCCTGGGCAATCTTTCCGACAGGTGGGGGCGGCGGCCCATCCTGCTGCTCTCGCTGGTCGGGCTCTCTCTCGATTACCTTATCATGGCCTGGGCGCCCACGCTTTTGTGGCTGTTCGTGGGCCGCATTCTTTCCGGGATTTGCGGCGCGGCAATGGGAACCGCCACCGCCTATGTCGCCGACATCACCCCCAAGGAGAAGCGCTCGCAACGCTTCGGGCTCATTGGCGCGGCGTTCGGGCTCGGCTTCATCGTCGGGCCGGTGATCGGCGGCGAATTGGGTGAATTCGGCCCCCGCGCCCCGTTTTACCTTGCCGCCGCGCTTGCAGCCGCAAATGTGGTGTTCGGGTTCTTCGTTCTGCCCGAGAGCCTTTCGAAATTCCGCCGCCGGCGCTTCAACTGGAAGCGCGCCAACCCGTTCGGCGCCCTCTGGGCCTTCCGGCACGCGCCGGTCATCTTCGTGCTCTTGGGCGCGCTGTTCCTGTTTTCGCTGGCCGGCCAGACCTACCCCAATGTCTGGAACTTCTTCACCATCGAGGAATTCGGCTGGGGTCCGGCCCAGGTCGGCCGCTCGCTGGCCATATTCGGCATCCTGTTCGCCATTTCCCAGGCGCTGCTGGTGGGGTTCGCCACCCGCTATCTCGGCGTCACGGCCACGGTCATCATCGGCCTCTCTCTGGCCGCCGTGGCCTTTATCGGTGTTTCGATGATCCACACCGAACTGGGGCTCTGGACGTTCCTTGTCATCGGATCGTTTTCCGGCATTGCCGCCCCTGCCCTCACCGGGCTGCTGGCCAACAATGCGCGCGACAATCAGCAGGGTGAGCTGCAGGGAGCGGTCAATGCTTCCAACTCGCTGACCGCCATCATCGCGCCGCTTGCGGCAACGCAGCTCTTTTCGTTCTTCACCGACAATCCGCTGCGCCCGATCACCTTTCCCGGCGCCCCGTTCTTTGCCGCCGGGCTGATCGTCGCCGCGGCCATGGCGCTTTTCATCTTCGCGGCGATCAAATTCGACCTGAGGCACCGCCCGTTCGACGAGCGCCGCGAAAAGCCGCGGTATCCCCAGCCCAGCGGTCAGGCGGTCAACCCGCCTGAAACCGAAATTCCCGAGGACGAGGATGGAAATGGGGACGAGGCGGAGGCCGAAGCCCCCGCTACGAAAAACTAGCCTCGGCCTTTTCCGCCTGGTTCAAGCTCGGCCATTCGTGATGGAAATCGCCCTCGCGATCGAGCCGCTTGAAACCGTGCGCACCGAAGAAGTCGCGCTGGCCCTGGGTGAGATTGGTCGTGCCCCTTCCCTGCCGGTAGGCATCGAAATAGGCCAGCGCCGAGGATAGGCAGGGGGCCGGCAACTCATTGATCGCGCAGGTCGCGACGACGGCCCGCAGCGCGCCGTTGCTTTCCTTCATCATGTCGACAAAGGCGGGCTGGGTGAGAAGGTTCGATGACGTGCCGCCGGCGAAAGACTGTGAAATCTGGTCGAGGAACCGCGAGCGGATGATGCAGCCGGCGCGCCAGATTTTCGCGATGGTATCGAGCGGCAGATTCCAGCCGTTTTCCTCCGACGCCTTGGCCATAACGGCAAAGCCCTGGGCATAGGCCGCGATCTTGCCGGCGAGCAGGGCTTTTTCCAGGGCCTCGAGCGAGATGGTCGCATTGCCTTTGACCCCGGCGCCGTAGATCTCCTCGCCGCGGACGCGCTCGTCCCTTATCGCCGAGATCGACCGGGCAGCCACCGCGCCCTCGATGGTGGTGGCCGAGACGCCCAGATTGAGCGCTTCGATGGCCGACCAGCGGCCGGTGCCCTTCTGTCCCGCGGAATCGAGGATGACCTCCACCAGCGGCTGCCCGCTATCCGCGTCCACCGCGTCGAGCACATGGCCGGTGATCTCGATGAGGTAGCTATCGAGCGGCCCTCTGTTCCAATCGGCGAATACCTTGGCGCATTCGGACGGCGACATGCCCAGTCCGTCGCGCATGACGCCGTAGATCTCGGCGATCATCTGCATGTCGGCATATTCGATGCCGTTGTGAATGGTCTTTACGAAATGCCCGGCGCCGCCCGTGCCGAGATAAGCGCAACAGGGCTCGCCATTGAACTTGGCGGAGATCGCCGTCAGCACCGCCTCTGCGTTCTCCCATTGGGCCTCGGAACCGCCCACCATGATCGAAGGACCGTGCCGCGCACCCTCTTCACCGCCCGAGACGCCGATGCCGAGAAACCCGATACCCGTGCCGTCGAGCTCGGAGAACCGGCGGACCGTATCGTGATAATTGGCATTGCCCGCATCGATGATCACATCGCCCTCGTCAAGGAGCGGTTTGAGTTCGGCGATCACATGATCGACCGGCTCGCCCGCCTGCACCATGACGATGACCGAGCGCGGCTGCTTGAGCATGGAGACGAAAGTCCCAAGATCGCCGCTGCCCATGACGTTGGGCTCAAGCTCGCCGGCATTGGCGAGAAATGCGTCCACCTTCGCGGCTGTGCGATTGTAGACGGCTACCTTGTAGCCATGGTCGGCAATGTTGAGGGCCAGATTCTCGCCCATCACTCCCAACCCGATCAGCCCGATATCAGCCTCAGCCATGCCCAGCGCCTCTCAACAGTGTTCTTGTAAGTCGTATGCCAGCATAATTGCCAAAGGCCATAAAGGGAAAACCTTTCCTCTTCATACGGTTGCCGCGCGTCTGTGGCCTTGCTGCCATGCCCCCTCGCATGCCAGTAACTCTGACGTCCCTTAATCGGATCGGATGCCCATGACTCCCACGCCCGCTGCCCAGCCTCGCCTCATCGTCGTCATGGGTGTTTCGGGCGCGGGCAAATCCACGATCGGCGAGGCCCTGGCCGATCGGCTCGGCGTTCCCTTCATCGACGCCGACAATCTCCACCCTCGCGCCAATGTCGAAAAGATGCGCGGCGGCACGCCGCTGGTCGATGCCGATCGTTGGCCGTGGCTCGAAATCGTCGCCGACGCCATGCGCAACACCGCCGACACGAATGGCCGTGTCGTCTGCGCCTGTTCGGCGCTCAAGCGCGCCTATCGCGACTGCCTCGCCACGCGGGCGGGCGAGCCCGTCGCCTACCTGCTGCTTCACGGTGAGAAAGCGGTGATCGCCGCGCGCCAGGCCAATCGTCCCGGCCATTTCATGCCCGCCGCCCTGCTCGAAAGCCAGTTCGCGACGCTGGAGCCCTTCGCCGCCGACGAGCACGGCATCGTGCTCGATGTCGCGCTGCCGATAGACGAAATCGTCGATCAGGCTGAAAAGGCGCTGAGCTACCGCCGCTCGACCGAATAGCCGCGGTCTTCGAGCAGGGTCGGGATCGAATCCGGGCCCACATAATGGCCCAGCCCCACCGCCACCAGCGCGGTGCCCTCGCCGCCCAGGATGTCCTCGATGCCGTCGGCAAAACCGTGATTGCGGTTGACGAACAGCTCCTCGTAAAAGACTTCCATCTCCTGGGCGATTTCAGCAGTCTCCGCTTCGAGCCCGGCCAGATCGCCATCGATCCAGCTTTCGAGCTGGACCACCAGATCCTCCCGCGCCTCGTCATATTCGACGATGGTCTCGCGCAGCACATCGAGCTGCACGTCCTCGGGCATGCCCGCGAGCACCTCGAACTGCTCCTCGAACGTCTCGAACCCGTTGACCGGAATGCCCATTTCGTCGGCGCGGCCCTTGATGTGGAGGTCGATGCCGCCCTGCGGATCGAAACCGGCTTCCATCAACATCAGCGCCGAAATCTGCAGATAGGCGAACCACGGACGCAAGGCGTCGAAACTCTCGAGCGGCACCTGATGCCCGGCAAGAATGGTTTCGAGCTGGCTCATCTCGTCTTCGCTCAGAAGCGACGACAGCGGCCGCTCCGGCGACACCCCCGACTGCATGATCAGAGTCCCGATGTTCGCCGGCGGCTCGAAACTATCGAGTTCGAGCCAGACCCCATCGACCTCTTCGAGGATGGCGGTAAGCTCGGGGCTTTCCCAATCCACCCCGTCGCGCATCATGTGCACGGTCCCCACCATGTAGACCGTCGAATCCTCGTCCTCGACCACCCAGATCGGAGGTTCGGGCGATTGGGCGGCGACGGGCGCGGCGGCCGATCCCAGGGCCAGCGCGGCAGCCATCGTCAACGTGCTTCGTCCGAACTTCATGTGTGTGCTCCTTGCGTGCGGTCGGGGGTCAACCCATACATCAAGAAATGGTTTCGCAAAGTCTGGACGGCAATTAATATGGTCCCATGACCCTCGCCCAAGCCATCAGCGCTCCCTGGCAACAGCCCTACAAACGTCGCTGGCTTGCCGCTGCGGGCTTTGCCGTGCTGGCCATGGCGACCGTGGCCATATGGGGCAGCGGATACGCGCATCGCTTCTATCTCGACGAGGCCAACGCGCGCGGCACCAACACGCTGCGTCTGGCGCTTGCCGTGCTGCGCGGACAGACGGCGCGCTATGAGAACCTGCCCGAAGTCATCGCCAATTTCGAGGAGATCGAAGCGCTTATCGCCGATCCGGGCAATCCGGAGCTGATCGATGAGGTCAATCTCTACCTCAAGGAGATCAACAGCCAGTTCGAATCCTCAGACATCTATCTGATGGCCGATGACGGCACGACCATCGCCGCCTCCAATTTCGACACCCCCGTGCCGTTCGTGGGCGAAAACTTCCGCTATCGCCCCTATTTCTACGATGCCATCGATGGCGGCGAGGGCCGGTTCTTCGCGCTGGGCACCACATCGTTCAAGCGCGGCTATTATTTCGGCGCGCCGGTGGTGATCGATGGCGAACCGCGTGGCGTCGTGGCGGTCAAGGCCGATGTGGATTCAATCGAAGAGACTTGGCGCGGAGGCGATTTCGAGATCGTCGTCACCGACCCCGAAGGCATCATTTTCATGAGCAGCCATCCCGGCTGGCTCTATAATTCCCTGCTGCCGCTAACCCCCGAGCGCATTGCCCGCACCGCCGAAACCCGCCGCTACGCCGAAACCGAGTTGCGGGAACTGCCCTACACCGAGGCCAACGACGACCAGCACCGCCTGATGCGCATCGAGGAACCGGAGACCGCGGGCGAATATCTCGTGGTTTCCGAGGCCATGCCAGAGGCCGACTGGAGGGTGAGCGTGCTGCTCGATACCGCCTCGGCCCGCGCCCAGGCGGCGACTACAACCATCATCGCGGTTCTGGCCATTGCGCTCGGAACGCTGGCCGCCGCCATCTATATCCAGCGCCGCGCCCGATTGCGCGAGCGCCTGCACCTCCAGCGCGAAACCAAGGAATTGCTCGAGCGCCGCGTGGCCGAGCGCACCGCCGAACTGGCCAGCGTCAACCTCAAGCTCGAAGAGGAGGTCGCCGAGCGCCGCGCCACCGAGCAGATGCTGCGCAAGACCCAATCCGATCTCGTCCAGGCCGGCAAGCTCGCGGCGCTCGGGCAAATGTCGGCCGCCCTCAGCCACGAGTTCAACCAGCCCCTCGCCGCCGCCAAGAACTATGCCGATAACGCCTTGGTGCTGATCGAACGTGGCCGGATCGAGGATGCACGGGTCAACGTCAACCGCATCTCCGGCCTTATGGATCGTATGAGCGCCATTTCCCGTCATCTGCGGAACTTCGCACGCAAGCCCAACGAAAAGCTCGCCCCGGTACCGCTCGAGCAGGTGGTGAGCGATACGCTGGAAATCCTCAATTGGCGCATCAAGGCGGCAGACGTGGACTTGACCGTCGATCTGCCCGGCGAGCCGCTGGAGGTCGTGGCCGGACCGGTGCGGCTGCAACAGGTGCTCGTCAACATCCTCACCAACGCCATCGATGCCGTCGAGACGGGCACCGATCGCCGGATCGCGCTCGCCGCCAGGCGCCAGGGCGAACGGGTCGCGATAACCATCCGCGATCACGGCCCCGGCATTCCTTCCGGCCTTGCCGAGCGTATTTTCGATCCATTCTTCTCCACCAAGGGCGTCGGCAAGGGTTTGGGGCTCGGGCTTTCGATTTCCTACAACATCATCAAGGATTTCGACGGCGATCTTCGCGTCGGGAACCATCCCGATGGCGGGGCGCTCTTTACGGTTGAGTTGCGCGCCATGCCCGGGGACTTCATGACGGAAGCCGCCCAATGAGCGCCGAAAAGATCATCCTCGTCGACGATGAAGACGAGTTGCGCCACTCCACCGCGCAAGCGCTCGAACTGGCCGGTTTCGACGTGCTCGATTTCGCTTCGGCCGAACGCGCCACTCACCTGGCCGGTTTCGGGTTCCGTGGCATTGTCATCACCGACATCCGCATGTCGGGGATGGACGGGCTGACGCTCATGAACCGGTTGCACGAGCTCGACCGCGACATACCGGTGATCCTCATCACCGGCCATGGCGACGTCCAGCTCGCCGTCCGGGCCATGCGCGAGGGGGCCTATGATTTCCTCGAAAAGCCGTTCGTCACCAGCCAACTCGCTGAACTGGCCCAACGGGCGCTCGACTATCGCCGGCTCGTTCTCGAAAACCGCGTGCTCCGGGCCGCCGCCGGCCAGAGCGACGATCTGGAACAGCGCCTTCTGGGCCGCTCCAACGTGATGGTGGAACTGCGCCGCAAGATCCGCACCATCGGCCCCACCGACACCGACGTCCTGATCATCGGCGACACGGGCTCTGGCAAGGAGGTCACCGCCCGCGCGCTACACGACCTCTCCCAGCGCGCCTCCAAGCCTTACGTCGCGATCAACTGCGCGGCCCTGCCCGCCAACCTCATCGAAAGCGAGCTGTTCGGCCACGAAGTCGGCGCCTTCCCCGGCGCCATGCGCGCCCGCTTCGGCAAGTTCGAGCTGGCCCAGGGCGGCACGATCCTGCTCGACGACATCGGCTCGATGCCCATGGACGTTCAGGGGCGCCTCCTGCGCGTCATCCAAGATCGCACCATCACGCGGCTGGGCTCGAACGATCCGCTGCCGCTCGATGTACGTTTCATTGCCACTTCGCGCACTCCGCTGGAGGCCGATGTGGCTGCCGGACGCTTCCGCGCCGATTTGCTCTACAGACTTAACGTCATCACTCTCGAAATCCCCCCGCTGGACGCGCGCCGGGAGGACATACCGCTTCTGTTTCTGCAACTGGTGTCTGAAGCCGCTTCGCGCTACCGGCGCGATCCCGTTTCCGTCCCGCCGCGCGTGCTGTCGGCGCTGGGCGAGCAGCAATGGCCCGGTAACGTCCGTGAACTGCGCAATGCCGCCGATCGGTTCATCCTCGATTTGGGGCTGCCCTTCCTCGACACTCCGCAGGACGATGACGGACCCGACGCCAGCCCCAGGCTTGCGGAACGGGTCGCCGCGTTCGAGCGCGGCATCATCGAGAACGCTTTGATCGCCCATGGCGGCAGCCTCAAGCCGGTATATGAATCACTTGGGCTTTCGCGGAAATCGCTCTACGAAAAAATGCAGAAATACGGCCTCGACCGCGCCCGATATTTCGGCGGGCAAGACAGCGACATCTAATTCACGCGGTCCATGTGGGGATTTCCACCCACCACAGCGCCCAAATGTTACCGTTTCCACCCATCGCTGTTGCACCCACGTTAAAAAACTCGGCTTGCCCCTGCCTGCCCGGTTGCCAGACGCCATTAACCGGTCCCCTTTTCAACAGCACACCGGCCTCGAGGAGCGGCCGGGAAAAATGCTGAATTGATGTCCGTACTCCTGGGAGGAATTTCGATGACGTCACTGCTTCCACGCACCGCGCTTGCGACCTTCGCCGCGCTCGGCCTTATGGCCGGCTCTGCCTTTGCGCAGGACTACCCCACCCAGCCCATCACCTTCATCGTGCCGTTCTCGGCCGGCGGGCCGACCGATACGGTGGCGCGCCTTGTCGCGCAGGCGATGAGCGATGAACTCGGCCAGCAGATCCTGGTCCAGAACGTGGGCGGCGCCGGCGGCACCCTGGGCGCCGGCCAGGCCGCGACCGCCGCGCCTGATGGCTACACCCTGCTTTTGCATCACATCGGCATGTCGACCGCCCCGGCGCTCTATGCCGATCTGCCCTTCGATCCCATTGAGGATTTCGAGCCGATCGGTCTGATTACCGAAGTGCCCATGACCCTTGTGGCCCGCGCCGATTTCGAGCCTGAAACGCTCGAAGAGCTCGTCACTTACATTCAGGAAAACGGCGAAAACGTCATTTACGGCAATGCCGGCATCGGCGCGGCCAGCCAGCTTTGCGGCCTGCTGCTTCAGGATGCCCTGGGCGTGCGGATGACCGAAGTGCCCTATCAGGGCACCGGCCCAGCCATGACCGACCTGCTCGGCGGTCAGATCGACATGATGTGCGACCAGACCACCAACACCACCACCCAGATCCAGGCCGGCGAGATCAAGGCCTACGCCGTGACTTCGCCGGAGCGCCTCGACAATCTGCCCGATATCCCCACCACCAGCGAAGGCGGGCTCAATCTCGAGGTCGGTATCTGGCACGGACTCTATGCTCCCGCCGGAACCGATGCGGCGATCATCGAGCGTCTGACCGAAGCGCTCCAGGTTGCCCTGGCCGACGAGACCGTCATCACCCGCTTTGCCGAGCTGGGCACCGCTCCGGTGACCGAAGGTCAAGCGACACCTGAAGGTCTGGCCGAGACGCTTTCGAGCCAGATCGAGCTCTGGGGCGAAGTGATCGCCGCCGCCGGCGTCACCGCGCAGTAACAATCTACGGATCCCGTTCAAGCTGGTCCCCGGCCCCTCGGGCCGGGGACTACCGTACGGGGCGACAGGCCGGCCCGCGGGCCGCCCGATCATGGAAGTCGCCTGTCCAATCCAGGCGCTCCGGAGGAATACCAATGGCATTACAAGCATCACGCAAGGATTTAGGCGCGGCCGCGATGTTCGTGGCGATCGGCGCCTATTTCGCCCTTGAGGCGATGAATTACGATCTCGGCACGCCGCTGCGCATGGGACCGGGCTTCATGCCCGTGCTGCTCGGTTCGGTACTCGTTGTTCTGGGCCTCGCCATCGCCGTCGTCGGCCTGCGTGGCCCCGATGCGGACGCGCCGCAACCCTTCCCCTGGCGCGGCATCATTTTGATTCTGGGCTCGATCGTCTTTTTCGCCGCAGTCCTGCGTGGCCTGGGCTTTCTGCCCACCGTGTTCCTGGCGGCCTTTGCGACGGCGCTTTCGAGCCGCGACAACAACTGGCTCTCGGCCGCGATCATTGCAATCGCCTTGACCGTGCTCTGCACTCTCATCTTCGTTATTGGCCTCGGGCTCATCGTGCCCTGGTTCGGCCCCTGGCTGCAGTTCTAGGAGCGCGACCATGGATCTCATTTCTTCCCTCGCCCTCGGCTTCTCGGTCGCTCTCGATCCGGTCAACATCCTTTATTGCTTCATCGGTGTGCTGCTGGGCACGCTGGTCGGCGTGCTGCCCGGCATCGGCCCCACCGCCACCATCGCCATGCTGCTGCCGATCACCTTTACGCTCGGCCCGGCTTCGGCGCTCATCATGCTCGCCGGCATCTACTACGGCGCCCAGTATGGCGGCTCGACGACAGCGATCCTCATCAACCTGCCCGGTGAATCCTCATCAGCGGTAACCGCCATCGACGGCTATCAGATGGCCAGACAGGGCCGCGCCGGCCCGGCGCTGGCCACCGCTGCGCTCGGCTCGTTCTTCGCCGGCACCGTCGCCACGCTGCTGCTGGCCTATTTCGCGCCACCTCTCGCCCGAGCCGCATTGAATTTCGGGCCGGCTGAGTATTTCTCGCTGATCGTATTGGGCCTTTTGGTCTCGATCGCCCTGGCGCATGGCTCAATCCTCAAGGCGCTCGCCATGATCGTCGTCGGCCTGCTGCTCGGCATGGTCGGACAGGACATCTATACCGGCACGCCGCGCTTCACCTTCGGGTTCCGCGAACTGTTCCAGGGCATCAATTTCGTCTCGGTCGCAGTCGGCGTGTTCGGCGTCGCCGAAATCCTGCGCAATCTGGAGAACGAGCAGACCCGCCAGGTGCTGGTCAAGACGGTCAAGAACCTCTGGCTCACCAAGGACGATTTCAAGCGCATTGCCGCCCCGGTCGTGCGGGGAACGGTGCTGGGTTCGCTGCTGGGGGTTCTGCCCGGTGGCGGGCACATCCTTTCGGCCTTCGCCTCCTACTCGGCCGAAAAGCGGCTTTCCAAAAACCCCGAGGAATTCGGCAAGGGCGCCATCGAAGGTGTTGCCGGCCCGGAATCGGCTAACAACGCCGCGGCGCAAACCTCGTTCATTCCCCTTATGACCCTCGGCATCCCGGCCCATCCGGTGATGGCGCTGATGGTGGGGGCCTTCATCCTGCAGGGGATCACCCCCGGCCCCAACGTCATCAACGAACAGCCCGCACTGTTCTGGGGCATCATCGCCTCAATGTGGATCGGGAACATTCTGCTGGTTCTACTCAACCTGCCGCTGATCGGGCTGTGGGTGAAGATGCTGACCATCCCCTATCGCATCCTGTTCCCGGCTATCGTGCTGTTTGCCTGCATAGGGTGCTATTCGATCAATCAGAACCTGTTCGATGTCTATGCCATCGCCTTTTTCGGGATCGTTGGCTACCTGCTCATCCGCTTCGGCTGCGAGCCCGCTCCGCTGCTGTTGGGCTTCGTGCTGGGTCCGTTGCTCGAAGAACATTTGCGCCGCGCCATGATCATCTCGCGCGGCGACCCGATGGTCTTCATCGAACGGCCGATCTCAGCAACGCTGCTCGCCCTGGCCGTCGCCGCCATTCTCGTCGCGGTCCTGCCTTCCATCCGCAGGAAGCGCCAAGAGGTGTTCGTCGAAGAAGACTGACAAGGAGCCGCGGTTCACCGCGGCTCTTTTACAATGGGGCACCCTTTCCATTCTATTTATCGTTTCCCTCAGCCACCCGTTTACCGTGCTGCCCGATAGTGGACCGCGAGACGGGCTGTGTTTACCGGTTGGGAGAACCCAAGGCATAGCTTGGCGCTGTCCATAAGTCGTCCTTTGGGGAGAAACGGCAGTGAAGACCCTGACGCGAAACGAGTTGGCGCTGATGCTGGTCTGGACGTTCCGCGATCAGCGGGTGGAATCGGCGGCAAAGCCGCACGGGGATGCACTAGCGCTCTACTGCAACGTCATGGCGCTGCCCGTCGCCGAGGCGGCCACGATCGTCCATCACGCCCGCTCGGGCGATGTTCCCCCTTCCGATCCGGTCGCCCTCGCACGCTGGACGCGCGGCATGATACTGCTGTGCGATATGCTCGCCCAGCCCATGTGCAGCCTCTCCATCGCCGAAGCGGATGGAAAGCCGGCCGGCCTCGCCGCCTGAAGAATTTGGCGCCTCGCGCCATCGCTCCGCCGCATTTCCCGGGCGCTACCTGCTTCATCAACCGTATGACGGGCGCTTGCTCACGTTTCCGTGATCGAATTGCTGCCACACTCGCTGGTTGCGGCCTAAAAATCCTCAAACAATCTCCTTCGGGCGGCCCCTTGCGGGTCCCAACCTCGCCACCCGCCGCGCTCACGCTCTCCTCACGGTTTCGCGATCAGGCGGGATCGGCGACCGGCGGGACCACCGTTGGTCGGACGGAAAAGGCCCGGTTTCGGCCGGCGCCAAGATCACATGGAGCACAGAAACCCATGAACAAGACCGTTATCACTCTTGCTGCCCTTATCGGACTTTCGGCCACCGGCGGTGCTTTCGCCCAGGGCCTCGATTTCGCTTCGCTCGATGCCGATGCGAATGGCGAAATCAGCATGGAAGAGCTGCAGGCCGCAATTCCCGATCTCACCGCTGAAAGCTTTGCGATGCTCGATACGGACGCCAGCGGCGCCCTGTCCGACGCAGAATTTGCTGCCTTGATCCCGGCCACGGAAGCCCCCGCGGCCCCGGCTGCGCCGGCGACCGACGGCATGGCCGCCCCCGAAGCTGCCCCGATTCAATAAAGCTTCGGGCTTGCCGAAGCGCGAGCCCAAAGCGCTTCGATAAGCCGGAAGGGAGCCGCCGCACCTTTACGGGCCGTGGCGGCTCCAATCTTGACCTCCTCCCGATCGGCCGTTCCGCTTGCGCGGAGCGGTCGATTTTCTATAAACCGATCGGCAAAAGAGGAGCTCCGAGATGACCAAGCCCAAGACCATCCTGTTCGCCCTGGCACTCGCGGCGATCCTGGCCGCCTGCTCGGATAGCTCCGAAACGCCACAAGCTTCCGCCGACGCAGCCGCCGCTTCTCCCGAGCCTGCCCCCTTTTATGTCGGCGAGTGGGCTGCCGATCCGGCCTGGTGCACCGACCAGTCCGAGGGCTTTCCCATCACAATCACCGAGACCGAGTTCAACGGCCGGGAGAATGTCTGCGACATGAGCGAGATCGAGCCGACGCCGGAAGGCGGAATCACCGCGCAGCTTTCCTGCACCGCCGAGGGCGATACGGTCGAGGAGCCCATCTCCATCGCCCAGGCCGGCGAGGACATTGCCATTACCTGGCCCGACCGGGGCACCGAAGCGACGATCTTCTCGCGCTGCGAGTAGTCGCGCCGGCCGTTGCCGATTGCCACGCCGAAAAACTTATGAGATGAACGGCCGGCATGCGGACGTGGTGGAATTGGTATACACTACAGACTTAAAATCTGTCGCCCGTATGGGCTTACGGGTTCGAGTCCCGTCGTCCGCACCATTCCCCGGCTCAAGGGGGCGAGAGATAAGGATACTCCCGCACCAATCGCTCCAGCGTCCCCGCCGCGCTCAAGGCCGCAATGGCATCGTCGATGCTGGTGCGCAGGAACGTGTCGGTGGAAAGCAGCAATCCGCCCACAGGCATGGGGTCGAAAGCCAGCGGCTCGGGTGACATGATCGCAAGCCCAGGGCGCTGCTCGGCCAAAAGGGCCGGTCCCCAGATCAGCGCTGCCTCCACGACACCCTGTTCGAGCGCATCGAGGGATTGCGTGTCGGTGCCGAACGGCACCCGTCTCCAGCGTTGAGCCGCCGGCAGCGCGTTATTGAACTGGGTGAAGCGAAAATCGGCGCTCGATGCCAGGGTCGCCGCAATAGGAGCACCTGCCGGCAGATCGGCCAGGCGCGAATATTCCGGGTCGTCGGTGACGAAAACGTATCGGGCCTCGTAGTAAGGGCGCGTTGCCATTGCCCATGTCGGATAGAGATCGGCGATGAGGCGGAACCCGAAATAAACGCGGCAATTGGCGCGCAGATAGTAATAGACGTCGTCGAGAGGCACGCTGGCCCGCGTGTCCTCGATCATGTGGATCACCGGCTCAAGCAGCAACACAGAGGCGATCTCTTCTGCAATCGCCCGATCGATTTCCCAGGCCGGATCACGCGGATCTATGCAGATGCGAAGTTCGTTGGCATCGGAGGGTTGCCCGAACTCTTCCTCATTGTAGAGGAACGGCCGGTCCTGCCCAATGCCAGCCAAGGGAACAAAGGCAAGGAGCAGGGCAGCAAAGAACAGGCGATGCACCATCACACTCTGCCGTTGAACCGGGGCTACGGCACCAGCCGCAGCCCCGGTTGCCGATTATTCTTCCGGTAGCGCGAAGACCCAGAGCACCGAACCGGCCGTAGGGTTGAGCAATTCAGGTGTCAGGGTTGCCAGAGCGCGAGCCTGGCTCGACCCGTTACCGACCGCCACCGCGACATACTGCTTGCCATCGGCCTCATAGCTGATGGGGAAGGCGTTGACCGCATTGTTGGTGCGGATCTTCCAGAGCACATCGCCGGTTTCGTCGTCGAAGGCATAGAACCAGCGGTTCCAGTCACCGGCAAACACCAGTCCGCCAGCTGTCGGCAACACGGCACTGGTGATCGGCGCGCGCTGGCGATAGCTCCATTCGGTCGATTGATCGTTGAGGTTGATCGCGTCGAGCCGTCCGATATTGCCGTCGCTGCCCTCGACCGGCACACGCGCGAAGGTGGCGCGCCCGCCGCCCGTATAGGCCTGGCCCGGATCGAGCGGCTGCGGGGTGGTGTTGGAGCAGAACTCGGCCAGCGGCAGATAGAGCGTTTCGGTGCGCGGGCTGTATGCGGTCGCCGGCCAGCCGCGTCCGCCGGGATCAGCCGGGCAGTTGAACGTGGTCTCCCCGATATGGGGAACGGACTCTTCGTTGATGGTCTTTTCGCCCGTCTCCGGATCGATCGATTCCACGACGTTCTGCGGCACGGTTTCCACGTGCCATAGCCAGCTTCCGTCATTGCGGTCCAGCGCCTCGATGATGCCGAGCTTGCCGGTGGTCACCACCTGCTGGCGCATCTCCCCGTCAACCGGTAGATCGACAAGAATACGCTCGTAGATGTAATCGAGGTCCCATGTATCGTTCGGCAGGTGCTGGAAGTACCATTTGAGTTCGCCGGTCTGCGGATCGAGTGCCAGCGTGGAATCTGAATAAAGGGCATCGTTGGTGATCCCCTCCTCCTCGCTGAGCGGCAGCAGCCCGCTCATCTCGGCAATCCAGGGATAGGGCTGGCCCACACCGGAAAAAATCGTGTTCGATTCCGGATCATAGGTCGCCGCCAGCCATACCGAGGCACCGTGGCGGCTTTCGATCGGCAGTCCGTTCCAGGTGTCGCCTTCCTCGCCCTCCTGGGCGATCGAGTTGAAACGCCAGAGCTCGTCGCCGGTCTCGGGATCGTGGCCGGTGATGAAGCACCCGCCCGGTTGCGCGTTGCCGCACCCGGTCATCCCCTGAACCACCACGCCGTCAGCGATCAGCGGTCCCGATGAATAGCGGAACCCGTCGCTCCATTCGGCGGCCGCCACATCCCAGACCACCTGTCCGGTCGCGAGGTCCAGCGCGATGATATGGGTGTCGGTGGTCGCGACGATCAGCTTGTCCTGATAGATCGCCATGTTGCGCTTGGTTGCGGTATTGCCCGTCCCCGCATCGATCACTTCCTGGGGCAGGTCCCGCACATATTCCCAGAGCAGGTCTCCCGTCGCGCCATCCAGCGCCTGGACCTTGTCGAGGTTGTTGTGGATGAACAGCACGCCATCATGAACGATCGGCGTGGTTTCGGTGGCTCCCGGGGTCAGCGACCAGCTCCAGGCGACCGTGAGGTCGCCGACATTGTCGCGGTTGATCTCGTCGAGCGGACTATAGCCCCACCCATTGTAGGTGCGGCGCCAATGCAGCCAATCCCCGTCGCTGGGATTGAGCAGCATTTCGTCCGTCACATCGGAAATGGACGACAGTGGACTGTCCTCCTGGGCAAGACCATACCCAGCCTGGATCAGGCCGATCATCAATGCTGATGAGGCCAAAAGCACAGTTTTCATAGCAATTTCTCCTCCAGAAACCGGCACCCTCCAGGACCGGGATTTCAATCTTGCACCCGAATTCTCTGGCCGGTCAATCCATGAAAGCACCGCAAAATGGACGGACGTCGCGGGGACTTGCCGCGTCTTGTTTTATCGAGCAGGATGAAATTCGCGCGGCACGGGAAATTGAGGAAGCAGCGCTCAATGGGAGTAAGAACTATGAAATTACACGCCGTTTTCGGCATTGGCCTGTGTTTGGCAAGTTGGCTGCCGCTCTCGGCCCAGGCGCAGGACGAGCCGGCCCAGATCGCCAGCTTCACCGCAGAACAGGTCGCCGCCGGTGAACGCGAATACACCCGGAGTTGCCAGGACTGCCATGGCGCCAATCTGGACGACGGCGAATTCGGCGGACCTCCTCTGATCGGCGTCAATTTCCGGGACAAATGGTTCGACCTTCCCGCCTCCGGGCTCTACGGCTTCACGTCAGCGGCCATGCCCCCTGATCGGCCTGGCCGGTTGAGCGCGGAAACCTACGCCAATCTCGTGGCTTTCATCCTCAGCGAAAATGGGCTGGAAGCCGGCGATACACCCCTGCCGTCGGATATGGAGGCTCTCTCGGAACTCGCGCTGCGCTGAGATTGCCGCCGCCTGGAAGCTGCCATGCAATATTGGCAGGCCAACGCAGGTTGTGCTCACGTGAGATGCTTCCTATGGTTCCCCCGGACGCACGATCCGGGGGACACGATGAGAGCTATTCTCGCCGCCATAGCCGCGACTTCCCTTTTGTCGGCCTGCTCGACCGTCAATCACAGCACAGGATCGCTGCAGTTCAATTTCGACGCCGAGCCGCTGCCCGAAAACCACCTCGAGTTAGCGGCCGACGCGGTACAGGGCCGCGAAACGGACGGTCCTTTGCAAGTCTCGCAGCCGCGCACCATGATCGGCGAAACACCATTCGCCCCGCAGCGCTGGTATGTCTGCATCCGCGGCATCAAGGCGAAGGGGACCCCCGACGAATCCGGCACCATCCAGAGCAAGGTGGAGGATTTGTTCGCCCCAAGGGCTGCATCGGGGATTTATGACGTGGTGGTCATGCTGCGCGGCAACGAGCGCCCTGCGGTTCTCGAGGGTTACGACTCAAGGCTTTGCCGCGACGCGGCATTCCCGCCGTTGCGGGCCTGAATGACCATCAGGCGCTTTCGCCCTTGTAGCTGACCTCGATCCGGTCGAGTTCGCCCGGCTTCATGGTGTCGAGCCATTTGAGGAAGTCCGGGACGTCCTTAAATCCGGCGCGTTTGGCATCCGCTTCGGTCACCTCGTCGGCGGTAATGGGTGTGATGTCGCCAATCTGCAGCACGCCCACCTTGGTCTTGAGCGTCCCGCCAGGCTTGACGGTCCGCCGCCGCCAGCGCCGGAACTGCAGCGTGATCTCGCCCGATTTGATCTTCTCGAGCACTTCGAGCTTGATGAGCATGTCGGTTGTCCCTCTCAGGAGATTTGGGTCCGGCTGAGGCGAAAGCAAACTGCCGCTTGCAGCCCAGCATCACCCAAATCTAGTCGGTGCCACCGGCAATCGGCGCGGCATAGGTAAAGTCCAGATCCCAGGGAAAGAAGATCCAGGTGTCCTGGCTCACTTCGGTGATGAAGGTGTCCACCATCTCGCGTCCCTGCGGCTTGGCATAGACCGTGGCGAAATGGGCGTTGGGCAGCATGTCGCGCACCACACGGGCCGTCGCGCCGGTATCGACGAGATCGTCGATGATCAGCAGCTTCTCGCCCGCCGCGTCGGCGGCCAGAAGATCGGAGTTGATCGATTTGAGGATGTTGATCTTTCCCTGGTTCTGATGATCGTAGGATTTGACCGAAACACTCTCGATCACACGAATGTTGAGTTCGCGCGCGATGATCGCCGCCGGCACCAGCCCGCCGCGCGTGATCGCGACGATGGCGTGAAACGGCCCCTCGCTGGTGAGCCGCCAGGCCAGCGCCCGCGAATCGCGGTGGAACTGGTCCCAGGAAACGGGGAAGGATTTGTTCTGGGGGGTCATGCGTAGGGTTCCTTGGGCAAAACGATGTTCTTTTGGGCGTGCAGCCGATCCACAAGCGCCTGCACCTCGGCAGTCGCAGCTTCGAGGCGCTCCACGTCATGGCTGCGCATCACCAGAAAGGTCATGACCGACGCATGGCCCATCTGCGGATAGGAGCCGATCTTGACGTCGGGGTAACGCGACTGGATTTCGGCGAGCGGATCACCGATCGCCCCCTCGCCCACTCCGGCCGGCACCGAGCGGCTCTCGACCTTGCGGCCGCCCTTGAGCGTGGGAGCGATGGCTTCGAGCATGGCCTGCATGATCTTGGGCA
Organism: Pelagibacterium sp. H642; assembly: GCF_031202855.1. Lineage (GTDB taxonomy): Bacteria > Pseudomonadota > Alphaproteobacteria > Rhizobiales > Devosiaceae > Pelagibacterium. The sequence continues at coordinate 3,013,772 of NZ_CP101829.1, read as the reverse complement.
CGCCAGCCATCACATGCACATTGCCGATCCTGAAGCCGGGCGCCGCGGTGACCCCGTTGACGATCAACTCGCCACCCACCGGAACGCGCGCCATGCGCAGCCGGGCCGGTGTCGGCTCGGTACCCATTTCGGCCCACCGCGCTTCGAGCATGGCCCGCGCCTGTTCGTTGATCGGCAGGTCCACCCCGAACGCCTTGGCGATGGCATCGGCGGTGATGTCGTCATGGGTCGGCCCGATGCCGCCGGTGGTGAACACATAGGTATAGCGCTCGCGTACCGCGTTCACCGCCTCGACAATGGCGTCGATCTCGTCGGCAACCACGCGCACCTCGCGCAGTTCGATCCCCAGATCGGTGCAGAACTGGGCAGTGGTCGCGATATTGACGTCGCGGGTGCGACCGGAAAGAATTTCATCGCCAACGACCACGAGGCCGGCAGTCACTACGGTTTCATTCATGGACACGATGCTCTAGATGAAGCGCCATGGATGCCCTTCCCGCCCTGCAAAATCAAGCAAATCGGTAAGTTTATGCACTTTTCCAGTCCCCTGGTGCGCGGAACTCTGGTGAAACGCTACAAGCGTTTCCTTGCCGACGTGATCCTCGAAACCGGAGAGGCGATCACCGCTCACTGCGCCAATCCCGGCGCCATGACCGGGCTCAACATGCCCGGCCTGCCCGTATGGCTCTCAAAGTCCGATGATCCCAAACGCAAGCTCGCCTATTCCCTTGAACTGGTGGAACTCCCGACCGGCATCGTGGGCATCAATACCGCCCACCCCAACCGCATCGTCGCCGAAGCGCTCGCCGCGCGCGCCATTCCCGAGCTCGCCGCCTATGATTGCGTGCGTCCCGAAGTCCGATACGCCGAAAAAAGCCGCGTCGACTTCCTGTTGACCGGCGAGGGCCTGCCCGACTGCTATCTCGAGGTCAAGAACGTCCACCTCGTCCGCGCCGCCGGCCTTGCCGAGTTTCCCGATTCGGTGACCCTGCGCGGCGCCCGCCATCTCGCAGACCTCGCCAGCATGGTCCAGGCCGGCCACCGCGCCGTCATGCTCTACCTCGTCCAGCGCGGCGATTGCACGCGGTTCAGCCTCGCCGCCGACATCGACAAGACCTATGCCGCCGCCTTCACCTCCGCCCGCGCCGCCGGTGTCGAAGCGCTCTGCTACGCAACGGTGATCAGCAACGAGCACATCACGCTCGGCGAGCCCCTTCCCATCAGCCACTGAGGCGATTACCTTTCCTCCAGCTCTTGGAGAATCCCATGACCACCTATGTCGAAGCGACAGCCAAGAAAAAGCGCATGCCCGGCGTCATTCCCCTGCACGGGGAAGACGGCTTTGCCGGCATGCGCAAGGCTGGCGCTCTCACCGCCGAAGCGCTCGATCTTCTGACGCCGATGGTCGAACCGGGTGTCCCCACCGCCAGGCTCGACCGCTTCATCTACGAATTTGCCCGCGACAACGGCGCCATGCCGGCAACGCTCAACTATCGCGGCTATCGCTACTCCACCTGCACCTCGATCAACCATGTCGTCTGCCACGGCATGCCGTCCGAGCGCCCCCTGCGCGAGGGCGACATCGTCAACATCGACGTCACCCTGATCGTCGATGGCTGGCACGGGGATTCGAGCCGCATGTATCCGGTGGGCGAGATTTCCCGCAAGGCCGAGCGGCTGATCGAGATCACCTATGAAAGCCTGCGGCTGGGCATCGAAGCCGCCCAGCCGGGCAACACCACCGGCGATATCGGCGCGGCCATCCAGCGCTACGCCGAAGGCGAGCGCGCTTCGGTCGTGCGCGATTTCGTCGGCCACGGCCTGGGCCGCCTGTTCCATGACGAACCCAACATCATGCATTTCGGCAATCCGGGCACCGGTGTCGAACTCAAGCCGGGCATGATCTTCACCATCGAGCCGATGATCAATCTCGGCCGCCCGCAGGTGAAGATCCTCAACGACGGCTGGACCGCCGTTACCCGCGACCGCACGCTTTCGGCCCAGTGCGAGCACTCGATCGGCATCACCGAAACCGGCAACGAGATCTTCACGCTCTCCCCGCGCGGTCTGTTCAACCCATTGGCGGCCCGTCAGAATCGATGACGCGGAAGCGGGGGGCGGCCGAAATGGACGGACTTGCGGAAGCCCGGCCGCATTATCACGGGCATCGCGACCGCCTGCGCGAGCGCTTCGCCAAGGGCGGCGCGGGAGCCTTGCAGGACTATGAGCTGCTGGAGTTGCTGCTCTTCCGCCTCCTGCCCCGCCGCGACACCAAGCCCATCGCCAAGGCGATGCTCGACCGCTTCGGCAGTTTCTCCGAAGCTATCGGCGCCCCGCCGCATCTGCTCGAGGAGATAGACGGCCTTGGGCCCACGGCGATCACCGATCTCAAGGTCATCCTGGCCGCCGCCCAGCGCATCGGCAAGGACGCCATCCACAACCGCCCGGTTCTGGGCTCATGGACCGAGGTGATCGATTACTGCAAATCCTCGATGTCCTATGAAACGGTGGAGCAGTTCCGCATCCTGTTCCTGGACAAGAAGAACAAGCTCATCGCCGACGAGGTGCAGCAGACCGGAACCGTCGATCACACGCCGGTCTATCCGCGCGAGGTCATCAAACGCACCCTGGAGCTTTCCGCCACCGCGCTGATCCTCGTCCACAACCACCCCTCGGGCGATCCCGCGCCGTCCTCGGCCGACGTGCAGATGACCCGCCAGATCGCCGATATCGCCCGCCCACTCGGCATTACGGTGCATGACCACATCATCGTGGGCAAATCCACCCACACATCGTTGCGCGGCATGAAATTGTTTTAATAGCCGCCTCACCCGAACTGGTTCAGCACCTCGAAATTGGCCTGCATCCAGAAGGCCAGCCGCGTGAAATTGCCGGTGAGAAACAGGATGCCCACAACGACGAGCAGCGCCCCCATGACCTTTTCGACGGTCTCGAGGTGCTTCTTGAAGCCATCGAAAAACGATAGGAACGGCCCCAGCGCCAGCGCCGCCAGAATGAACGGCACGCCCAATCCCGCCGAATAGACCGCCAGCAGCCCCGCCCCTTCCCAGGCTGTCTGCTGGTTGGCCGCCACGGTCAGGATCGCCGCCAGCACGGGGCCGATGCACGGCGTCCAGCCGATGGCGAACGCCAGCCCGAGCAGGAAGCCTCCGAGCGGTCCGCTGGCCATCTTCGGGCCCTCCATCCGGAACTGGCGATATAGCCAGGAAATCCGGAAGATTCCGAGAAAATGCAGCCCCATGACGATGATGACGATGCCCGCCAGGGGCATCAGCACCGGCAGCGCGCGGCGCAGCGCTTGCCCGAAGAATGTCGCTGTGGCGCCGAATGCGATAAAGACCAAGGAAAAACCAAGCACGAAGGCGAGCGCGGTGATCGCCGTCCGCCCATAAAGCTTGCCGCCGGCCACCCCTTCCTCACGCAGCCGCTCGAAGGTCGCGCCAGACATATAGGTAAGATAGGCCGGCACCAGAGGCAGCACGCAGGGGCTGAGGAAACTCAGTATCCCCGCCCCGAACACCACCGGCAATTCGAATCCGAACATAGCTGCTCCCGCGTAAAGCTGGCCGCACTTCTATCGGCTTGAGCGGAATCCGCAATGCGTAGCCCGGTCGCATCGCGGCTAAGTGAAGCCATACGCACCGATAGCCCATCCCTCTCCCGCCCTGTAATCTGGCCACGAGGGAGAATCGCATGCACATCGTCTTGCTCACGGCCATTGCCATGGTTGCGTTCGCAGCCAATTCCGTGCTCGCGCGCCTTGCCCTCTCCTCCGGCTCCATCGATGCGCTGAGCTACACCGGCATCCGCCTCGCCTCCGGCGCGCTTCTTCTCTTCGCTATGGTCCAGTTCAGCAGGCGCAACGGCAGCCTCCGCCCCTTGGGCGGCAGTTGGGCGGGAGCCGCCGCCCTATTTTCCTATGCCATCGCCTTTTCCGTTGCCTACCTCATGGTAGGCGCGGGCATGGGCGCTTTGATCCTTTTTGCCAGCGTCCAGATGTCCATGCTCGGTTGGGCGATAGCCAAGGGAGACCGGCCCGGCGCCCTCGAATGGCTCGGCATCGGACTGGCCATCGCCGCGCTCGCTTATCTGGTTTTCCCCGGCCTCACGGCGCCCATTCCCTTGGGCGCCTTACTCATGGCGATAGCGGGCGCCGCCTGGGCCGCCTATTCCCTCATTGGACGCGGCTCGAAATCGCCCCTTATCGACACCGCCGGCAATTTCATCCGCTGCCTGCCCCTCGCTCTTCTTCTTCTCGCACTCGGATTGGCAGCGGCAACGCCCTCGGCCCCAGGCATTCTTTACGCCGTGCTTTCAGGCGCCATTGCCTCGGGCCTCGGCTATGCTGTCTGGTATCTCGCCCTGCCCCGCCTCTTCCGCATCACCGCCTCCACCGTGCAGCTCACGGTGCCGGCAATCGCTGCGCTGGGCGGGGTGCTGCTGCTCGCCGAACCGATCACTCTGCGCCTTGCCCTTGCCTCTGCGGGCATCCTCGGCGGCGTCGCTCTGGCCCTTTTCGCCGCTGAGCGCCGCAAACGCTGAGGATTTAGACCTTTGGGGACTGGGATTCCTCGCCCGCGCATACTAAGAAGCGCCCAACCCACCGGCAGCGCGGAACTCATCATGGTCCATCCCATCAAGATCGCCCCCTCGATCCTTTCAGCCGATTTCGCCCGCTTGGGCGAGGAAGTCCGCGCCATCGACGAAGCTGGCTGCGACTGGGTGCATGTGGATGTCATGGACGGCCATTTCGTCCCCAACATCACCATCGGCCCGCTGATCGTCGAGGCCATCCGCCCGGTAACAAAGAAGATCCTCGACGTGCACCTGATGATCGCCCCGGCCGATCCCTATCTCGAAGCCTTTGCCAAGGCTGGCGCCGATATCATCACCATTCACGCCGAAGCCGGCCCGCATCTCGACCGCTCGCTCCAGGCCATCAAGGCTTTGGGCAAGAAGGCCGGCGTCGCGCTCAATCCGGCAACACCGGTTTCGACCATTCAGCACGTCCTTGATAAGCTCGACCTTATATTGATCATGAGCGTCAATCCCGGCTTCGGCGGGCAGGCTTTCATCCACGAGGCAATCAGCAAGGTGCGCGACGCCAACACGCTGATCGGCGATCGCCCCATCGAGATCGAGGTGGATGGCGGCGTCGATCCCACCAATGCCGGCAAGCTGGCCGCTGCCGGCGCAACGGCCCTGGTTGCCGGTTCGGCTATCTATAAAGGCAACGATCCGGCCACCTACGCCGCGCGCATCGAAGCCATTCGCGACGCCGCTGCTGCAACGACCTGAATCAATTTCTGAACCAACGGACCTAAGCCCATGATCCCGCGTTATTCCCGCCCCCAGATGGTCGATATCTGGTCTCCCGAAACCAAGTACAAAATCTGGTTCGAGATCGAGGCACATGCGGCGACCGCTCAGGCCAGGCTCGGCGTTATTCCGGCCGAAGCTGCCGAAGTGGTTTGGGCCAAGGGCAAGGATGCCAAGTTCGACGTCGATCGCATCGACGAGATCGAGCGCGAGGTCAAACACGATGTCATCGCGTTCTTGACCCACCTCGCCGAGATCGTCGGCCCCGAAGCGCGGTTCGTGCATCAGGGCATGACCTCGTCCGACGTGCTCGACACTACGCTCTCGGTCCAGCTCTCGCGTGCCGCGGACCTGCTGCTTGCCGACCTAGATGCCCTGCTTGCGGCGCTCAAGAAGCGCGCTTATGAGCACAAGGACACGATCACCATCGGCCGCAGCCACGGCATCCATGCGGAACCCACCACCTTCGGGGTCAAGCTCGCCCAGGCCTATGCCGAATTCTCCCGTTGCCGCGAGAGGCTGGTCAATGCGCGGGCAGAAATCGCCACCTGCGCCATCTCCGGCGCCGTGGGCAGCTTCGCCAATATCGACCCCTCGGTTGAGGAATATGTCGCCGAGCAGATGGGCCTTGCCGTCGAGCCTGTCTCGACCCAGGTGATCCCGCGCGACCGTCACGCCATGTATTTCGCGACCCTGGGCGTCATCGCGTCCTCGATCGAACGCCTCGCCGTCGAAATCCGTCACCTGCAGCGCACCGAAGTGCTCGAGGCCGAGGAATATTTCTCCAAGGGCCAGAAGGGCTCATCGGCCATGCCGCACAAGCGCAACCCGGTGCTCACCGAAAACCTCACCGGCCTCGCCCGCCTTGTGCGCGGCATGGTGACCCCCGCGCTCGAAAACGTCGCCCTCTGGCACGAGCGCGACATCTCGCACTCCTCGGTCGAGCGCATGATCGGCCCTGACGCCACCGTGACGCTGGATTTTGCGCTGGCCCGCTTGACCAATGTGATCGAAAACCTCGTGGTCTACCCCGAGAACATGAAGGCCAACATGGACAAGCTCGGCGGCCTCCACAATTCCCAGCGCTTCCTTTTGGCGCTCACCCAGGCCGGTATGAGCCGCGAGGAAAGCTATTCGGCCGTCCAGCGCAACGCCATGAAGGTGTGGCGCGGCGAAGGCGCCTTCCCGGACTTTTTGAAGGCCGACCCGGAAGTCTCCGCAAAACTGACCGACGCCCAGATCGACGCCAGCTTCGACGATGCCTATCATTTGAAGCACGTCGACACGATTTTCCGGCGGGTGTTCGGCAAGTAGATGAAACCGCGAGGCTGGCGATCTCCGCAAGCTCAGCGCACTCCTCGTCCCCATCCCTTCTCCCTCAAGGGGAGAAGGGGCTCCTTTTTGCATCGCCTTCCCTTGAGAGGAAGGTGGGTGGAGCCGATAATGACGAAGGAGAGGTGGAAGGACTCCTCTACCGATACTCCCACCACCCCCGTGACTTATCCTCTTGCGGCAACCCCACATCGCCCTTCAGCGTCTCGGGCAAATTCTGCACCCGCGTCGGACGCCCGGCTCCGATATTCCGAATGGAACCGACCACTCCGTCGATCCACCCCTTCTTCGCCGCTTCCACCGGCCCTGCGGTCCAATCGGTCATCTCTTTGATCTCCCTTCTGGATCGTGAACATAACAGAAACACACTGACATCCTGTGTCAGCAGGACGACGATGACTTGGCGGTTCTCGACGAGATGTGCCCAACAGCTTCACCCCTTGCGCACACCCGCGAAATCCCCCAAGTAAGCGAGCTATGAAAACCGCCGACGCCGACATCCTCATCGTCCCCGGCCTGGGCCATTCCGGCCCTGGGCACTGGCAGCACCGCTGGGTCGAAAAGATTCGCAACGCCCGCTTCGTCGAACAGGACGAGTGGGACGCGCCCACGCTCGCCGGCTGGCTCGAAACGCTTCAGCGTGAGATCATGATGGCCACCCGGCCCGTGGTGCTCGTCGGCCATTCGCTTGGCGTCCACGCCATCGTCGCGACCAGCCAGACGCTCACCGACACCAAGGTCAAGGCCGCCTTCCTCGTCGCCCCGCCCGATGTGGACGAGCATCCCGATGTGCCCGCCGAAACCTCGCCCTTTCGCGGCCTACCGCGCGACCCGCTGAAATTCCCCTCCATGCTGGTGGCGTCCGCCAACGACCCCTATTGCACCGTGGAACGCGCCGCCGAATTCGCTTCCTGCTGGGGTTCGGATTTCCACATCGCCGGCGATGCCGGCCACATCAACGTCGAATCCGGCCACGGCCCCTGGCCTGAGGGGCTGTTGATGTTCACCCGCCTGATGAGCCGGATTTAACGCTACGCCTCAAATGGCGGCCGTTCGGTCATGATCGTATCGATCAGCCCCCACTCCCTTCCCTCTTCCGCCGTCATGAACCGGTCACGATCCAGCGTCCGCTCCACCTCCTCATAGCTCCGCCCGCAATGCTTGGCGTAAAGCTCAATCAGCCGCTTCTTGGTGCGCTCCATCTCCCCGGCGTGGATCAGCATGTCGGTCGTCTGGCCCTGATAGCCGCCGAGCGGCTGATGCACGTGCAGGCTCGCATTGGGCAGCGCCGCGCGATAGCCCGGCTCCCCCGCCATGAGCAGGAACGAGCCCATCGACCGCGCCGTCCCCATGCACAGCGTATGCACCGGCGCGCGGATGAACTGCATGGTGTCGTACATGGCGAGCCCGCTCGTTACCACGCCCCCATAGGAGTTGACGTACATCTGGATCGGCTTTTTCGAGTTCTCGCCCTCGAGAAACAGGAGCTGCGCGCACACCAGCGCCGCCATATCGTCATTGACCTCGCCATTGACGAACACGATCCGCTCGCGCAGCAGCCGCGAATAGATATCGAAAGCGCGCTCCCCACGCTGGGACTGCTCGACCACCATAGGGACGAGTTGCATCGCGTCGCGCATGGCGACCTCCATTGCCTTGTTTCGATTGGTAGGGTGGGCTGAGATTCAGGTCAGGGCGGAGCGAAAATGGTGATCCGCTAAAACCGGAGCGGAGCGTACTAAAGGTACGTGAGCACCGGAAGCGCAGCGGATTGCCATTTGCAGCCCGCCCTCACCTGAAGATCAGCACACCCTAAGCCGCCAGCATCACCGTATCGTTGGCGTTCGCGGGCGCCGGTCTCATCTGTTGGACGATCCCCAGCCGCGTTCCGCCCCGTCCGTCGGCGGTGACCGAGAAGGTCACCACGCTCTCCTCATGCGGCGGCAGGACATCGCGCATGCGATAGCTCACCGCGCTTCCCTCCTCCACCGCCACTGGTTCCTCCTGGGCAAGGTCGGTGCCCGGCAGCCAGCGCTCGCGATATTGCGCGATGGATACCGCCCGCCACACCTTTTCCGGCGGCGCGTCGAAGGTAAATTCCATGTCGATCTCGTCGCTCACTGGTCCATCTCCTTCAAAACCTCACCCAGATCGGCCATGCGCGCCGGCCAATAGGCCCGATACCGCGCCAGCCACCGCCCGATCCGCCCGACCCCTTCGGGGTCGACCTCGTAGTTGACGAACCGCCCTTCCCGCTCCTGCCGCACCAATCCGGCACCGACCAGCACGCCGAGATGCTGGCTCATCGCAGGCTGGCTGATGCCAAAGCCTTCCCGCAAGGCGCTCGCATTGCGGCTGCCATCGGCAAGTTTCTCAAAAATCGCCCGCCGCGTCGGGTCGGACAGGGCCCTGAAGATCGAATCGTCATCCATGCAAACAGATAAGCATACACTTATCTGTCATGCAACAAAAAACCCCGCGGTTAAAGCGCGGGGTTAAAATCGCCCTCTAAAGGCTCAGATTTCCGCCAGAATCTCGCGGCGCGCCTGAATGTCGAACTCGGCGATCTTGGCCTCGACGGCGTTCGCGTCCACCGAAACGCCCCTGGCTTCGAAATCGGCCATAATCTTGCGCACCACGTCCCCGTGCCCGCCTTCGACCATGTCGGCCGCGATCACTTCGGCGACGTAGTTGGCGATCTCGTCGGCATTCTCGACGCCCATCTGCGCGCTTGCCCAATGGGCCAGGTGCTTGTTGCGGCGCGCTTCGGCCTTGAACCGCAGCGATGCGTCATGGGCGAACTTGGCTTCCTCGCCTTTTTCGCGTTCGTCGAATGAAGACATGTCGATCCCTCAGCCTGATTGGATTATCCAGTCCCCCAATATGCGGTTCGGCTTGCGAAATCAACGTGCGAGCGCGCCGCGCCCCGCCCCCCGTAAACCCTTTTGGATGGTTTTTGCGCAACAGGGGGCGGAATCGCTATATGTAGGGTGCCGTGCGTGGCCCCGCGTGCCATGAAAGGGCTTGCATTGGCCACCCAAAAAGGCGCATGAGTGCGCCCAATTCCGATCCCGCTTAACCGCGCGAAACTCTACGGGGATACCCGCGAAATGAACCGTCGTCGCAAGATCTATGAAGGCAAGGCAAAGGTGCTCTACGAGGGTCCCGAGCCCGGCACCCTGATCCAGCACTTCAAGGACGACGCCACCGCCGGCAATGGCGCCAAGCACGAGATCATCGACGGCAAGGGCGTGCTCAACAACCGGATTTCCGAGTTCATCTTCACCAAGCTCAACCAGCTCGGCATCCCCACTCATTTCGTGCGCCGCATCAACATGCGCGAGCAGTTGATCCGCGAGGTCGAGATCATTCCGATCGAGGTGGTGGTCCGCAACGTCGCCGCCGGCTCGCTCTGCAAGCGGCTGGGCCTTGAATCGGGCACCCAGCTCCCCCGCTCGATCATCGAATTCTATTACAAGGACGATGCCCTGGGCGATCCCATGGTTTCCGAAGAGCACATCACCGCCTTCGGCTGGGCCACTCCCCAGGAGCTCGACGACATCATGGCGCTGGCCGTGCGGGTCAACGATTTCCTCACCGGCCTGTTCATGGGCGTCGGCATCCAGCTCGTCGATTTCAAGATCGAATGCGGCCGCCTCTATGAGGGCGATCTGATGCGCATCGTTCTCGCCGACGAGCTCTCGCCCGACAATTGCCGCCTGTGGGACATCAAGACCCGCAACAAGCTCGACAAGGACCGCTTCCGCGAGGATCTCGGCGGCCTGGTCGATGCCTATCGCGAAGTCGCCCAGCGCCTGGGCATTCTTGTGGAGGCCGACAACGCGCTGACCACCGGCCCGCGCCTCGTGCAATAATGAAATCAACTGCCCGCCTGGCCACGAAAGGCACTGTTGTGTGGACAGTCAGGTCAGGGCGAAGCGAAAACGGTGACGGAGAGAACCGGAACGGAGCGTACTTAAGTACGTGAGTACCGGAAGCGCAGAAAGGCGCCATTTGCAGCCAGCCATCACCTGAATGTCCACACAACCGAACGGATCGTTATGAAAGCTCGTGTAATCGTCACTTTGAAGAACGGTGTGCTCGACCCGCAGGGTCAGGCCATCGAAGGCTCCCTCGAAGGTCTTGGTTTTGCCGGCGTCGAGTCTGTCCGCCAGGGCAAGGTGTTCGATCTGGAACTTTCGGCCACCGATGCCGTTACCGCCAAAGCAGAAATCGAGAGGATGTGCGAGAAGCTTCTCGCCAATACCGTGATCGAAAATTTCGCTGTAGAGATTATCGGTTAACCTCTCCCATTTAACTTAACTTTTGCGCAAATTGCGTGCGTGAGCGCGCTCTTGGAGTATGTCCTGAAATGCTGAAGACCGTATCCCTTTCGGCCCTGTTCTTTCTCGCCCTGGGCGTGATGATCGCAGCCTACGGCACCGTGCCGGTGGTCTGAGACAAAACTGATTCCTCGCCCCTCCAGGCGGAGAAAAAGGCCGGATTTTCCATCCGGCCTTTTCGCGTTTTTAACCACGCTTTCAATTCCGCCCGTCCGTTAATCACGCCGCACCGGCAATCCGGCTAGGATCGCCCCTGATTTCTCGCTTTGGGGGACGCGAACATGACCGGCTCTGCCGAAAAACGCCACGCCTGGGTCGATGTGGCCAAGGGCATCTCCATCATCCTCGTGGTGATGATGCATTCGACCTATGGGGTCGGCGAAGCCACCGAGCGGGTTGGCTTCATGCATTATGTGCTGGGCTTTGCCACTCCATTCCGTATGCCGGAGTTCTTCCTGGTCTCGGGCCTGTTCCTCTCGGCCGTCATCGCCCGGCCCTGGCTGCATTTCGCCGATCGCCGCGTGGTCCATTATCTCTATTTCTATGCCCTTTGGGCCGTGATCCTCATCGGCTTCAAGCACCTGCTGATCGATCGCGATCCCGCCGGGGCGGCAGCGCTTCTGGCGAGCGCGATTTACGAACCCTATTCCATCCTGTGGTTCATCTATGCGCTCGCCGTCTATGGGCTGATCGCCAAGCTGCTTTATCACCTGCGCGCCCCGCACATTCCCGTGCTGATCGTCGCCGCGGCGGTCTCCATCGCCCCAATCGCCACGCCGGTCTCGATCGTCAATTATGTCGCCGAGTATTTCGTTTATTTCTACGCCGGCTACGCTCTAGCCCCGGCCATCTTCGATTTCGCCGGCAAGGTCGAAGCCCGGCCCGGTCTTGCCCTGCTTGGCCTGGCCGCGTGGGCCGTTCTCAATGCCGTTCTGGTCTTTTCGCCCGGCCATTCGGTGACCTATGGCGTGGTCACCAGCGGCGCCGCTCACATTCCCGGCGCCAATTTCGTGATGGCCATGGCCGGCGCCCTGGCCATCTGCGCGGCCTCTGTCCTCCTCGCCCGCCTTGCCGGGTTCCACTGGCTGCGTTGGATCGGCGCTCATTCCATCGTCATCTATCTCAGCTTCGTCATTCCCATGGGCAGCTTCCGCACGGTGCTGCTCGCGGTGATGCCGAATATTGACGCCGGCCTTGCCAGCCTTGCGACACTGATCGTCTCGGTGGTCAGCCCGATCATCGTCTACTGGATCATCAGCCGTATCGGCTTCGGCAAGTTCCTCTTCGAGCGCCCCTCCTGGGCCCACCTCCCCGGCGCCCCCGGCAGCCGATGGGCAGGCCGGCCGGTCCCCGCCCCGGCGGAGTGAGCGCATCGCCAGAATTCACTCTACCCTTACCTCTCTCGCAGCACCGGCAATCTTGCGGATTGTCGGGTCACGCCCGACAATGACGAGGAGGGATTGGGGATGACGGAGAGAAAGAAGTTCTTGCCGCAACCCTTGCCCGGCACCCTTCTCCCCTTGAGGGAGAAGGTGGGCTTTCGCTGAAAGCGAAAGGTCGGATGAGGGGTGCGCAGAGCTGCCGCAAACCCGGTTCTCAAAACGTGTCTCCACCCCTCCGCCTCGTCGTCTTCGGGCCCGCCAGGCTTCCCGCACCTCATCGGAAGAGTGTCCACACCTCCAGCCCAGGCACCGCCCACCCGCGCAAAATCGCGCACTTCCCAGATTCCCCTTGCAATTTGATCCCAGAATCCCGACAAGCGGCCAATCTGGCACAGCCCCACATTCGAGAGTGAGACCCCGCGCGATGAAGTCCGCAGTCGTTGTCTTTCCCGGCCTCAACCGCGAGCGCGACATGGTCGCCGCGCTCGAAAAGATCGGCAGCACCAAGCCGGCCGTCGTTTGGCACAAGGACGCCGAGCTTCCCGATGTCGATCTCATCGTCATTCCCGGCGGCTTTTCCTATGGCGATTATCTTCGCGCCGGCGCCATCGCCGCCCGCTCGCCCATGATGGACGTGATCCGTGAGCGCGCCGAAAAGGGTGTCCATGTCCTGGGCGTCTGCAACGGCTTCCAGATCCTGACCGAAGCCGGCCTTCTCCCCGGCGTCCTGATGCGCAACGCGTCGCTCAAATTCGTCTGCCGCGAAGTCAAGCTCGAGATCGCCAACGCCAACACGCCCTTTTCCAAGCGTTATGGCCAGGGCGAAGTGATCCGCTGCCCCGTCGCTCACCATGACGGCAATTATTTCGCCGAGCCCGATACCCTCAAATCCATCGAGGATAACGGGCAGGTCGTATTCCGCTACACCGCCGAGACCAATCCCAACGGTTCGATCAACAACATCGCCGGCATCACCAATGCCAAGGGGAACGTCCTGGGCATGATGCCCCACCCGGAAAACCTCATCGAGCCCGCTCATGGCGGCGAGGACGGCAAGGGTATTTTCTCGGGACTTCTCGGTTAAGCGGACCTATGCCCGCCGCCCCAAGAGCTAAGGGCGGCGCCTGTTCTTTAGGAGTATTTTTCATGCATAAGCCCCTCGCTCTCCTCGGTCTTATCCTCGGCGCTGCCGCCCTGGCGCTCCAACTGGTCGTCGCCGTTTCGGCCGGCGGTGCGGAGGCGGCAATCGGCTACGTGACCTCGCTCCTGGTCATTGCCAATCTGGTTGCGGTTCTCGTCTATGCTGGCGAACTCACCAATGCGGCAGCGCTCTCGGCCTTCCGCACCAAGGGCATGCAGGGCATGACCGCCACCGCCATGGCCTTTGCCATGCTGTTCTACCATCTGGTCGCTGCCGACCAGCTCCACCCCGAAGGCTTGGCGCTCATCTCCAACGTGGCTCTCGGCTATGTCGCCCCGACGCTTTTCGTCTCGTACTGGATGGTTTATCTCACCACCGGTTCGCTGCGCCTGCACCACGTCGCGCCCTGGCTGCTGTTCCCGGCCCTTTTCATCTGCTGGACCCTGCTGCTCGGCACCGTCACCGGCATCTATGCCTATGACGTTCTCAACGTTGCCGCCGAAGGCTGGGGCGCCGTTGCCATCAATTATCTCACCTTCATCGCTGCGTTCCTGATGCTTTCGGTCTTTGCCGTCGGGTTCGACACCGAAAAGAAGCCCACGCCCGACCACGCACCGCAGCACTGATTGCCGATCACCGCCCCCATGACCCTTCGCAACGATATCGAAATCACGCCCGACCTCGTCGCCAGCCACGGGCTCAAGCCCGACGAGTACCAGAAGATCCTGGACCTCATCGGCCGGGTGCCGACCTTCACCGAGCTCGGCATCTTCTCGGCCATGTGGAACGAGCACTGCTCGTACAAGAGCTCGAAGAAATGGCTCAAGACGCTGCCCACCAAGGGCCCGCGCGTCATCCAGGGTCCGGGCGAGAATGCCGGCGTCGTCGATATCGGGGATGGCCAGGCGGTCGTCTTCAAGATGGAATCCCACAACCACCCGAGCTTCATCGAGCCCTATCAGGGCGCGGCGACCGGCGTGGGCGGCATCCTGCGTGACGTCTTCACCATGGGCGCCCGGCCCGTAGCGGCCATGAACGCGCTGCGTTTCGGTGAACCGGACCACGAAAAGACCAGGCACCTCGTTTCCGGCGTCGTCGCCGGCGTCGGCGGCTATGGCAATTCCTTCGGCGTGCCCACCGTGGGCGGCGAGGTCCAGTTCGACGCCCGCTATAACGGCAACATCCTCGTCAACGCCTTTGCGGCGGGCTTGGCCGATGCCGACAAGATCTTCTATTCCAAGGCCGAAGGCGTCGGTCTTCCTGTCGTCTATCTCGGTGCCAAGACCGGCCGCGACGGTGTCGGCGGCGCCACCATGGCCTCAGCCGAATTCGGCGATGACATCGAGGAAAAACGCCCCACCGTTCAGGTCGGCGACCCCTTCACCGAAAAGCGCCTGCTCGAAGCTTGTCTCGAGCTGATGGCCACCGGTGCCGTCATCGCCATCCAGGACATGGGCGCCGCCGGGCTCACCTGCTCAGCGGTCGAAATGGGCGCCAAGGGCGATCTGGGCATTGAGCTCAATCTCGACGCCGTCCCGGTCCGCGAAGAGCGCATGACGCCCTATGAGATGATGCTCTCCGAGTCCCAGGAGCGCATGCTCATGGTCCTCCACCCCGAAAAGGAAGCCGAGGCCCGCGCCGTCTTCGAAAAATGGGAGCTCGACTTCGCCACCGTCGGTAAGACCACCGACGACCTCCGCTTCCGCGTGCTCTTCCAGGGCGAGGAAGTCGCCAATCTGCCCATCAAGGAACTCGGCGACGAGGCCCCCGAATACGACCGCCCCTGGGTCGCGCCCACGCCCCCTGCCCCGCTCGATCCGGCCACCATCCCGGATGGCGATATCGCCGATGCTCTGCTGAAGCTCCTGGGCTCGGCCAACCACTCCTCGCGCCGCTGGGTCTATGAGCAATACGACACGCTGATTCAGGGCAACTCGCTCCAGACCCCCGGCGGGGATTCCGGTGTCATCCGCGTCGAAGGCCACCCCACCAAGGCCCTGTCCTTCTCCTCCGACGTCAACCCACGCTATTGCGAAGCCGACCCCTATGAGGGCGGCAAGCAGGCCGTCGCCGAATGCTGGCGCAACCTCATCGCCACCGGCGCCGAACCGCTGGCTGCCACCGACAACCTCAATTTCGGCAACCCCGAACGCCCCGAGATCATGGGCCAGATCGTCCACGCCATCAAAGGCATCGGCGAAGCCTGCACGGCGCTCGAGTTCCCCATCGTTTCGGGCAACGTCTCGCTCTACAACGAGACCAACGGCAGGGGCATCCTGCCCACCCCCACCATCGCCGGCGTCGGCCTGATCGAAGACCATGCCAAAATGGCCCGCTCCGGCTTCACCCGCCAGGGCGACGCCATCGTCCTGATCGGCGCGCCGGAGGGCTGGGGCATTCATCTCGGCCAATCCGCATATCTCCGTGAAGTGCTCGGCCGCCGCGAGGGCACTGCCCCCCATGTCGATCTCGATCACGAGAAGAAGACCGGCCTCTACGTTCTTTCCCTTATCCGTTCCGGTCGTGTCGCCTCGGTTCACGACCTTGCGGACGGCGGATTGGCGCTCGCGCTCGCCGAATGTTCAATCAAGGGCTCAATCGGCGCTTCAATACAGGCAATGTCACCCTTAACACAGGCAGCATGGTTCGGTGAGGATCAGGGCCGCTACATCGTCACGGCATCGCGTGAAGAAGCCGAAAAGATCGTCGCCGACTCGCCGGTTTCCGCCGTCGTGATCGGGGTTACCGGCGGCGACACCTTGACCCTGGGAGAAACAAAACCCATATCCATCAAGGATTTGCGCGACGCCTACGAAGGCTGGTTTCCAGCGTTCATGGGCAGTACAATAAACTGATGCCATAAGAAGCGGAGCCTCACCATGGCCATGGATGCCGCCGAAATCGAAAGCCTCATCAAGGCCGCGATTCCCGACGCCAAAGTCGAGATCCGCGACCTTGCCGGCGACGGTGACCACTACTCTGCCAGCGTCGTCTCGGAGGCGTTCCGGGGCAAGTCGCGGGTGCAGCAACATCAGCTTGTTTATCAAGCCCTTAAGGGCGACATGGGCGGCAAATTGCACGCCCTCGCCCTGCAAACCAGCGCTCCGGACTGAGCCAATGACCCTCCGCGACAGCCTCGATCTCATCAAGGCCGTCAATCCCGAAGGCGGATATGCCGTTCTCGAGCACGAGATCCTCGCCGAGCGCGCGTCCTCGCTGAGCGCTGCCGAACAGCGCGTCGCCAAGACGGTTGCCGCTTACAATCATTCAGAAAAAACTGAGCGCACCCAGGAACTTATGGCAGCGCAAAAGGCTGTCTGGGCCTATTTCGTTCAGCGCGAACTCTGCGGCTTCAAGCGCCACCAGGACGTGATCGCCGCCTTCGCCATTCCCCGCGAAGTGCTCAATGGCCTGGGCGCGATGCGTTCCTAGCAACGACTTATCCCCGCGCTGTGCGGACCCGTTATAGTCCCCGCATTGGCCTCGACATCGCCCCGATCATCCCCTATCTATCGGGAAAAGCCGATAAACGCCCTCCCGCCGGGCCGAAAGGACAAATTCAGATGAGCGACATCGCCAATTTCATCGATGAGCAGGTCAAGTCCAACGACGTCTTCCTGTTCATGAAGGGCACTCCCGATTTCCCGCAATGCGGCTTCTCGGGCCAGGTGGTCCAGATTCTCAACTATCTCGGCGTCGACTACAATTCGGCCAATGTGCTCGAAAGCGACGATCTCCGCCAGGGCATTAAGGATTACTCCAACTGGCCGACCATTCCCCAGCTCTATGTCAAGGGCGAGTTCGTGGGCGGTTGCGACATCATCCGCGAGATGTTCCAGGCCGGCGAGTTGCAGACTCATTTCGAGCAGGCCGGCATTCCGGTCAAGCAGACCGCCTGATCCGCTTTTGAGGTTCGTGCAAAGGCCCGCGCACCGCGCGGGCCTTTTGCTATTCCGGCCCATCATCAATCCCTTTGATAGCTGGTATTTTGCTTTTTCGTTTTGCGGCGTATGCTGGACGCCCTATCGTCATCCGACGATCACTCGGAAACTCCGATCATGTCAGCCATCACCTCCCCCCGTCCCGCCGCCCTGCCGGTACCATTGCCGGTGATCATCATCGCCGGGTGTTTCATCGCCATGGTGACGTTCGGAGCGCGCTCCTCGTCGGGCCTGTTCCTGCTGCCGATGACCGAGGACCTCGGCTGGTCGCGCGAAGGTTTCGCCATGGCCCTCGCCATACAGAATCTCGTCTGGGGCATCACCCAGCCGTTTGCGGGGGGCTTTGCCGATAAATTCGGCACTGGGCGCACCCTCGCCATCGGTGCGCTGGTCTATGCCGCCGGCCTGTTCCTATGGTCGGTCACACCGACCGAAGGCCTGTTCATGCTCACCGGCGGCGTCCTCATGGGCGTCGGCATCGGCACGGCATCGTTCGGCATCGTAATGGCCGCCTTCGGCCGCGTGGTTCCTCAGGAAAAGCGCTCCTTCGTCTTCGGCATCGCAACGGCTGCTTCATCGGGCGGCCAGTTCGTCTTCGCCCCGCTGGGCCAGGCGTTTATTTCCAATTTCGGCTGGCAGATGGCTTTGGTCTATCTCGGCCTGATCATCCTGATGGTCGTACCGCTCTCGACCATGCTGCGCGGCCGCACCAACAGCGCGCCGGGCGAGGCGGATATGCCCTTCATGCAGGCGCTCGCCAAGGCCATGGGGCATGGCTCCTATCGCCTGCTGGTCATCGGATTCTTCGTCTGCGGCTTCCACCTGGCCTTCATCACCGTCCACTTCCCCGCTTTCCTCATCCAATGCGGTTTGACGCCGGAAGCCAGCTCCTGGGCCCTGGGGCTGATCGGGCTGTTCAACATCGCCGGCTCGCTGCTCGCCGGCTGGCTGGGCGATCGTCTGCCCAAGCAGATACTACTTTCGGTGATCTATCTCCTCCGCGCCATCGGCACCGCGGCATTTCTGCTGCTGCCCATCACCGAGGTGAGTGCCTATATCTACGCCGCGACGCTCGGCATGCTCTGGCTGGCCACCGTGCCGCTGACGGCCGGGCTGGTCAGTCTGTTCTTCGGCCCACGCTATATGGGCATGCTCTATGGGGTAGCATTCCTCTCGCACCAGATCGGCTCATTCTTCGGGGTCTGGCTGGGCGGAGTGTCCTTTGACATGACAGGTTCATACGATCTTGTTTGGTATCTGGGCATCCTCATCGGCCTCTTCTCGGCTGCCATACACATCCCGATCAAGGAAGTCCGCGCCCCGGCATTCATCGCACCGCAGGCACCTTCTATCGCCTGATGACGATTTAGGGGTTGCCAAAACCATTATTGGGGTTCAAGTTTTAGCCACAAGGCCGGGCCACGAGTCCCGGCCTTGCTATTTCAAGGTATTCCCATGACGACCACAGTTTCAGCGACCCGGGATATTTCCCGGCCCGAATTCATTGCCCTCATTGCAGGCTTGATGGCGCTCAACGCGCTTGCGATCGACGTTATGCTTCCCGCCCTGCCCTATATGGGCGAGGCTTTGGGCGTCATGAACGAGAATGACCGCCATTTCGTGCTGACGGCCTATATGCTCGGCTTTGGCGTCGCCCAACTGGCTTTCGGTCCGCTCTCGGACCGCTTCGGCCGCCGCGCGCCCCTGCTCATCGGTATGGGTGTCTATATCGTGGCGGCGTTCGCAGCCGTGTTCTCTCCCAATTTTGCAACGCTGCTGGCCCTTCGATTCGTCCAAGGCCTTGGTGCCGCCGGTACGCGCGTCATCGCGACCTCGGTGGTCCGTGACAAATTCGGCGGCCGGGCGATGGCAGAGGTCATGTCGCTGGTCTTCATGGTGTTCATGATCATCCCGGTGATCGCCCCGGCCATCGGCCAGGTGATCCTGCTGACCGGGCCGTGGGAATACATCTTCCTGTTCATGGGGGGCCTGGGGCTCGTCATCACCACCTGGGCCTTCATGCGCCTGCCCGAAACGCTCGCTGAAGAGAACCGCCGCCCCCTGAGCCCGGCTGTCGTTCTGGATGGTTTCCGCATCGTTCTGACCAACCGCATGGCCATCATGTACGGGCTGGCCGGCACCTTCATTTTTGGCGCGCTGTTCGGGTTCATCAACACGTCCCAGCAGATCTATGTGGACGTCTATGGCCTCGGAGCCCTCTTTCCGCTCGCCTTCGCCTTTCAGGCTTCGCTGATGTCGGTTTCGTCCTACACGAACTCGCGCATGGTGCGCCGTGTCGGCATGCGCCGGCTGAGCCATTCAGCCATTCTGGTGTTTACCGCGATGAGCGGGCTATGGCTGCTCCTGGCGCTTACGGTTCCCATGCCGCTCTGGCTGTTCATGACGCTTTTGTGCGTCATCATGTTCATGTTTGGCTGGACGGCCTCGAACATGAACTCGCTCTCGATGGAACCGCTCGGCTCGGTCGCCGGCACGGCCTCTTCGGTCTTTGGCTTTATCCAAACCGTAGGCGGCGCAATCCTCGGCACCATTACCGGCAGCTTTTTCAACGGCACCATCGTGCCCATCGCGGCGGGCTATTTCGTTATGGGCCTACTCGCCATAGGCTGCGTGCTGATCGCTGAAAACGGGAAGCTGTTCGGCGTGGGCGAGGAATACAAGGACGGCCCACCGCCCGCCGACGTGCACTGAAACGCCGCTCCGGCGCTAAATCGTAAAGACCTCGCGCCGGAGTTCATCCCAGCACTGCCGATCCGAGGCAATCAGCAGTCCGCCCGTCAGATGGGAGGGCTTATAGGCCGAGCCGTCGAAATGGGCGACATAGGCTCCCGCCTCTTCCATCATCAGCGTTCCCGCCGCGTGGTCCCAAGGCATCAGCCGGTTGTACATCAGGAAGTCCAAACTACCGCCTGCCCCGAGCCGGTACTCGTGCCCGGCACAGCGATACGCGGCCAGCGTGTGGATCTTGGCGAGATTGGACAGGATCGCCGGACGCTTGTCGCGATCGACATAGGATACCGATGCCGTTCCCGCCATCTCCGCCAATGGCGTGGGCTCGGCGAATTTCTGCCGCACCATCCGGCCATCGGGAAAAACCTGAAAGCATCCGCAGCCACGCTCGGTCATGATCCAATCGTCACCGATCGGATCGTAAATCGCCCCGGCGACCGTCTCGCCCTTCTGCACCACCGCCGCCATTACCGCGAATAGCGGCAACCCGGCAGCAAAATTCCACGTGCCGTCGACGGGATCGACATAAATCACGGTCTCGTTCTCGAAATGGGCTTCCAAGAGCTTGGGATTGGCCGCCACCGCCTCTTCGCCGATCACCACCATATGCGGTGCGGCCGCGTTGATCGCCGCCGTGATGGCGCGCTCGGCCCCTTCGTCGGCCTCGGTCACCAGATCGTGCACATGCGATTTGGTGCGGATCGAGCCGTCATCGAGCTTGCGGAAGCGCGGCATGATCTCGGTCTTGGCGGCTTCACGCAGGATTGCGGTGAGGCGATCGATATTCATTTGCCCTGTTCCCCCGCAGCAAGAGCCGCGAAATCGAACAGTCGCGGATCGAGCATATGACTTGGATTGATGTTGCCAAGCGCGCGGATCATTACATCCTTGCGCCCCGGCATCTTGCGTTCGAAATCCTCGAGCATCGCCTTCATGGCGTTGCGCTGCAGGCCGTCCTGGCTGCCGCAGAGGTCACAGGGAATGATGGGAAACTCCAGCGCCTCGGCGAATTTGGCGAGATCGGCTTCGGCGCAAAGCGCCAGCGGCCGCAACACCTCGACGTCCCCCTCGTCATTGAGCAGCTTGGGCGGCATGGCCGCAAGCTTGCCCCCATGAAAGAAGTTCATGAAGAAGGTCTCGAGAATATCTTCGCGGTGGTGGCCCAGAACCAGCGCCGAGCACCCCTCTTCCCGCGCGATCCTATAGAGATGCCCGCGCCGCAGCCGCGAACACAGAGAGCAGTAGGTCGCGCCTTGAGGCAGCTTGTCGGTAACGATCGAATAGGTGTCCTGATATTCGATGCGATGCGCAATGCCGTTGCGGTTGAGGAATTCGGGCAGGATGTGCTTGGGAAAGCCCGGCTGTCCCTGATCCAGATTGCAGGCGAGGATCTCGACGGGCAGCAGTCCGCGCCATTGAAGATCCATCAGCACCGCGAGCAGCCCATAGCTGTCCTTGCCCCCGGAGAGCGCCACGAGCCATTTGGCCCCGGGCTTGACCATGCCGTAGGTGTCGAGTGTCTCGCGCACCTGGCGGATCAGCCGCTTCCGCAATTTGTTGAATTCGACGCTTCCCGGCGCATTCCGCAGCAGCGCTGGACAGGATTCATCGATTTCGGCAATCGGTTCGGCAATGCTCATCTCAACACCCTTCATGCTCCGGCCAGGGGGCCGACGCAGGGGTTTGATACATGCAGCCACCGATCGGGGAAAGAGGCGCAGGCGAGAAAGAAAGTCGTTCAGCGCTTCGAAAAATGCTGAACGACTTCTAAGTGACGCAGAACAAGGTTCATTGAACCTTTGGACCGCGCTCCGTTTGGTAGAGCCATTCGGTCCACATATACACTGACAGCCAACCCTTGCCCTGCCTTGAACCCGCCCCTCGAGATTCGCCTTAAAATCCGATCAATTGCCCGCTATTGGGGTGAGCCAGCGCTTTCACATGCTTGTCATGGAAGCAAAAGCAGCGCTTAGATCATACACTTCGGGCGCCACGCCAGCGGCGCCGCCCCTGACTAGAGGTCGCGATGTTCCGATCGTTTTTTCCCGAACCCAAAATCTTCTTTCCATCAGCCCTTCTTTGGGTGATCGCCTCCATGGCCATCTGGTTCTTGTTTGGCGGCGCGCTGCAATCGGTGCTTAGTCTAGGGCCATGGCTGGGCGTACCGGCGGTCGAGGGCCAACCTGCACCTTTCTTTTCCTCCGATAAGGTCTGGCTCTACCAATATGTCCTGCTGACCGGCTACTCGTTCTGCGCCTTTTGGTACTTCTACAAGCGGCACTATTGGTACTGGTGGTCGGTATTCGGTTCGGTGACCATTCTGCTGGCGACTTTCTTTTCGGTCCAGATCGACGCTTGGACCAATGAGTGGAACGGGGTGTTCTTCAACCTCATCCAGACCGCCCTGACCCAACCGGGGGCTGTTACTGTCGACCAGATCATGGAACAGGCGCTTATCTACGCCTTTGTCATGGCGCCATCGATCGTTCTTCTTGTTTTGCTCGCCTTCGGCACATCGCACTACGTTTTCCGCTGGCGCCGCGCCATGACCTTTTATTTCATGAGCCAATGGGAGCGCTTACGCCATATCGAAGGCGCCTCGCAGCGTATTCAAGAAGACACGATGCGTCTGGCATCGGTTCTCGAGCGGCTTATGGTGTCCTTCTTTGACGCCATGCTCACGCTCGTTGTCTTCCTGCCGCTGCTCTACGGGCTTTCAGCCAACATCACCGAGGTTCCGATATTCGGCGAGGTCGATGGGGCTCTGGTTTGGGTCGCACTGGTCTCGGCCGCCTTCGGCACCGCGCTTCTGGCGATCGTTGGCTTCCGTCTCCCTGGCCTCGAGTTTCACAACCAGCGCGTCGAAGCGGCGCTTCGCAAGGAATTGGTCTACGGCGAAGATCATTCCGAACGAGCCCAGCCGCCCACCGTCAAGGAACTGTTCGCCGGAGTGCAGAAGAACTACTTCCGGCTCTACTGGCACTACACCTATTTTAACCTTGCCCGCTATTCCTATGGCAATGCCGCCAGCCTCGTGCCGATGCTGGTGATGGCTCCCTCAATCGTGGGCGGGGCCATGACGCTGGGCGTTTACCAACAGGTGGTTCTCGCCTTCAACCGTGTGGCCGCCTCGTTCCAGTTCTTCGCCTCGTCCTGGCCGACAGTGGTTGAACTGCTCTCCATTCATAAGCGCTTGAAGGCTTTCGAGAGCCATCTTCCACCCGACACACCGCTGATCGTGGATGCCGACATTCCCCAAAGCCCGCGTCCACATACCGAGATCGTTGCCTGAAACAAAAAAGGGCCGCCCAACCGGCGGCCCTTCTTCTTGAACTCTTGGCTTTCGCTTAGCGCGAATAGAATTCGACGACCAGATTCGGTTCCATCTGAACCGGGTACGGCACATCGCCCAGATTGGGGACGCGCACATAGGTCGCGGTCATCTTGGAGTGATCCGCATCGACATAGTCCGGCACGTCACGCTCGGCGAGCTGGGTGGCTTCGAGCACGATGGTGAGCTGCTTGGAGCGCTCACGGATCGCGACGACGTCGCCCGGCTTGACGTTGTAGGACGGAATATTGACGCGCTTGCCGTTGACGGTCACGTGGCCGTGGTTCACGAACTGACGCGCGGCAAACACGGTGGGCACGAACTTGGCGCGGTAAACGATGGCGTCCAGGCGGCTTTCGAGAATGCCGATGAGGTTCTCACCGGTATCGCCACGGCGACGGGCGGCTTCTTCGTAAACGCGGCGGAAGGCCTTTTCGGTGATCGAGCCGTAGTAGCCCTTCAGCTTCTGCTTGGCGCGGAGCTGAATGCCGTAGTCCGAAAGCTTGCCCTTGCGACGCTGGCCGTGCTGGCCGGGACCATAGGCGCGGGCGTTGAGCGGGCTCTTGGGACGACCCCAGATGTTTTCGCCAAGGCGGCGGTCGATCTTGTGCTTCTGCGTATGACGTTTCGACATCGCATGTCCTTTCTAATAACGATCAAAGACAGCGCCCTCCTCTGCTCCGCTTGTGAAGCGGAGCCGACAGACCGTGCGAAAAACGTAAGAACTCTGGCTCAACCTTTTGGCCGAACCGGAAAATCGCAAACCGACGGTCCCGGGTGCTTCCTGATGGCTTAGCCGATCAGGATGGGCGGGTTCTATGGGTCAATCGCGGCAAAGTCAAGCGCAACCGGGCTATTTGGCCCGTGCACGCGCCGCGCGAGCATCGATCTGGCTCTGTTTGCGCTCGCGCTGGAACACATAGAGCCCCGAAGTCAGGATCACTGCCGTCCCCACCCACGTCCATAGATCGGGGAAATCGCCGAAGAAGACATAGCCCACGATCGTTGCGCCGATAATCTCTATATATTGGAACGGTGCCAGAGTAGAGGCAGGAGTACGGCGAAAGGCTTCGGAAAAAAGGAAAAAGGTGAACGCCGAAAGCGTACCCATGAACAAGAGCTGCCCCCAAGGCCCGTCAGGATCAAAACCGCCGGTAATGCTGATGAGGTCGAATCGCCCCAGGGCCAAAAGGCCCCCACCGATGGTCACCACCGCCACCAGCGCAAACCAGAATTGGATCGAAATCGCATCCATCACCGGCGATAGCTTGCGGATGACGATCGCGTTGCCGGCAAACGCGGTCGCCGCCACCAGCGGCAGGATCGAACTCCAGCCGAAGATGTCCCAGCTCGGCCGGATAACGATTACCGCACCGACCAGGCCCACCCCTACGGCAACATAGCGGCGGATGCCGGCCTTCTCGCCCAGGAACAGCCCCGAAAGCACGGTGAGGATCAGGGGCTCGACAAAGAAGATCGCAATGGCCGTCGCGATCGGCATCGTAACAAACGCCCCGATCAGCGCCGCTAGCGTCGCCGCCGAGGTGAGGCCACCCAGGATCAGCAGATGCCAGGGCCCTCGCACCAGCCGCCGGCGCATAATCAGGATCACCATGCCCAGCACCAGCATCTGGAACAGAAAGCGCCAGAAGGCGATCTCGAATGGGTTGAGCAATCCGGTCAGGCTTTTCGAAAGCGCATCGCTGAGCGGCACCAGCAGCACCGCCACGATCATGAACGCCATGCCGCTTTCCGGTGTGCCGATGCTCGGGCTCGAAGCCGACGATGTGGGCGCTGCCATGGACGGACCTGGAGAGAAGGTTTGAGGCGGGGTGGAGCTGGTTCTCCTTGACCGCAGCCTATCGGCGGCAATGCGCCGCTGCAACCGTGCGGACTATTGTAGATCCGGTTCGTCGCTCGGCTGGTTACGCGTCGGATTGGCCCGTTCGTGCCGCCGATCCAGCGCCGCCACGATACCGCGCAGCGTCCGCACCTCCTGGGCATTGAACCCGGCGCGCGCGAACATCGAGCGGATATTGTTCATTACGCCCGGACGCTTATCCGGCGTCTTAAAGAAACCGGCCCGATCCAGCGCTTCACCCAATTGTTCGGTGAGGCCCACCAATTGTTCGCGCGGCGCGGGCTCGCCCTCTTCGCCGGCAAAGGGCAGCGGTTCATCGGAAAGGGCAGCCCGCCGCCATTCATAGGCAAGCACCAGCACGGCCTGGGCGATATTGAGCGATGCGAAAGCCGGTTCGACCGGCAGGGTAACGATGGCATCCGACAGTGCCACCTCGTCATTGTTGAGCCCCCAGCGCTCACGCCCGAACAGAATTCCCGCCTTGTGACCCGCCCCGATATGCGCCGACAGCCGGTTCGCCGCTTCGTCGGGCCCGATCACCGGCTTGAACATCTCCCGGCTGCGCGCCGTCGTGGCATAAACCAGATGCAGATCCGCCATCGCCTCGGCGAGGGTATCGAACACCTGCGTGCGCTCGATCACGTGATCGGCCTTGGATGCCGCGGCGACGGCTTTTTCATTGGGCCAGCCATCGCGCGGGTTGACCAGCCGCAGGTCCCAAAGCCCGAAATTGGCCATGGCCCGTGCCGCCGCGCCGATATTCTCGCCCAGTTGCGGTTCGACGAGAATGATCGCGGGTGTGGGGCGGAAAACGAATTCCCTGCTGGTGTCGGTACCGGCCATGATCCCATTCCAAATAGGTTTGCCGCCCGCTTACGCGCGACCCGCCGACAAATCAAGATTGCCTGCCGCCCCGTGCCGTGCCAGCCTCTCGCCATGACACGCCTATCGCTCGATGAAACCGCGACTTGTGCATGCGGCGCCGTGGCCATGACCGTCGCCGGTCCAGTACTATCGATGCTCGCCTGCTCGTGCCGCGATTGCCGCAAAGCATCGGGCACCGGTCACTCGACGGTTGTACTGGTACCATCCGAAGCCGTGACGATCTCCGGCGAAGTGAAGGGCCACTCCCGCATTGCCGCCTCGGGTTCCGAAATCACCCGCTCCTTCTGTCCCAATTGCGGCACGCCGCTCTTTGCACGCACCGCCCGTGCACCAAAGCTGATCCTGCTGCCCGCGGGACTTTTCGACGATCCCGCATGGTTCGCGCCCACCCAGGCGATCTTTTCGCGCAGCCATCTCGATTGGGACATGTTCGACCCGGCTTTGCCCCGCTACGACACCTATCGCGACGCCAACGGGTTTTGAAACCATGAGTGAAGCTTCCGATACCCTGGCTGACCGCATCCGCGAGCATTTCGCGCCCCTGCCGGGCCTCGCCGAAAAGAAGATGTTCGGCGGCAGCGCCTTCATGCTGGATGGTAACATGGTGGTCGCCGTGATGAAGGAGGGTGCGCTTATCGCCCGCGTTGGCAAGGATGGCTATGAGGCCGCCCTCGCCCGCCCCGGCTGCACGCCGATGATCATGGGCGAAAAGACGATGTCCGGGTTTGTCGCCGTGGATGGCGAGGTGATCGAGGACGACGCGGCGCTCGTCGCCTGGCTCAACGAATGCCTCGCCTTCGCCTCCAGCCTGCCGCCGAAATAGACCTCTCGGACAGCTTTGCGCTTTGTGCGGCCAATGCTATAGGGGCGCGAGCGAAAAGCACCACCGAGGAGACGTTAATGAGCAAGATCAAAGTCGAAAACCCCGTCGTCGAGCTCGACGGCGACGAGATGACAAGGATCATCTGGCAGGCCATCAAGGACAAGCTGATCCATCCCTATCTCGACATCGATCTTGAATATTACGATCTCTCGGTCGAAAATCGCGACGCCACCGACGATCAGGTGACCATCGATTCCGCCAACGCCATCAAAAAGCACGGCGTCGGCGTCAAGTGCGCCACCATCACCCCCGATGAAGCCCGCGTCGAAGAGTTCGGGCTGAAGAAGATGTGGAAGTCCCCCAACGGGACCATCCGCAATATTCTTGGCGGCGTGATCTTCCGCGAGCCCATCATCTGCAAGAACGTGCCCCGCCTCGTTCCCGGCTGGACCCAGCCGATCATCGTCGGCCGTCACGCCTTCGGCGACCAGTACCGCGCCACCGACTTCAAATTTCCCGGCAAGGGCAAGCTGACCATTAAGTTCGTGGGCGAGGACGGGTCCGAGATCGAGCATGAAGTGTTCCAGGCCCCTGGCGCCGGCATCGCCATGGCCATGTACAATCTCGACGATTCCATCCGCGATTTCGCCCGCGCGTCGATGAACTACGCCCTCAATCGCGGCGTCCCCTGCTACCTCTCGACCAAGAACACCATCCTCAAGGTCTATGACGGGCGCTTCAAGGACATCTTCCAGGAGATCTACGACACCGAGTTCAAGGAGCAGTTCGAAGCCAAGAAGATCTGGTACGAACACCGCCTGATCGATGACATGGTTGCCGCTGCCCTCAAGTGGTCGGGCGGTTATGTCTGGGCCGCCAAGAATTATGATGGCGACGTGCAGTCCGATACCGTCGCGCAAGGGTTCGGCTCGCTTGGCCTGATGACTTCGGTGCTGATGACCCCTGATGGCAAGACCGTCGAGGCAGAAGCCGCGCATGGCACGGTGACCCGTCACTACCGCCAGCACCAGCAGGGCAAGGAAACCTCCACCAACTCCACCGCCTCGATCTTCGCATGGACCCGTGGCCTGGCGCACCGCGCCAAGCTCGATGGCAATGACGAGCTCGCCAAATTCGCAGCAACGCTCGAGAAGGTGACCGTCGACACGATCGAGGAAGGCAAGATGACCAAGGACCTCGCCCTTCTCGTGGGTCCAGACCAGCCCTGGCTCTCCACCATGGGCTTCCTGGACGCCATCGACCAGAACCTGCAAAAGGCCATGGGCCAGTAGCGGTTCTCACCGGAACCGAAAAGGCGGCGTCCTCCGGGGCGCCGCCTTTTTTCATGCCGTATCCAGCCTGTTGCAGTTGCGCTTCACTGTCACATTTTCGTCGTTATTGGACGCGGCACGGATTGACCGCAGGCGCGAATACGGTGATCGTTGACGCAAACGTCAATAGCCCTCCTCAAAGGTGAGGCATGGCTGGCGACGCGAGCGCTGGAGGAGCGCTCCGAACACAATGGAGGAGGATAATCTATGACGCTTAAGCGCACCCGCGTCTTCACCATTGCCGCATTGGCGGCAATGGCGACATCGTCGGCCCATGCCGGCGGTCTCGAAGCCAATGGCTACAACTGGGATTTCATTTTCGATCCCGATACGTACGCAACTGAAGCGACGATCACTAACGTCAATATTACCCATGAAATCAGCGCGCCGGGCTTTGACGAAGCTGCCCACTCGGCAGATCGAATTCACTACAATGTGGGTTTTAAGGCAGACCTCGTCGACAACACGTCGTGCCTCGTTTCAGTTCAGAACCCATGGGGATCAGGGACAGACAGAGATCCGACATATGCCGCGGCCTCGGGCCAAGCCATCAGCGAACGCATTTCCTCTATCGATACGGGTCTAACCTGCGCCTATGGCTTTGATGCAATGGGGGGCGTGTTCAGCGTAATCGGTGGCGTCTCTCCAGCAGCTCGAATACGATGCAACCGTTTTTCTCCCCACAGGTCCCTCCGACCTCGACATCTCCGGCAATGGCTTCGGCTGGCGTGCCGGTGTCGCCTACGAAATGGAAGAAATCGCCCTTCGGATCAGCGCCATCTATAATGCTCCGGTCGAATATGATTTGGACGGCGACGCTTTCGGCGGCACGATATTCACCGGCGACGCAACGGCTAATGTCACGACCCCTCAATCGTTCGAACTACGCGGCCAGACCGGCATCGCTCCTGGCTGGCTCGCGTTGGCATCTGTCAAATGGGTGGATTGGTCTATTGTCGACCGCTTAGAGGTAGATATCGATGGACCTATCCCGCAAATCGGTACGGACCTTGAATACCGTGACGGATGGACAGTGACCGGGGGAGTGGGACATCAGCTCACTGAGGAATTCACTGTACTCGGCAGCCTGACCTGGGATCGCGGTACCTCGCAAGTTCGGGATGACGGCGTCTTGGCCGCCGGCACTCAAACCGACCGCTGGGGTGTCTCCCTGGGAGGGGCGTATACTCTCTCGGAAGCGGCCGAACTATCGGGCGGCGTTTCCTATTCGATTACCGAAGACGGCACCAACGCTCGTGGCGAGTCCTGGGATCAGGGCAGCGTCTTCGCCATCAGCGCCAGCCTCAAAGCTTCGTTCTGATTCCTCCCTGAACGAAGCGGAAGTGGCCCCTCTTTTGGGGCCATTTTCTTTTGTGCCCGTCGTTTCTCCTGACGGAACCTGACATCGCTGGCGGTTATTCCGGCGCTATAGGAACCAAGGAGAATCGCCTTGAACATCATTATCGGAGGAACGGGGCAAGTCGGCTCCGCAACGGCGCGAGCATTGCTGCGATATGGCGAGCCTGCCACCATCATATCGCGGAATACCGCTCACGCCGCGGCGCTGAAAGCCGGAGGTGCGACTCTCGCTGAGGCGGATATTCGCGACGTGATCTGTTCGGCAGCGCCACCCGCGCCTTTCTGCTCAACCCGCCTGCCGATCCGGCGACCGACACCGACGCCGAAGAACGCGCCAACATCGCCGCGATCGCCGAAGCGCTCCAAGGCGCCGCGCTTGAAAAGATCGTCCTCGCCTCCACTTATGGCGCTCGGCCCGGCGAGCGGTGCGGCGACCTCACGGTGCTCTATGAATTCGAGCAGCTCATCACAGCATTGCCTATTCCCGTCGCCATCAATCGTGGCGCGTATTACATGAGCAACTGGATCGGGATGCTCGATGCGGTGCGCGAGAGCAGAACGTTACCCAGCTTCTTTCCTGCCGATCTCGCCATTCCCATGGTTGCGCCGGACGATCTCGGCGCCGCTGCCGCGCGCCGCCTGCTGACCCCGGCAACAGACGTCGGCATCATCCATGTCGAAGGGCCCCAACGCTATACCTCGCGCGACGTCGCCGCCGCGTTCGCGGAAGTCCTCGGCATCGCCGTCAACGTGGAGGAAATTCCACGAAAAAATTGGGAGCGGACCTTTCTGGGATTTGGCTTTTCTGAACCCGCGGCCAACTCTTACGCGTGCATGACGGCAACAGTAATCGATGAGGCGTCGGACCAGCCCACCGATTACGAGCGCGGGCCGACGAGGTTGCAGGAGTATATTTCTGCCAACTTCCAATCCCAGCGCACGTGATAATCCCCGCGCGCTGGCGCTTACCCGCGTCTGTGCTACCGTTAGGTGGAGAGCTGCGCCTTGATCGCGTCCACTGCGGCATGCGCCTGGGCACCATCGGGACCGCCGGCCTGGGCCATATCCGGCCGGCCACCGCCGCCCTGCCCAC
Source organism: Pelagibacterium sp. H642 (assembly GCF_031202855.1). Taxonomy (GTDB): domain Bacteria; phylum Pseudomonadota; class Alphaproteobacteria; order Rhizobiales; family Devosiaceae; genus Pelagibacterium. The sequence continues at coordinate 2,982,859 of NZ_CP101829.1, read as the reverse complement.
CCAGCGCGGCAGAACCCACGCGTACCAGATCAACGGCGCTGTAGCGCGCCACGAGGTCATCGCTCACCCCGACCGCTATACCCGCCTTGCCGTCTTCGGTGGTTCCTACGATCACGACGACACCTGACCCAAGCTGCTTTTTACCCTGATCGACGAGGCCGCGCAGATCCTTGGGCTGCAACCCTTCGACCACGCGCCCCATGAAGGTCACGCCGTTGACGGTTTCGCCTGCCGCCCCGTTTGCAGCAGCGCCGCCGCCCATCGCCAGCTTCTGGCGCGCCTCGGCGAGTTGCCGCTCAAGCGCGCGGCGCTCCTCAACCAGCGCCTCGACCCGCGCCGCCGCGTCGCGCGGCGAAACTTTGAGAGAGGCGGCGATCACCTTGAGCTGATCGTCCTGGGCGTTGAGGTAAGCGCGCGCGCCATCGGCAGTCAGTGCCTCGACACGCCGCACGCCGCCGGCAACCGAACTTTCGCCAACAATCTTGACCAGCCCGATATCGCCGGTGCGCCGCACATGCGTGCCGCCGCACAACTCCATCGAATACGTCTTGCCCGCTTTTTCGCCTTCAAGTGCCGTGCCCATGGACACGACACGCACCTCGTCGCCGTACTTTTCGCCGAACAGCGCCATCGCCCCGGCCTCGACGGCATCTTCAACCGCCATAAGGCGGGTCTCGACAGGCGCGTTCTGCAGCACGATCGCGTTGGCCAGGCGTTCGACCTCGGCGATTTCAGCCTCACTCATCGGCTTGGTATGCGAAAAATCGAAACGCAGGCGATCGGGCGACACCAAGGACCCCTTTTGGGCGACATGTGTGCCCAGCACCTCGCGCAGCGCCTCGTGCAGCAGATGCGTGGCCGAGTGGTTGGCACGGATGGACGAGCGCCGGCCGTGATCGACCTTGAGCGTCAGGGCGTCGCCGACCGCCACGGATCCATTCTCGACTTTGACCCGATGGGCGAAAACCCCACCGGCCTGCTTGGTGGTATCGAGCACTACAATACGTGCGCCGTCCTCGCTCAGCATCGCGCCGGTATCGCCGACCTGACCGCCGCTCTCCCCGTAGAACGGGGTCTGGTTGAGAACGATGAAACCCTCTTCACCGGCATTGAGCGTATCGACCCGCGCACCATCCTTGACCAGGGCCAGAATCGCGCCGTCGCTTTCCTCGGTTTCGTAGCCGAGAAATTCGGTCGCCCCGGCCTTGTCGGCCACCGCAAACCAGACGGCGCTCGTCGCCGCATCTCCCGAACCCGACCAGCTCTTGCGCGCCTCTTCCTTCTGGCGGGCCATCGCCAGGTCGAACCCGGCCTGATCGACCGAAACGCCTCGCAGGCGCAGTGCGTCCTGGGTCAGATCAAGCGGGAAGCCATAGGTGTCATAGAGCTTGAACGCGGTCTCGCCTGCAAGCGTATCGCCTTGGCTCAGCCCAGCGGTCTCATCTTCAAGAATCTGAAGTCCGCGACTCAAGGTTTTGAGGAAGCGTTCTTCTTCCAGGCGGATGGTCTCGGAGATCATCGCCTCACCCTGAACGAGGTCGGGATAGGCCTGTCCCATTTCGCGCACCAGCGCCGGAACGAGTTTATAGATCGTGGGATTGTTGGTGCCCAACAGGGTGGCGTGCCGCATGGCGCGGCGCATGATACGCCGCAGCACATAGCCGCGCCCTTCATTGGCCGGCAGGACGCCGTCGGCGATCAAGAACGACATGGACCGCAAATGGTCGGCGATCACGCGATAAGAGGCAACCGTCTCGGCGGTCGGCGCCTTGCCGACGGCGGACGCCGTCGCATCAATGACGTGCCGGAACATGTCGGTTTCAAAGACGCTTTCAACACCTTGCAGGATGGAGGCCATGCGCTCCAGTCCCATGCCCGTATCGATAGACGGGTTGGGCAGCGGCTCCTGGGTTCCGTCGCCGAACTGTTCGTACTGCATGAACACCAGGTTCCAGAACTCGAGGAAGCGATCGCCATCTTCTTCCGGGCTGCCCGGAGGACCGCCCCAGATGTGCTCGCCGCGATCGATAAAGATTTCTGAGCAAGGACCGCACGGACCAGTGTCGCCCATCGTCCAGAAATTGTCCGATGTTGGAATGCGGATGATCTTGTCGTCGGAAAAGCCGGCAATCTTCTTCCAATATTCGGCTGCCTCGTCATCGGTATGATAGACGGTAACCAGCAGCTTGTCCTTGGGCAGGCCGAACTCCTTGGTCACAAGGTTCCAGGCCAGTTCGATCGCCTGTTCCTTGAAGTAATCTCCGAACGAGAAGTTGCCCAACATCTCGAAAAAGGTGAGATGCCGTGCCGTGAACCCTACATTGTCCAGGTCGTTGTGCTTGCCCCCGGCGCGCACGCACTTCTGCGAGGTGGTCGCGCGGCTGTAGGGGCGTTTTTCAAGACCGGTGAAGACGTTCTTGAACTGCACCATGCCGGCATTGGTGAACATCAGCGTCGGATCGTTGCGCGGCACCAGCGGGCTCGAGGCGACCTTCTCGTGACCATTCTTGGCAAAGAAGTCGAGGAAGGTCGAACGAATGTCGTTTACGCTTGTCATGATCGAGCCCGGAACCTGTCTGCGGCAGAACGCGCCACACCGAATTATTCTTCTATGCGCGCCGGATAGAAGGGGTCTCAACCTTCGCTGCCGGCCCGAAAACCTGAGCAAGCCTAATAACGCGTGCACTAAGCAAGCGCAATGCGAACAGGCGTCCACCCAAACAAGAAAAGGCGCCGGTTGCCCGGCGCCAGGGAGGTCATTTCCAAAGGTAGAGTCGGAACCGCTCGATTTCAACCGCTCGATGATTCCGAATTCCTGCCGATATCAGTCGTCGCTACCGCCGCCATCCTCGCCGGCGGTAATCAGTTCCGCAGCCAAAAGGCCCGCACTCTCGCGCACCCCGTTCTCGATCTGGTTGGCGATCTCGGGATTATCCTTGAGGAACTGGCGCGCATTCTCGCGCCCCTGGCCGAGCCTCTGACTGTCATAAGAAAACCAGGCACCCGATTTTTCAACGATCCCGGTCTTGACCCCGAGGTCGAGCAACTCGCCGGTCTTGGAGATGCCTTCGCCATACATGATGTCGAACTCGACCTGACGGAACGGGGGAGCCAGCTTATTCTTAACCACCTTGACCCGGGTCTGGTTGCCCACGACCTCCTCACGATCCTTGATCGAACCGATACGGCGGATATCCAGGCGAACCGAGGAATAGAACTTGAGCGCATTCCCCCCGGTTGTGGTCTCAGGCGAACCGAACATCACGCCGATTTTCATGCGGATTTGGTTGATGAAGATAACCATCGCCTTCGACTTGGAAATCGAAGCGGTCAGCTTGCGCATCGCCTGGCTCATCAGGCGCGCCTGCAGCCCCGGCAGGGAATCGCCCATCTCGCCCTCAAGTTCGGCGCGCGGCGTGAGCGCGGCAACCGAGTCGACGACCAGAACGTCGATGGCGCCCGAGCGCACCAGCGTATCGGCGATTTCCAGTGCCTGTTCACCAGCATCAGGCTGGGAGATTAGGAGATCATCGACGTTGACGCCCAGCTTGCGCGCATAAACAGGATCAAGAGCATGTTCGGCGTCTACGAACGCGCAAATGCCGCCAGCCCGCTGCGCCTCGGCCACCACATGCAGCGCCAGGGTCGTTTTACCCGAGCTTTCCGGCCCGAACACTTCAACGATGCGCCCGCGCGGCAAACCACCGATGCCCAGCGCGATATCGAGCCCGAGCGAGCCGGTGGAGATCGATTCGACATTGACCGAGGTGTTCTCCCCCAGCCGCATGATCGAACCCTTGCCGAAATTGCGCTCGATCTGGCCCAGTGCCGCCTCGAGCGCCTTGTTCTTGTCCATCGAACCCCCGTCTACAACGCGAAGCTGTGAAACTGCCATTTCTCGCTCTCCTTATTCCACCAAAGCCCCGCCCGTGCAACGCGGCCGACATCGATTTCCATGCTTGATTTGTTCTCATTTTGTTTCAGTTGTGTCAAGGGACAAAATAAGAACATTATACTTGGGGGGAACATCTCAGCCGCGTCGGCGGTTTGCTTCGTCAAAGCCGTGGAAAGGATCGAGGATGAATATGGGAACTGGCATTGCATTGGGCGTCGCCATCGGCGCTGCCATCGGCATAGCGCTCGACAATCTTGCTCTAGGCATCGGCATTGGCGTCGCCATCGGAGCCGGCCTCGGCGCGTCCTTCACGGCAACGAACGGAGAAGCCGACGAGCCTGAGGACAAATCCTAGTCGTCCCGGGACTCCCGCTTGCCTGAAAGCACTTCCTTGACCTTGGAATTTATCTGGTCAAGCGTATAGGGCTTGGGCAAAAACTCCACGCTCCTGTCGTCTTCCAGGCCCTGCCGCACGCTTTCCTCGGCATAGCCGGAAACAAAGATCACCTTGAGCTCCGGATAGCGCTTGCGCACCTCGGTAAGCAGCGTCGGCCCGTCCATTTCCGGCATCACCACGTCGGAAATGATGAGATCGAGTTCGCCATTGACCTCCTCGATCACCTCCAGGGCCTCCTCGCCCGATCCCGCTTCGAACACCTCATAGCCGGTCGTGGAAAGAGCCCGTGCCGAGAACATGCGCACGCTTTCCTCGTCCTCGACCAACAAGATGCGTTCGTTGCCGGTGAGATCCTTGACGGGCGCAGCCGCGGCCTTGGCCACTTCTTCCTTTTCGATCGGAATGTGACGCGGCAGGAAGATGCGGAACGTCGTTCCGACCCCCACTTCGGATTCGGGATAGATATAGCCGCCGGTCTGCTTGATAATGCCATAGACCATCGAAAGGCCCAGCCCGGTGCCCTTGCCCAGTTCCTTGGTGGAAAAGAACGGCTCGAAGATCTTTTCCATGATTTCCGGCGTCATGCCCGTGCCGGTATCGGCCACTTCGATCAGTACGTAGTCGGCGGGTACAAAGCCCGGGTAAGTCAGCGTCTCGGCCTCGGCCACATCCACATTGCGCGTTCTGAGGGTAATCTGTCCGCCCTCGGGCATTGCGTCGCGAGCGTTGACCGCAAGGTTGATGATCACTTGCTCGAGTTGAACGAGATCGGCGCGGATCGGCCAAACCTCACGCCCATGCTCGACATCAAGCGTCACCTTTTCGCCGATGAGCCGCTTCAACAGCACCGTGAGGTCGTCGATATGCTGGGGCACTTCGAGCACCTGCGGGCGCAGTGTCTGCCGCCGCGAGAAGGCGAGGAGCTGCCGCACCAGCCCAGCGGCGCGATTGGCGCTCTGCTTGATCGACATGATGTCCGAGAACGACGGATCGGAGGGCTTGTGCTTCAAAAGCAGCAGGTCCGAAAATCCGATGATGGCGGTCAGGACGTTGTTGAAATCGTGCGCCACCCCGCCGGCGAGCTGGCCCACGGCCTGCATTTTCATGCCCTGCGCGAACTGCTCTTCAAGCTGACGCTGCTCGGTCATGTCGAGGGCATAAAGGATTGCCGCCTCGTCGCTCTCCCCGCCCTGCTCGACCCCGGAAATAAACATCCGCACACTGCGCGCCTTTTCACCCGGAATGGTCGCATCCACGGGCGCGATTTCCGATTTATGCGCCCGCGCATCGGACAGTGCCGCCGCCAGCTTTTCGCGATTGTCCGTATCGATGAGGGTCGCGACTTCGAGCCCTTCGATGCCCCGCTCACCCGAAGTCAGGCCGAAAATCCGCGTGAACGGCGCGTTGGTGCGCACCACCCTGCCGCTGGCATCGAGCGCCGCGATGGCGATGGGAGTATTGTTGAAGAACCGCGAGAACCGCACTTCGGCCGCCCTCAACGCTTCCTCGCCATCGACGCCCCGCGAGCGGTCGAGCACAAGAGTGCGCGTTTCGCCCAACTCGCCTTCCGCCAGCCGCGCCGCGCGATGCAGCAGCCGCACGGGCAGATTTGTACCGTCCTGGCGTACCAGATCGAGGTCGATGATCTCGGTCCTCACCGCCCCGTCCTGCCCGCCGCCCATCAGCAGGCCGGCGCCGTCTCCGTGGACGATCTCTCCCAAATCGAGATCGCCGGCTTCGAAAGCGGCAAGGTCATAGCCCAACCAGTCGGCAAGGGTCGAGTTGATATACTGAATGCGTCCGCGCGCGTTTGCGGAAAAGAACCCGGCCGGGGCATGGTCGAGATAGTCGATCGCCTTTTGCAGCTCGACGTAGAAGTTCTCCTGCGCCTCGCGATCGCGGGTGATGTCCTCGACGGTCCAGATCACCGATTTCCCTGGCGCGCCATCGTAGTCGGGCAGCGCGCGTACCGTCACCCGAAACCAGTGCGCCGCAGATTGCCCGCGGGCGATGCGGATATCTTCAACGATCGATCGTCCGTCCCGTGCCGCCCGCGACAGGCGGTAAACCGCTTCGCTCGCCTCGGGTTGGCTGGCGAAAAGCCGCGGCACGCCCACCGGAATGCCCTTGGAAATTCCCTTCGAGAGCTCCGAATATTGGGCATTGGCGTAAAATATCTTGCCCTCTCTGTCGGTTACGACCGCCCCATAGGGCAAGCTGTCGACTATGGCCCGCGCCAGGGTACGTTTTTCGGAGCCGCCCACGAACCGGAACAGCCCGGCCGCCAGTGCGAACAGCGAGAAGACGCCGATCACTGCGAGAATGCCGAGCAACAGCACGATCATCTCGGGCGAGATGGTTTCTCCCATAAAGGAAAACGCCACAGCGATCGCAATGAAACACAGTGAAAGGATGACCACACGCCAAAAGGCCGCGTTCGAGGATGGCCGCGCCACCACGGGCTCGGGATAGCTGTCCTCGTCCATCCGGGCCATCGCCATCTCTTCTGTTCCTCGTCTCAAACGCTCACCCAGCGAATCGGGCTTCTATTGGTAGCAAACGCGCCTTTGGCTTGGGTAGTGCGGATTAACCTCGTATTAACAATCCAGGTTGAATTCGCGCCAAATGCTGCACGGGATTCGGGGAATAAATCCGGGATTCAGCAACCTTGCCCGGCAAAGCAGCGCCTACGTTTGACCCTGCATCATTCTCCGCTCTTCCACCCCGAGCGCTGTTTCAGCCGCATCACATAGCCAATGATCTGCGCCACCGCCTTGAAATGTTCGGCCGGAATGGTCTCCCCTACCTCCGCACCGGCATAGAGCGCCCGCGCCAGCGGCGGGTTCTCGACGATGGGGATATCGTGATCCTTGGCCAGCCCACGGATGCGTAGGGCAATCGAATCCACCCCTTTGGCCACCACCTGTGGCGCGGCCATCTCGCGATCATATTTGAGCGCCACGGCAAAGTGGGTGGGGTTGGTCACCACGACGGTCGCCTCGGGCACGGCGGCCATCATGCGCTTGCGGCTACGCTCGAGCCGGATCTGGCGGATGCGGCCCTTGAGCTGCGGATCGCCCTCCATCTGTTTATACTCGTCGCGGACTTCCTTGACCGTCATCATCTGCCGCTGCCACCATTTGTGGCGCATGTAGAGATAATCGAGCATCGCCACCACGGTGATGGCGATCAGCGTGGCGATGAAGATCTTGATCCCGATCTCCTGGAACAGCTCCAGCATCACGATCGGGTCGGCGGTCATGATGGTCGATAGACGGTCCCTGTCGGGCCAGACCACCATCACCATGATGGTGGAGAACACGACGAGCTTGAACAGACCCTTGGCGAAATTGACCAGCCCTTCGGTGGAAAATAGCCGTTTGAAGCCGGCGAGCGGCGATATCTTGGACAGTTTGGGCTTGAGGTTTTCCGCCGAGAATACCATCCGGTGCTGCACCATGTTGCCGATCACGCCGCACAGCGCCAGAAGCATCATCGGCACCAGCAGCGCGCCGAGCAGCGTGGTCGTCGCACCGTAGATGAACTGGTTGAACCCTGGACCGCCCACCTCATAGAGATCGGCCCGTGCCAGATATTCGCTCAGCGTCGAAAGGATCGATCCGCTGGTCATCGGCGCGACGAACGCAAAGACCAGCGCCGAACCGAGCACCATGAACCAGGTCGTCACCTCCTGGCTTTTGACCACGTCGCCCTTTTTGTGCGCGTCTTCGAGACGTTTCTGGGAAGGGTCTTCCGTCTTTTCGCTCTGTTCCGGTTTGTCGTCGCTCATGGACTACCCCAGAAACTGCGCGAAATGATCTTCGAGGTGGCCGATATAGAGCGTCATGGTGAGGCTCAGGAGCAGCGCGAAGATGATCAACCCGATGATGATGTTGGCCGGCATGGCCATGAAGAACACCTGGATCTGCGGCATCAGCCGCCCCAGGATGCCGAGGCCCAGATAGAACACCAGCCCGAACACCAGCAGCGGCGCACTCATCTGAATACCGATGACGAAGGACTGCGCGATGATCCGCACGGCCATCTCCGCCGCATCGCCCAGCATCAGCGGCGCATCGGGCGGGAAATAAGCGTAGCTGGCATAAACCCCGGCCAGCAGCATGTGGTGAAGGTCGGTGGCAAAGATCAGCGTCACACCGAGCATGGCGAGAAAATTGCCAACCACCGCGCCCTGTACACCCGCCTGGGTCGGATCGGTCGTCTGCGCCATGGATAGGCCCATCTGGAAGGCGATCACCGCCCCCGCCACCTGGGCAGCCGAAAGGATCAGCCGGATCAGCCCGCCAAGGATGAAGCCCACGGCAAGCTCATGGCCTACCGCGGCGGCCAGTCCGGCCACCGTTTCGGGCACACCACCCAGTTGCGGCGCGACGAGCGGATAGAGGATGACGGCAAAGGCCAGCGCGAAGGTCAACCGCATCCGCGCCGGAATGGTTTGCTCGCCTAGCGCCGGCAGCAGCATCAGAATGGTCCCGAGCCGCGCAAAGATCAGGAAGAAATAATAGGCGATCTCGGGATTCAGACTGACCGTCATGGCCCGTTAAAAGCCCATGATGATCATATCGACGATCTCGTTCATATAGGCCGCCATCGTCGCCCCCATGAACGGCAGCGTCAAAAGCATGGTGACGAAGATCGCGATGATCTTGGGCACGAACACCAGCGTCATTTCCTGGATCTGGGTCAGCGCCTGGAACAGCGCGATGATCACGCCGATCACCAGCCCCACGATCATCATGGGTGCCGAAATGATGATCAGCGTCCAGATGCCGGACGTAGCAATGTCGAGCGTCTCTGCCCCTGTCATCTCGGCCCCACGCGATTCGTTAACGAGAGTTTACATCATACATGCGCGTGATGAGCAGTTTGGCTCAGATCGAGCCGAAAATGGTATTCGTCGAGAACCGGAGCGGAGCGTACTTGGAGTACGTGAGCACCGGAAGCGCAGGCGAATGCCATTTGCAGGCCGATATGGGCCAAACTAAATTGGCATCCGCATGATTTCTTCATAGGCGGAAATCACCCGATCCCGCACCGTCACCATGGTTTCCATCGCCGTCTCGGTTTCGGCCAGTGCCGTCACCACGTCGATCACATTGGCCTTGCCGTTCACCATGTCGATGGCGAGCTGGTCGGACCGTTGCCCAGCCTCGGTCACCGAGTTGAGTTGCTCGGTCAGCATCTGGCCGAAATCAGGCCCCGCCGCGCCCGCGCTCGGCGCAGGGAGCTTACCCGCCGCCTGATCGGAAATCAGCCGCGAGACATTGCCATAAGCCGCGGCGGCGGCGTTGAACGGAGTTGCCATTTAATAATCCCCTTGGATCCTTGTCGCGCTACCGGGTGGCACGGCGCCCTACCCGCGCAGAATGTCCAGCGTCCGGCCCAGCATCTGCCGCGCTACGGTCACCACATTGAGGTTGGCCTCATACGTCCGCTGCGCCTCGCGCATATCCATGCTCTCGATCAGCGTGTTGACGTTGGGATAGCTTACATAACCGTTCTCGTCGGCTGCCGGATGTCCCGGCTCGTAGCGCGAGGAAAAATCGCTCATATCCGGCGAAAGCGGCCCTACGCTCACTTCATAAGCACCCAGCTCGCGGTTGAGCATGGCGTGAAAGGTCGGAATCTTGCGCCGATACGGGTCCTCGTCAGGCGTCCGGGCAGCCGAATCCGCGTTGGCCATGTTTTCGGCGATCACCCGCATGCGCGCCGTCTGGGCGTTGAGCCCCGAGCCGGCAATCTTGATCGATGTCATGAAGTCATTCATTGGGTATTCCTTACGCCTGCTTGCCGAGCGCGATCCTGATCACGCGCATGGAGCGCGAATAAAGCGTCGTTGCCGCCTGGTAATCCATCTGGTTGGTGGTGACCTTCATCATCTCTTCTTCCAGCGTCACCCCATTGCCCTCGGGCATGATCTCGAAGCTGTTCATCGTCCGAGCACCCATTGCGCGCGACGGGTCGGTGCCCACGGCATAGTGCCGTGCATTGGTCGCGAGCGTGGTAACGCTCGCCGTCCCGCGCACTGCATCATCGGTGGAGAAAGCCGTAAGATCGCGCCCGCGATAGCCAGGCGTTTCCGCATTGGCGACGTTTTCGGCCAAAAGCGTCTGGCGCGTCTGGTGCCATTGCATTTTGTTCCTGAGCGCCGCAAAAATCGGCAGGTCGCCAATGGCCATGGAAGTGCGAATCCGGTCAGACTTTGTTAACTGGGCAAATTCTGCCCATCACATGGTTAATGAGCCGTTAACCATGGGTCATATGCGCTGCCGAATTCTCCCTATTTTGGCCCCATGATGTCCTATGCTAGGCAAGTATTGCCCGCCATCGCGCCTGCCGTTATGTGTCGGGCGATAGGGGCCAATCATTTGGAGCTTGCTCGTGGGATTTCTGACCAGCCTGTTCGGCGGCGAAACCAATTACGTCACCATGTTCATCGCGCTCGCCATCGTGGTGGTCCTCATCGTGCTCGCGGTGTGGCTGATCAAGCTGGTGGGCGATGCCTCGCGCAATGTGGGACGCGGCCGTAACCGGCGCCTCGCCGTCATCGATTCGATCGCCATCGACAACAAGCGCCAGGCCGTGATCGTCCGCCGCGACGAAACAGAGCACCTGATCGTCATCGGCGGCCCCAACGATCTGGTGGTCGAATCCGGCTTTTCCGCTCCCCCAGTGCAGCAGGTTCAGCGTCCTCAGCGCCGCAAGCCGGCAGAACATGCTCCCGTCGCCGCGCCCGAGCCGGTGGCGCCCATTAGGCCCAATACTGGCTCCCTGCGCCACACCGGCCTTTTGCGCCCGGTCGATACCGAACCGCAACTCGATGGGGGAAAGACCGACAAACCGGGCCGCGGCTCTTCCGACTCAGCTACAAGCTTAGCGATGACGGCGACCACCACGGTGGAACCCGAACCGCTGCTTGAGGCGAGGGATAAAGATTACGAGGACGCCACCTCCAAGTCCTGACGCGCCAGCGCGCCGTGGCCTTCGCCCCGGCGCGGCCTTGCTGCTGGGCCTCGGACTTGCCACAGCCTCCCTTCTCCTCCTTCCTGGCGTGGGCCTCGCCCAGGACATCTCGATCGATTTCGGCGACGAGACCACACTGACCGAGCGCGGGATCCAGTTGATCGCGCTCATCACCGTTCTCGCGCTGGCTCCCTCCATCCTGGTGATGGTCACGAGCTTTACGCGTATCGTGGTCGTGCTCTCGTTGCTGCGCACCGCCATCGGCCTGCAGACAGCGCCGCCCAATTCGGTGATGATCTCGCTTGCGCTGTTTCTGACCGCCTTCATCATGGCGCCGACCCTCGAGGCCAGCTATAACGCTGGCATCGCTCCCTTGATTGCCGGCGAAGTCGAGATGGCCGAAGCTCTCGAGTTGAGCGCCGGCCCTGTGCACGAATTCATGCGCACCCATGTCCGCGAGCAGGACGTGATGCTGTTCATGGATCTCACCGAGACCCCTGCCCCAGAAAATCCCGAAGAGCTCGAGTTGCGCATCCTCATCCCGGCCTTCATGATCTCCGAGTTGCGCCGAGCCTTCGAGATCGGCTTCCTGCTCTTTCTTCCCTTCGTGGTCATCGACATGGTCGTGGCCTCGGTGCTCATGAGCATGGGCATGATGATGCTCCCCCCGGTCATCATCTCCCTACCCTTCAAGCTGATCTTCTTCGTCCTCGTCGACGGCTGGCACCTGGTGGCAGGATCGCTGATACGGAGCTTTACGGGGTGAGGCTCAACCTCGCAAAGCGAGGTCAATCGAAGCATAAGCGATTGCCGGATCAGCGCCGGGCCAAATCCCTTACAAGCTCGCCACCGCTCCTGCCTCGGGTGCGGCCCGCAGCGGTGTCACCGCGTCCTGCCCGGCATAAATCTCGCGATAAGCGTTCAGAAATCCGTTGATCGCCTGGGTATCGGCCACCTGCCGCGCAATCTCGCGGAAGGTCGAACCCTCCGGATTGACCTCTTCGGAAACGAAAGCGAACATCGGCCATTCCGGCGTCGTCGCCATTACGCCCGAGAACCGGCTGCGCAGCCGTGAGAGGCCGATCTGGTCGTTGGCCAGAACATAGCCCACCGCCGCCTTGACCACGTTGGAACGCCCCACCGGGCTGAGTTCGCCGTTAGCGAGGTCGGGGGAATAAAGCGCTTCGATGAGTTCGCTCGCCTGCGAATAGCGCCGCGCCTTCCAGAGCGCATCGATGCGCAGCAATTCGATGTCCCGCCCCGAGAGGCTCGAGAGCAAGTCGAGCGCCAGATCCTGCCGGTTGGCCTGGATCAGCGCACTGGCCTCCAGCACCCGCCGCTGGCGCTGCAATCCCGGCGGCAGCCCCGCCAGCCGCGTATCGTAGAGCGCGCGCAACGCCGAATTGGGATCGCGATTGGCGATGTGGACCACGGCCAGATCGGCCGCGACCTGGGCCCGCGAAGCGCCCTCCAGGCGATTGTCCACCTGATAGCGCAGCAATTCGGCGGCTTGCGCCAGCAGATCGACCTCGATAAGCCGCTGGGCCAGGTTGCGGATCATCATGTCGCCCTCCGCACCCGGCGGGGTGAGGTGGCGGTAGTCGTAGTAGATGGCCAGCGCCGCGACAGGGTCGAGCGAATCCGCCTGTCCATCGAGGAACAGCCCGGAAAACTCCACCCGTGCCCGTGCCAGCAACGGATCGAGAAGGCTTGCATCCTCGAAACTGTCGGCCATTTCCCGCGTGAGGACGAACGCGTCGCGGTAGTCCCCGTTGCGGTATTGCAGGTCGGTGAGCTTTGCAACGATGTCGATCTCGAGCTGATCGCCGCGCCAGATCGTCGATTGCACCGCAAGTGTATCGATGGCGCGCGCCATATCGAGGCTTCCCATCTCATCGAGCAGCTCGATCGTGCGCAGGACCGCTTCGGTCGACGCCATGCGCCGGTCCGACGCGATCACCCGTCCATAGCTTTCCAGCGCCTCCGCATAGAGCCCGTTGAGCTGGTCGAGCCGGCCGGCGAGCAACTCATATTCGGCCACTTGATCGCGCGAGAGCGTCGCGAGATCGACGATGCCCAACATGTCGGTGGCCATCTCAACGTCTTCCTCCTCCACCGCCGCACGGATGGCGGCAAGATGGAAGCGCGAACGGATCCAGTTGGGATAGTTGTCCACCACTGTGTCGGCCCCGAACGCATCGAGCCGCGCGCCGGCGAAATCACCGCTTTCGACCTTGGCGATGGTGCGCCACACCATGGCATCGGCTTCGTCGCGCATTGCATCGCTATTGAGCAGCGTCAGCGCGTCCTCCGCCCTTCCGGCCAGCGCGTTTGCCGCCGCGAGCGTCGCATTCATCTGCGGGGTCAGGGCCTCCTGCCGCAATTCCCGCTCCATGACCTCGAGCACGCCTATGGCTTCGAAAGCCAGGTTGTTGCCCAGGTAGAACTGGGCCAGATCGAGCCGTGCCCGGTCAAGTGCCCGCCCCTCGGCCCGCGAAATCTGCGCCAGAAGGTCGTTACGCGCCGCATTGAACGCTTCCGGATTAAGCGCCATGACGGAAACCAGATCGAGAGCGCTCTGGCTCGATGTTTCCGGCGTGCGATAGCGCACCCCGTCATCGGCCGAAAGTGTCAGGCCAGAGTCGGCGGCGATCACCGCGTATTGGTCCTCGATCGAAACGCTCACGCCTTCATGCAGTGGCTTGACGACCAGCCCATGCACCGAGCGAGGCGCCTGGAAATCAACGAATTCGAGATCGCGCACGACGCCTCGCGCCGGGGGATAGACGGTGACGACATCGAGAATGTCGCCCACCTCGGGATCGCGCAACTGATGCACCTGCGCGGGCCGTTCCAGATCGGCCAGCATTTCGTACAATCCCTGCGGCGATTTCCGCCGCTCCAGGGTCACCGGGCGCGTAGCCGAAAGCAGGATGTCCCCCAGCGAAAGCACCCATGCCCTGCCTTCCGAGGCCAGGGTTGCAAGCCGGTTCTCGTTAAGAACCATGCGCACCACATAGGCCGCCCCGGTGCTTTCGACGGTGAAGTCGCTCGCCAACCCGTCCAGGATTTCGCTCGATTGCTCGTCCGGCCGTGCCAGTTGGGTCCGTGTGTCGAACAGCATCCACAAGACATTGCCGCGCCGGAACACGGCTGCGGGCGTTTCCTCGGTGAAGGGAAACACCACCCGAACCGTTGCCCCGACCGTGCTGACATGCGGTCGCACGACCCCCGAATTTTCCGGTTCGCTGTAATCCGCCGGATCAGTCGCACCTTGCGCGTCGGGTCCTGCAGTTCCCTCGAGCTCCGCCGCTATCGCGGCGATATCGAAGGTCTCCTCATCGCTTCCGGGAATGCCGACATCGAGAATGAACTCGCTGCTCGATTGTTCATAGAAGCGGACCTCGACGTCTGCAGCCACCTCGAACGTGATTTCGGTATCGGCCCCATGAACAATATTTTCGACTTCTCCCAACTCGACCGGCTTGTCCGAAAGGATCGGATAAAGATCGACCGGCACCGGCCAATCGAACCGCAGCGAGGCCGCGCCGCCCTCGCGGGTAAACTCGGCCTTGGTACCCACATTCCAGGAGAACGCGATACGCGAGAATGTGGGATGCCGCCCCACCCGGATTTCCGGCTGCGGATCATATTCGGCGGCCATCTCGGCCCGCCGCCGCTCCTCGGCAATCCGTGCCGCCTCTTCAGCCCGCTCGGCCAGCCGCGCCACCACTTCGGGCGGCAGCGCCGGCGGCAGTCCCACCCAGTCGGCGGGGAGTAGGTCAATATAGAGCTGTTCTCCGGCGGCGATGGTATTGACCTGGAAATTGCCGCGCAGGCCCATCCGGATGCTGGTCCGGTCCGGGTCGAACCGTGCAACGGCGACATATTCACTCAGAATCGTGCCCACATCGGGCAGGAACCCGCTCATCGGCTCGCCAGGCGCCTCGATCACCAGCACGCCGTTGTCGCTGGACACCGCATGCTCGGGCAGCGTCAGCCGGTCGGTAAAGGTGAGGATCAGCCGGCCGTAATTCTCGTGCCGCTGCGCTTCGAGCGTTATTCTCTCCTCGGCACGCGCCGCCGCTGTTGAAACCAGAAACCCGGCTAGCAACAAAAACGCCAGCGAGATAGCTCTCGCGGCGTCGAAAATCACAGCATTGGAGCGTCCACGTTTCTGTGTGGTCGAAAGCATTCTGCCTGCCGCCCTGACTTCGGAGGCAGACTAGTCACCAGCGCTTAAGATGGCCTTACCGGAAAAGCCGGCTATTGCCCGACGATCTGCGGCAGATTGGCATAGTCGGGCGTTGTCGGCTCGGGGAGGCCGGCTTGGCCTGTCGGCCCGGTCTGAGCCAGCAGCACGGTCAGCTCCTGCGCCTTGGACGTGTCCATCTCAGCCATGATCGGGCCCAGCTTGCGCGGGCTCATTGCGCGACCCACGCGCACGAGCACATCGCGGTCGAGATCGTTGAAGATCGTCGCCGCATCGCCGGCACGCATGTTCTCATACATGGCCACGATGGCTGCGAACTGCTCGGCTTCTGCCGTCTCCTGAGCATCGACCAAGGCATTGATTTCAGCCTCGATGGCGCTCAGTTCCGCCATGCGCTCCTCGATACGCAGCTCCGCCGCCTCGACCACGGCGAGCCGCGTTTCGAGCTCGGCGGCCAGCGCATCAAGTTCGGCCCGTCGCTCCGTGAGCCTCTCCAGGATCAGCGCCTCGCTCGATCCCGCAAGGGCATCAACCGGCATAGCCGCGCCGTCATTGGCCGCCTCGAGAATATTGACTTCACCATCCCGCGCGACATGGGATGGCACCGCATCGAAAAGAGCTTCAGCCGCCGCTTCGGATGGACTGAGTTCGCCATGCTCGGCCTCGACGGCTTCGGACGCCACTTCTGCCTGCGCTGTTCCGGCGCCCGCCGCCTGTGCCGCGCTCACCCCGCCCAGAATATACCCCTGCCCCGACACGATACCGAAGGTCTTGAGCACCAGCAGCGCCGAAGCGGCCAGAACAACGACAGGGAGTAGCCGGATCTGCTTCACGCCGCGCTCTCCCGCCGCCGCTGGTGTTCCTGCAGCGTGCGCAGCGCCGAGCCCGCACGGTTACCGTCACCACCGCCACTGGGCGAGCGCGCCGCCTGGGTGATCTTGGCGATCCGGTCCATCACCGCCTGGCCAGCATTGACGTGATTGGCCAGTTCGATGGCGAAGCGCTCGGCATCGTTCAAACGCTGATTGAGCCGCTCGTCGGCTTCGATCGCGGTTTCCTTGAGGCCCTTGATCGCCCCGTTGGCCATGGTGGTGGCTTGCACCAGATCGGCGATCATCTGCTGCAGGGCCGCGCGATCGGCATGCAGCATCTTGATTCGCCTGTTGAGAACCACGCAGTAACCGATTGTCGTCGCGAGCAGAACGGCGACGGCAATCTCGATTATCAATCCCAGCGGCAACCCCATTTTATTTGCCTTCCGCGCTTTCTTCCATCGCCTCGAATGCCGCCATCGTCACCTTTGGCGGGTTGAGCGGCCGGGTCACCCGGACCGAAACGTTCTTCCCGATATGCCCCATCACCGCCTTAGTGAGATCGACATCGCCGCATCTGAGCGTCACCGGATCAGAGGGCGCGCGGTCGAACATGATCGTATCGCCCTCGGCGAGCTTGAGCACCTTGGAGAGCGGCAGTTCGAGTTCATGCAGCACCGCCGATATCTCGGTATCGGCGGCATAGATCTCGGTCGCCAGATGCCCTTCCCATATCGGATCGCGGCCGAACTTTTCGCCCATATACATCTGGAGCAATTGTTCGCGGATCGGCTCGATCGTGGCATAGGGCAGCATGATCTCGATCTTGCCGCCGCGATCGTCCATGTCGATCCGCAGCTCGACGAGGATGGCCGCGTTCCCGGGCCGCGAGATGGCGGCAAAGCGCGGATTGGTTTCCATCCGGTCGAGCTTGAACGTCACCTGCGCCAACGGCTCGAACGCCTTGCGCATGTCATCGAGAATGTGCTCGATCATCCGCCGCGCCAGGGCCATCTCGATGGTGGTGTAGGGCCGCCCGTCGACGCGGATGACACTCGTTCCACGCCGCCCGCCGAGCAGCACGTCGATCATCGAGTAGATGAGCGAGCTGTCCACGGTCAGCAGCCCGAAATTGTCCCATTCCTCGGCCTTGATCACCGACAGGATGGCCGGCAGCGGAATGGAGTTCAGATAGTCTCCGAACCGCACCGACGTGATCGAATCGAGCGAGACTTCTACATTGTCGGAAGTGAAATTGCGCAGCGTCGTCGTCGCCAGCCGCACCAGCCGGTCGAAGGCGATTTCCAGCATCGGCAGGCGTTCGTAAGAGACCAGCGCCGAATTGATCAGCGCCCGTACCCCCGTCAACTCGACGCTCGAACTCGCGCTCGCATCGAAGCCCAAAAGCGAGTCGATCTCGTCCTGGTTGAGCACGCGGCCGGCAGTGTCGCCGCCTCCGGCTTCCGCTTCGAGCATGGCGGCCCAATCGTCGCCCAGCCCGCCGCCGTCTCCATTTCCGGTTTCGTTGGCCATCATGCCCTACTGAATGAGGATTTCCTTGAACAGGATATTGTCGACGCTCGCCGGATAGACGGCGAGGTTGACCCGGCGCTGCAATTCCTCGCGCAGCCGGTAGATGCCAGCCGATCCTTCCAGATCGGAGCGGCGCAGCTCGCGCAAATAGACCTGGAAGGCATCGAGCACCCGCGCCATCTTGGGCTCGATCATCGCGATCATCGCTTCGTCGCGCACTTCCAGCGTCACCTTGAGCCGCAGGAATGTGGGCGCCCCGTCATCGGAATTAAGGTTTACCGTAATGTCGGGCAGGTCGTAGAACGCCGTCGTCGCTGCCGCGGCGGCTGCTTCTTCATGGCCGCCGGATGACCCGGACTGGGTGAAAAAGAAAGCGCCAGCCCCACCCAGGATCAGCACCAGCGCCACCCCGCCGCCGATCAAGGCGATCCGGGGCAGGCCCTTCTTGCCGGCAGCGGATGCGGCGTTAACGTCCGTTTCGGTCACATCGCTCATGGCAGGCCTTACGAATCCCCCGGTTTCCGGCGCTTTTTCCGTTCGCCCAGCTAATGCCCACAGGGTTAACGAATGGTTACGATTTGGATACGGGGCGGCAGTTATTGCCGGGTAGATTTTTCCCGCCGGTTAACCATGTTCCAGCGCAAACCAATCTTCCCATCAGCTAACTATTTGAGATCGCTACATTTCCTAAGCTGGCATGCTCCCTGCATTGTCCCGAACGAAGCCGCCGACTTGGGGAAGCAGGTGGCTTGCGACGAACAACGGGGAACCGCGCATGATCGAGAACGCGCAACTGATCGGACTGTCGCGCCAGATGGCGTTGCAGCGGCAGATGGATGTGGTGGCCAACAACCTGGCCAACATCAACTCGACCGGCTTTAAGGCCGAGGCGATCCTTTTCGAAGAATACATCATGCCGGTCGCCGCCGACCGCACCTTTCCGCGCGGCAGTCAGGAACTCTCCTACGTGCAGGACTGGGCGACCATGCACGACCTCGCCCCGGGCGCAGTGACCCAGACCGGCAATCCGCTCGATCTGGCGCTCGCCGGCGAAGGCTTCTTTGCCGTCCAGGCTCCCGAGGGCATCCGCTATACCCGCAATGGCGCCTTCGAAATCAATTCCGACGGCGTGCTGGTGACCCAGAACGGCTATCCGGTGCTCACCGATGGCGGTAACCAGATCGTCTTTGCGCCGGAAGAAATCGACATCGCCATTACCCCCGAAGGGGCCGTCACCTCCAGCGCCGGCAACAAGGGCGCTCTCCAGGTGGTCGAATTCGAAAACGCCCAGGAACTCACCCGCACCGGCGACACCATGTTTGCCGGCGGCACGCCACTCCCGGCCACCGCCACGGCGGTCGTCCAGGGCGCTCTTGAGCGCTCCAATGTCTCGGGGGTGGGTGAAATGACCGAAATGATCCGCGTGACGCGAGCTTACTCCTCGCTCGCCGACCTCATGAACAAGCAGGACGAACTGCGTCGCTCCGCCATCCAGCGGCTCGGCGACACCCAGGCATAGTTCCAGGAGCAGCTACCGTGAAAGCACTCTATATCGCATCGACCGGCATGGCCGCCCAGGAGCGCAATGTCGAGGTCATCTCCAACAACATCGCCAACATGCGCACCACGGGCTACAAGCGCCAGCGCGCCGAATTCCAGGATCTGCTCTACCAATCCTACCGCCGCTCCGGCGCCTCGACCTCTGAAAACGGCACCCAGGTGCCGGTCGGCATCGAGATCGGCTCGGGCGTACGCCTTTCGGCCACCTCCCGCGTGATGAGCCAGGGCAGCGCCGCCATCACAGAAAAGGAGCTCGATCTTGCCATCAATGGCGAGGGCTTCTTCATGGTCACCCTTCCCGATGGCCGCACCGCCTACACCCGCGACGGCACATTCGAGCGCGATGCCACCGGCATGATGGTCACCACCGATGGCTACCAGATCGAGCCCGGCATCATCATTCCCGCCGATGCTACCTCGGTCTCCATCAGCCGCGACGGCATCGTCGAGGGCTTCATCAACGGCGCTGCCGAGCCCGTTCAGCTCGGCCAGATCCAGATGGCCCGGTTCGTCAACAAGGGCGGCCTGGAATCGATGGGCGACAACCTCTTTCTCGAAACCGCCGCCTCGGGCGAAGCCCAGGTCGGGCTTCCCGGCCAGGAAGGTATGGGCAGCCTGCTCCAGGGCTATCTCGAAAGCGCCAACGTCAACGCGGTGACCGAGATGGCCGATCTCATCTCCGCCCAGCGTGCCTACGAAATGAATGCCCGCGTGATTTCTGGCGCCGACCAGATGATGCAGGCCACCGCCCAACTCCGCTGATCCGGCATAGGGATAAAGAACGATGATCGCTTCGCTTCTCAAACGCACCGGCCTCGCCCTCACCCTCGCCGCGCTGGCCACCGCCACCCAGGCCGAACCGCTCCTGCGCGGCGACGTCACCGTCAATGCCGCCATCGTCACGGTCGGCGATCTCTTCGACAATGCCGGGCTTATGGCCGAAACCGCCGTGTTCCGCGCACCCGCCCCCGGCACCTCGGGCGTGCTATCGGTCGAGGACATCACCGCGGCTCTGCGTTCGGCCGGTGTCGATGAGTTCGAAACCGCCGGTCTCGATACCATCCGCGTCGCTCGCGCCGGTGCTCAGGTCGACCTGCCCCTTCTCTCGGACCTCATCGCCGACGATTTGCGCGCCCGGGGCATCCTCTCGGACAACATGGACATGGATCTGGCGCTCGACGCCCCCCTGCCCGAACTGGTCGCCACCGACACCGCCACGCCCGCGACACTCACCATCCTGCGCTACATGCCGGGCTCATCCACCTTTTCGGCGCGCTTCCAGATTTCCGGCATCGATCGTCCGCTCGATCTTTCGGGCCAAATCCAGTTGCTGGTCTCCGCCCCCCACCTCACCCGCACCCTGCCCCAGGGCACCATCCTCTCGCATGACGATGTCGAGATGCGCATGATCCCGCTGGCCTATGCGGAATCCACCGGCCTGGTCGCCATCGAGGAACTGGTGGGCAAGGAACTCCAGCGCCAGACCCGCGCCGGCGTCATGCTGCGCCCCTCCGATATCGCCGCGCCCAAGATCATCTCGCGCAACGAGAATGTGACCGTCATCTATCAGCAGGGCGCGCTGACCCTCACCACCACCGGCAAAGCCCTCAACGCCGCCAGCCTTTCCGAGCCCGTCACCGTGCTCAACACCATGAGCAACAAGGTCCTGCAAGGCGTCGCCACGCAAGATGGCACCGTCACCGTCATTTCCGGCAGCCAGCAGGTCGCCGGCCTCTAACCTTGCAATCGCCGCGCTTGGGGAAGCGTGGCTCTCTACCAACGGGGAACCAAAATGAACGCATTTTTCAAGATCATGACCGGCCTGATGCTGGTTTCGGCCATCGCCGGCTGCGCCACCACTTCCGATCGCCTCGCCAATGTGGGCCGCGCTCCGGCCCTCAGCCCAATCGTCGACCCCACGGTCACCGCCGGTTATCGTCCGGTCACCATGCCCATGCCCGCCGCCGAGCCCGCCGTCTACCAGCCCAACTCGCTGTTCCGCTCCGATGCCCGCGGCTTTTTCAAGGACCAGCGCGCCGGCAAGGTGGGCGACATCCTCACCGTCGTCGTCACCATCGACGACCGCGCCCAGATCGGCAACACCACCACCGCCACCCGCTCGTCGTCAAACGAGGCCGGTCTGGGCGGAGCGCTAGGCTCGATCTTCAACTCCGTCGCCCCCGCCGATGTCACCGCCGATGCCGCTATCGGCACCAATTCGGGCATCACCAATTCGGGCAATGGCTCGGTCAACCGCTCGGAACGCCTGACCACTCAGGTCGCCGCCGTGGTCACCCAGGTGCTCCCCAACGGCAACCTCGTCATCGAAGGCCGCCAGGAAGTGCGCGTCAATTTCGAAGTGCGCGACCTGATCGTCGCCGGCATCGTTCGTCCCGAGGATATCGCCTCGGACAACACCATCGACTCCTCGAAAATCGCCGAGGCCCGTATCGCCTATGGCGGCCGCGGCCAGATCACCGATGTCCAGCAACCCCGCTACGGCCAGCAGATCCTCGACGCTATCCTGCCGTTCTAAACAAGATCGGGGTGAGCCCCTAGCTCATCCTCGGCTCCTCCCCAGCCGCCTGCCGTTCCCCAACCTTGCGGCAGCCGGCTCCCGGTCCGTCCTCCCCGTCGGACCGTATATGAGAAAGGCGCAGCTCCCCGCTGCGCCTTTCCTGTTTCGGCTCTCATGCATGGGAAAAGCCGAAGCAATCCCGGTTAAGGACGCCCACCGCCGACGCCATCTGGACGCCCAGGATTGTCGGGCCGACCGTTTCCATTATCTTCTTCGTCCTCGGCCTCTTCGTCGTCCTCGGTTTCGTCCTCATCCTCCGCACCTGCCTGCGAGTGTGCCGCGAGTACGGCCCCGCCGCTCATGGAGTTGGCGTGTTCCAGCGCGGCAGTCGATTTGCCGCCTGAAGATTCATGGGCCTGGAGAAGCCCTTGGAGCGGTCCTTCCGATTCGGCAGTCTCATCGCCATCTTCGGCTCCCTCATCGGTGCAGCCGGAAATAGTTTCGAGACCGAGCCATTGCGCGACAGTCTGCGGCTCGCAGGTCTCGGGAGCTTCCTGGGCCAGCGCCGCGCCGGGCGCTGCGATCAACAGGCTGGCGACGAGAGCGAACTTTATGTTTATCATTGCATACTCCTTTGATCCCGCCATCCCGGCTTTTACGCCTATGTGCCTGACATTTCCCTGACGCCTGCGGAAGCAAAACCTGCAGCGCTTCCCTTGGCTCACCTGGATCGCTACAAGAATGCGAATTCTTTCTGGAGCCCCCTCATGTCCTTCGCCGATCTCGAAGCTCTTGGCCGCAAGCTCGAATCCATCGAGCACGCCATCGCAATCCTTTCTGCGGACGAGGCGACCAACATGCCGGTGGGCGGCGGCGAAAAGCGCGCCGAGTCCGTGTCCTTCCTCCACGGCCTGCGGCACGAGACGGCGACGGCGCCCGAAATCGGCGATTGGATCGCCAAAGCCGAAAGCGAGGACCTCTCGGAGGAGCAGCAACTCGCCCTGCGCGAATTCAAGCGCGTCTACACAAACGCCACGTGCCTGCCTGCCGATTTCGTGCGCCGCAAGTCCCAGGCCGAGATGCGCTCCGAACAGCTTTGGCGCGATTTGCGCGCAAAAAACGATTGGGCCAATTTCGCCCCTGCGCTTGAAGGCGTCGTGGCGCTGGCCCGCGAGGAAGCCCATATGCGCGCCGATGCCCTCGGCCTTGCTCCTTACGATGCGCTGATGGAACAGTTCGACCCCGGCAACCGCGTCGCCGACGTCGCTCTGGTGCTCGAAAAACTCAAATCCTTCCTCATCGATTTCGTGCCCGAGGCACTGGAGGCCCAGGCCCGCCGCCACGAGGCGCGCCCGCCGAAGACGGTCAAGGGCCCGTTCGCTATCGAAAAGCAGCGCGAACTCGGCCTCTCGATGATGCAGGCCCTCGGCTTTGATTTCACCCATGGCCGGCTCGACGTTTCCCACCACCCCTTCTGCGGCGGCGTTCCCACCGATGTGCGGATGACCACGCGCTATCGCACCGACGAGTTCCTGACCTCCCTCATGGGTGTGCTGCACGAAACCGGCCACGCCCTATACGAACAGGGTCTTCCCAAGGCACTTTCCCATATGGCGGTGGGGCAAGCCCGCGGCATGGCCATGCATGAAAGCCAATCGCTGTTCGTCGAACAGCAACTCGCCCATGCCCCGCAATTCTGGGAGTGGGCCATGCCCATCGTCGCCACTCATCTGGGCGAAGGGGCCTTGGCGGGCTGGGATGTCGAGGACGTGGTGGCCGAGGTCAACAAGGTCGAGCGCGGCTACATTCGCGTCGATGCCGACGAGGTGACTTACCCGCTCCACATCATCCTGCGCTTCGAACTCGAACAGGCTTTGATCGGCGGTACGCTCGAAGTCATCGACCTCCCCGAGGCATGGGACGCGAAAATGACCGAATATCTCGGCCTCTCGACCATCGACAATCCCAAGGACGGCCCAATGCAGGATGTCCATTGGTCCGCCGGCCTCTTCGGCTATTTCCCCTCCTACACCCTGGGCGCCCTGATCGCCGCCCAGCAATGGCAATCAATCGAGAAAGCCATGCCTAATGTC
This sequence comes from Pelagibacterium sp. H642, assembly GCF_031202855.1. Classification (GTDB taxonomy): domain Bacteria; phylum Pseudomonadota; class Alphaproteobacteria; order Rhizobiales; family Devosiaceae; genus Pelagibacterium. Next base: position 2,958,854 of record NZ_CP101829.1, on the reverse strand, counting down.
CTCGATCAGATCGCTGCGGGCGATTTCTCCGGCGTCAACGCCTGGCGAGCCGAAAACATCTGGCAACAGGCCTCCCGCTACTCCACGCCGGACCTTCTCAAGCGTGCCACCGGCGAAACGCTCAACCCGGACATCTTCATCGCGCACTTAAAGAAGCGGTACGGGTGAGCGGCAGGCTCCGCACGATAGCAAAAGCGCCGATACGCAATGTTCGGGCGCGCACGGTCTCCGCAATCACTCGCCGGGATGCGGGTGTTTGGGCTTTGAAACCTTCGAGAGGGCATAGACCAGCGCCACCACGATCAGCGGGCCGCCGACGATCTGCGCGCATCGCAAAATGTGTCTTTGACGGTTGCTGCCCTTCCTTCCTGAACTTGACACCGCGCCCTCAACCCCTATCTTCCGTCCATCCCGCAACACCAACAGGATGTGTGCCCAAATGGATTTCCGTCTGACGCAAGCCCTTTTCCGCAACGTCAGCACGCAGACCATTTCCCATGCCCGCACACATCATACTTTCCGCCCTCAGCTACGCCACACCTGACGGCACCCAGCTCTTTTCCAATCTTGATCTCGCCTTCTCCCGCCAGCGCACCGGCCTCGTCGGCCGCAATGGTGTGGGCAAGTCGACACTTCTAAAACTCATAACCGGCGCCCTCGCTCCCCAGTCGGGTGTGGTCACCGTCGAGGGCTCCATCGGCATGCTGCGCCAGTCGCTCCAGGCCGGCCCGAGTGAAACGATCGCCGACCTCTTCGGCGTTCGCAACGCCCTGGCGCTCCTTGCCCGCGCCGAAGCTGGCATCGCCAGCGCCGAAGATCTGGCCGATGCCGACTGGACCCTCGAAGCTCGCCTTGCCGAGTCCCTCGCCCGCTTCGATCTCGCCGCGGATGCCGATACCCCGCTCGCCACCCTCTCTGGTGGCCAGCGCACCCGGGCCATGCTCGCTGCCCTGGTCTTCGCCGAGCCGGACTTCCTCCTCCTGGACGAACCCACCAACAACCTCGACCGCGACGGTCGCAACGCGGTCGTCATCCTTCTCGCCTCCTGGCGCGGCGGCGCGGTCGTAGTCAGCCACGACCGCGAACTGCTCGATACGATGGACGCGATTGTCGAACTCACCAGCCTCGGCGCTACCACCTATGGTGGCAACTATACCTTCTATCGCGAGCGCAAGGCCATCGAACTCGCCGCCGCCGAGCATGATCTGGCCACCGCCGAACGCCGCATCACCGAAGTCGAAAGAAAGGCCCAGCAGACCAGAGAGCGTCAGGCCCGCTCCGACTCCGCCGGCAAACGCAAGAAGGCCAAGGGCGATCTGCCGCGTATTCTACTGGGCGGCATGAAGAACAATGCCGAGAACACCAGCGGCGAAAATGCCCGCCTCGCCGATCGTCGCCGTGAGCAGGCCCAGGTCGATGCCCAATCGGCGCGCGAGAAGATCGAAATCCTCCAACCTGTCACCGTCTCGGTCCCGCCGGCCAATCTGCCTCCGAGCAGAAAGGTGCTCACCCTCGATGCCGTCTCGGCCGGCTACGATCCCAGCCAGCCTGTTCTGTCGAATTTTTCGTTAGCACTCACCGGCCCCGAGCGTATCGCGATCACCGGCCCCAACGGGTCAGGCAAAACCACGCTCTTGAACCTCATAACCGGAAGCCTGGCGCCGATCTCGGGCACTGTGTCGGTTCACATCCCTCACGCCTTCCTCGATCAACAGGTATCCGTTCTCGATCCAGCACTGACCATCCGGGACAACTTTCTTGCCCTCAATCCCGGCTCGACGGAAAACGCCTGCCGTGCCGCCCTCGCCCGGTTCAAGTTCCGCGCCGACGCCGCTCTTCAGATCGTGGGCACGCTCTCGGGCGGGGAAACCTTACGCGCCGGCCTCGCCTGCGTGCTCGGCACGCCAACTCCACCCCAGCTCCTGATCCTTGATGAGCCCACCAATCATCTTGATCTGGATTCCATACAGGCCGTCGAGGCCGGGCTTTCCGCCTATGACGGCGCCCTGCTCGTCGTCAGCCATGACCGCCCGTTCCTGGAAGCGATCGGCGTGACGCGTGAGGTTGCGCTGACGTGAAACTCATCTGCCAAACAAAAAGCGGCCCGCTGAAGTTTTCCTTCAACAGACCGCCGTAATCATTTTGAACGACTCATGAAATCAATCGTCGCGATAGACCTTCTCGCGTCGCTCGTGCATCTCCTGGGCTTCCAGGCTCAGCGTGGCGGTCGGCCGCGCATCGAGCCGTGCCAGGCCGATCGGCTCGCCGGTTTCCTCGCAATAGCCGTACGACCCATCCTCGATACGCTTTAAAGCCGCGTCGATCTTGGCAATCAGCTTGCGCTGCCGGTCGCGGGTGCGCAATTCGAGCGCCCTGTCGCTTTCCGACGATGCGCGATCGGCCATGTCCGGGTGGTTGGTGCTCTCTTCCTGGAGATTTTCCAGTGTCGCCCGGCTTTCGCGAAGGATCTCGTCCTTCCAGGCATTGAGCTTCTTGCGGAAATATTCGCGCTGCCGCGCGTTCATAAATTCCTCGTCCTCGGAGGGACGATAGTCGTCAGCAAGGGCCTCTACCGACATCGTAAGACTCACTCCCCTTGGCAACAGGTGCCGCCTATATAGTGGGGACGCAAGGACCGGGCAATTGTATTTTGCACCCTCTGTTAACTTCGCCGTGAGCGCATAACAGTTCTGCAACAGCAATCGAATCGGCGCCACCGCGTCCGGGCGCGATATGATGCGGCCAATGCTGCAGTTTGATTACAGCGGCGGAAAGCGCCCGAGCTTTGCCAACTCCACCCGTACCCGCAACTCGATATCGGCCACCACCGCCTCGAGTTCGGGATCGACCTGCCCCTTGGCCTGCTGCAACAGGGCGATCGCGCGATTGAGCCGCCCCTCGCTCACCTGCCCTGCCAGAAGGTCGGCCCGGATATCTTCCAATGCATCGAGCAGCAGATTGGCGCGTTTGACCGCCTTGCGCCGCCCCGTAGTCGCATCGTCCACCGCCTGCAGCGCCAGCAACGCATCGATGCCGCCCGCAGCGATCGGCGCCGAGGTCTGCGCCGCCCGCCCCGCCGCCGGCCCACCATCGAGCCTGAATGCCTCGCCAGACGCCTTGCCCGCCGTTCCCGGCCGGTTCGTCGTGATGATCCGCCCTGTTCCGTCGATCCGCATGGCGCCGGCTGCTCGTGGTTAACATTTCGTTGCCGGCAGATTTTGCCGCCATACGTTAATTTTACCTTAACCGCCCGGCAAACACTGCCCACCACACCTCACATCACAACGCGGCGATCACTTCAAGCATTTGAAAATAAATGCATTTACACTCAGCATGAACACTTGGCACGCTTTTCGCAATTCCTCTGGCACAACGCGGTGCGCCTTCGTGGGGACGAGAGTGCACCGCCCGGAAACGGGGAATCGGGTTTGATGACCACAGGACTATTCAAAAAGACACTGGCGCTGCTGACCGCCGCTGCGATCGGGTTTGCCGGCATCGCCTCGGCGCATGCCGCGCCGGCTCGCATCAAGGATATCGTCGATATCGAGGGCGTACGCGACAACCAGCTCGTGGGCTACGGCCTCGTCGTGGGCCTCAACGGCACCGGCGACAGCCTCAACAACTCCCCCTTCACCCGCCAATCCCTCACGGCCATGCTCGAACGCATGGGCGTGAACACCCGCGGCGAAACCCTGCGCACAGCCAATGTCGCCGCCGTCATGGTCACGGCCAATTTGCCGCCCTTTGCCACCCAGGGCACCCGCATAGACGTCAACGTTTCCGCCATGGGCGATGCCACATCGCTGCAGGGCGGCACGCTGCTCGTCACCCCCTTGCTCGGCGCCGATGGCGAAGCCTATGCCATCGCCCAGGGCTCAGTGCTCATCAACGGCTTTTCCGCCGAAGGCGAAGCCGCTTCCGTTGTCTCCGGCGTTCCCACCACCGGCCTGGTGTCGTCGGGCGGCCTAATCGAGCGCGAGATCAATTTCACCCTCGGCGCCCAGCATTCCGTGCGCCTGTCGCTGAAAAACCCCGACCTTACCACGTCGCGCCGCATCGCCCTGGCGATCAACGACCTGATCGGCACACCCGTCGCCATCCCGACCGATCCGGCCAATGTCCGCCTGTCGCTGCCCAACAATTTCAACGGCAACATCGTGGACCTGCTGACCGATATCGAACAGCTCGTCATCCAGACCGACCAGGCCGCCCGCATCGTCATCAACGAGAATTCCGGCATCATCGTCATCGGCCGCGATGTCCGCGTCTCCGCGGTCGCCATCGCCCATGCCAACCTCACCATCTCGATTGCCGAGAACCCCAATATCGTGCAGCCCGAGCCCTTTACCGACGGCGTCACCGCCGTCGAGCCGCGCACCCAGATCGAGGTCACCGAAGACGGCACCCAACTCGCCGTGGTGCCGGAATCGATCTCGCTGCAGGAGCTGGTCGATGGCCTCAATGCGCTGGGCATCTCCCCGCGCGATCTCATCGCCATCCTGCAAGCCATCAAGGCGTCCGGCGCCCTTCAGGCCGAAATCGAGGTGATCTGATGGCCTTCGCGATCAACCCCGCCCACGCAACCATGCCCGGCTATGCCGCGCTGCGCGAAAAGGCCGTGGAACTCGAGGGCGTGTTCCTGAACACCCTCGTCTCGGAAATGTTCAAGGGTCTTGAAACCGATACCTCGCTGTTCGGCGGTGGCCATGCCGAAGAAACCTGGCGCGGCATGATGGCTGAAGAATATGCGGCCGAAATGGCCCGGGCCGGCGGCATCGGCATTGCCGATCAGATGGTCGCCGCCCTTATCGAAACGCAGGGGTCCATGGCCGCAGAGCCGAACCTCTTATCCATGGGAGCTTACAACAAATGACCGCAGCCGAACGCCTTGTCGCGCTTGAATCGCTCGATGCCGAAACCCTTTGCTCCCGCGCCGAAACGGCTCTGGCCGCCCTTGTGGAGGTCATGAACCGCGAAACCACCTTCCTGCGCGCCGGCCATGTGCGCGAGGCCACCGCATTGACCGGCGAAAAGACCCAACTCGCCCAGGATTACGTGGCCCTCGCCCGCGCCGTGCAGCGCGCCGCGCCACGCCTTAAGGCCGAAGCACCCACCCGCGTCGATGCCCTGCGCCGTGGCCACGAGGCGCTCGCCACCCAAATGGCCGAAAACCTCCGCGTTCTCGCCACGGCCAAAACGGTCACCGAGCATCTCCTCTCCGACGTCGCCCGCGCCGCCGGCAACACCGCCAAACCCAAGACCTACGGCGCTTCCGGCCAAGCCCCGCAACAGTCCGCCGACGCCATGAAAGGCATCTCGATCAACCGGGCGCTGTAGCGCCATCGGCACATAGCGGTGGCTTGGGAATGCAGCCCTGCCTCAGACCCAACCTGTCATTCCGGGACTTGTTCCCGAAATCCAGCAGTAGCTTATCCTACTCGCCAGCGCTCCCGTACAGCTCCCACCCAACCTCTCCAATTTTCATAAACTCCGCCCCTTCACCCTAACCTGCCCTCCACCCCTCCCGGCACATTCTGCCCGGCAGATTTTGCCGCTTTGGGTAGGAGAGTGGTTAACAGGTGACAGGGGCCCCTTCAGCGCGGCAGGACCTGTTCGGGGTCGCTGCATCTGTCACGCGTCCGGTTGAAAAGCCGGAGGCGCCAGATCGGCTGCGCGTCTCCGATTCCACCGGCCCCCGCCTCGGCGCCTCGCTCCCCAACCGCACCTCCCCTTCCCGCTCACGTCGACAAAACGATGAGCTAGAACAAGGCGTTGAACCTCGCGTCGCGCCCGCAACGCTCCTGGAAGCTAGCCTCATCGCCTCGACGCTCGTCAATGCGGAACAATCCGGCTTCTCTTCGACGCCCCTGCGCGCCACCCCATGGCAACCACCCCTCTCCAGCCTCCCCCTCCGCGACCGCAAGGCCTAGCTCCAATCGTTAATTTGCAGATCCATGATTAGGATTTGTTAACCATTCGGTAGCACTTCACCCCCACTCTATGGTTAACGCGCTCCTAACGGAGTGATTCTGTTTAACGCCATTCAGACGGGGGTTCTGATCATGTCTGATGTGACGCTTTCGAAAGCTGTCCGCTCAAATCTTCTGCATCTTCAGAACACCGCCAAGATGATGGATGTCACCCAGGAGCGGTTGGCCACAGGCAAGAAGGTCAACTCGGCCCTCGACAATCCGACTAACTTTTTCACCGCCGCGTCTTTGAACGGTCGCGCTGCCGATATTTCGGCGCTGCTCGATGCCATGGGCAGTGGCATCCGCACCATCGAGGCCGCCGACAACGGCCTCACCTCCATGACAAAGACGCTCGAATCCATGCAGTCGGTCTTGCGTCAGGCCCGGCAAGATAACTCCTTCAAGATGGAGAGCTACAACGTCACCACGCCTGAGGATCCGGATGGCGTCTCTGTCCTCAACCTGTCCGGCGGTTCGCTTCCCGAAGGCGCAGATTTCGATATCGATCTTTATAAGGCGCAGAGCCAGCTCGAGGCGGGCGCTTTTCCTCCCGCCGGTGTGGATATGGACACTGCGGGCGACCAGTTTTCCTTCGAGATCGCCGTCAACGGCGGCGCGCCGGTTACCATCACTGTTACCGATGCCGACATCGGTTCTCCTGGTGCTGTGAACAACCCCAGCGCTGTGACGGCTGACGAACTGGCAGCACTGATTAACACCAAGCTGCAGAACCAGAACGTCGGAGCCGCTGTTACGGTCGGGGCAACCGGTCTCGTCTTCACCACCACCGAGGCAGACGCTGCCAGTACCGCAGACATTGAGATCAGCAACTACACTGGCACCGCCACGGGCATCGCCGACGGCGCCGGCGCCACCGTCAACACCCGCCCCCGCACCGTCGACGATCTCGTCAACGCGCTCAACAGTAATCCCGACCTCAAGGGCTCTGTCCGCGCTTCCAATGACAACGGCCGTCTGCGTATCGAAAATCTTTCGACCACGGCCCTGCAGATGAGCGGTTTTACCAACGGCAACATGAATGGCGGCGTTGGCCAAACCGAAATCGGCGGTAATGACTCCCGCTCCGATCTGGCCCGGCAGTTCAACGATCTGCGCACCGAACTCGACCGGATCGCTGAAGACGCGTCCTTCAACGGCGTCAACCTTCTTCGCGGTGATCAGCTCAAGATCGTCTTCAACGAATCCGGCACCTCGACCATCGAGATCCAGACCAAGAACGCCAAGGGTGAGACACGAGCCGTAAACGCCGCCAATCTCGGCCTGAACGAAATCTTCCCCGAGGACCTCGATCTCAACGACGATATCGACGGCCTGCTGAGCAATCTCCAGAACGTTCTCAACGAAGTGCGCTCGCAAGCCTCCGCGCTCGGTTCCACTCTCTCGGTCGTCCAGAACCGCGAGGATTTCACCAAGCGCATGATCAATACTCTGGAAACCGGCGCCGCCAATCTCACCCTGGCCGATACGAACGAAGAATCGGCCAACATGCTGGCCCTCCAGACCCGGCAGCAGCTCTCCCAGACCGCTTTGAGCCTCGCCAGCCAGGCCGACCAGGCGGTATTGCGCCTCTTCGGCTAAGCGGCGCTACAGTAAAAACTTTTCAGGCGGGCTCCGGCCCGCCTTTTTGTTTCTCGCCTAGGGCACCCCTCCTCTCGGCTGTCATTCCGGGACTTGTTCCCGGAATCCAGTCCACCCTATCCCCACGATCGGCCCCTGAAATCGACCTACCCCGCATCTCGCATTTTCGTCCACTGCCCCGTTCCCGTTTAACCAATCTTTAGAAGGTCTCGAAGCACTGTCGGGCCAGTCGTCTCAGGAAGAGACGCTGGTAACACGCGTAAATCCTAGAAAGGGATTTCCAATGTCCGATATTACGCTTTCCAAAGCGGTTCGCTCGAACCTGCTTTCGCTCCAGAACACCGCCGATATGATGGCAACGACCCAGAACCGCCTTGCCACCGGCAAGAAGGTGAATTCGGCGCTGGACAACCCCACCAACTTCTTCACCGCCTCCTCGTTGAACTCGCGCGCCAGCGACATCAACGCCCTGATGGACGGCATGGCCAACGGCATTCAGACCATCGAAGCCGCCGATAACGGCCTGACCGCCATCACCAAGACCCTGGAGTCCATGCAGTCGACCCTGCGCCAGGCTCGCCAGGACAAGTCGTTCGAGACCGGCTCCTACGCCCTCGATGCGACCGCCATCGGTACCACTGACGCAAAGTCCTTGACGTTTTCGGGCGGTGCGATCGGTGAAACAGGCGTCACGGTCGAACTGAATCCTGAGGGCCCGACAGAGGCTGTCCCGACCACTCTGACTGGTGCCGCTGGCACAACTGCCTTCACTGCAACCGATACAGACGCCACCGGAGCGTCATTCAACTTGGCTGGCGGCACAGGCAACGTCGACATTGCCGTCACCAATGGTTCTACGAAGCAGCAGATCGCTGATGCTATCAATGCACAGACGGCTGCTACTGGCGTCAGCGCAACCGTAGGCACTGATGGCTCGCTAGCGCTAACCGAAGCAAGCGGTGCTGATATCACGATCACCGCTGTTGGTGATGACGCAGGTACTGCAGATAACGATGAAGCCGCAGACTCAGCCGAACTGATTACTCATGCGTTCGGAACGACCACAACGTCGAGCAATGGTGAAGCTGCTGGCACTGCACGTGCAGTAAGTTCCGTTGACGATTTGGTTAGGACGATCAATAATAACAGCCAGCTCGAAGGCAAGATTCGTGCCTCCAACGACAATGGTCAACTCCGCATCGAGAACCTCTCGACGCAGGAGCTTAACGTCGACGGCGTATCGTCCACTGGCGAGATCGATGGCGAATCCTCCGATCAGACCACCATCGGCGGCAACTCGGTTCGTGCCGACCTGGCCAACCAGTACAACGAACTGCGCGACCAGCTCGACAAGCTTGCCGACGATGCCTCGTTCAACGGTATCAACCTGCTGCGCGGCGACAAGCTGACCATCACGTTCAACGAAACCGATACCTCGTCCCTCGAGATCCAGTCGCGTATTCCGAACGAAGACGGCGAAGCCACAAGCGGCCTGTCGATCAACTCTGCTTCCCTTGGCATCAAGACCAACATGGAAGAGTCCGATCTCGACAGCGACACCAGCATCGACTCCATGCTGGCCGACATCAAGACTGCCGTGAACACAGTTCGCTCGCAGGCTTCGGCCTTCGGTTCGTCACTCTCGATCGTCGAAAACCGCCAGGACTTCTCCAAGAACATGATCAACACGCTGGAAACCGGCGCGTCGAACCTGACCCTGGCCGATGCCAACGAAGAGGCCGCAAACCTCCTCGCCCTGCAGACCCGCCAGCAGCTGTCCTCGACCGCTCTGTCGATGGCTTCGCAGCAGGACCAGGCAGTGCTCCGTCTCTTCTAAGAACAAGAAGAGCAAGTATCGGAAGGGGGCGGCCCAGAAGGGCCGCCCTTTTCTTTTGCCTCGGCGGATTCCATAGTCGTGGCAACGATTGGGGAAAGAATCATGGCGCTCAAGGTCGAACTCAAGCCCGGTGAAAAGCTTCTGGTGGGCAATTGCGTGATCACCAATTCCGATCAGCGCACGAGGCTCTTCATCGAGGGCAAGGCTCCGATCCTGCGCGAAAAGGATATCCTCACGCCCGCAACGGCCGACACCCCCGCCAAGGCCGTCTATCTGGCCATCCAGATCATGTATGTGGAAGGCAATGTCGATAAGCTCACCCAGAGCTATTTCGAGCTCATCAACGATGTCGTCAAAGCAGCGCCATCAACTCTCCCCATCATCGACAATATCAATAATGAGATATTAACCGGCGACCTCTACAAGGCTCTCAGGGCTGCAAAGAAGCTGATCGAATACGAAGGGGAGCTGCTGGCAAATGCTAAATCAGGGGGCACTGGCCTATCAGAGAACCGCCCAGCAGACGGCTGATCCGCGTACCCTCGAATCGAACCTGCTTGCCCGCTCCGCCTCCCATCTCCAGGCCATTCGGGACACCTGGCCGGAACGTCTCGACGAACTCGACGAGGCGCTCAACAAGAACCGCAAGATCTGGTCGATCTTCGTCCAGTCGGTCACCAATGACGACCACCCTCTGCCCGCCCCCGTGCGCCAGAACGTTGCCAATCTCGGCATTTTCGTCATGGGTCAGACCTATGAGGTCATGGCCACCCGCAACCCGTCCAAGCTCGACGCGCTGATCAACATCAACCGCCAGATCTCCGCCGGCCTGCGCGGCAATGGCGGCTGATCGCTATCGATCCCGCCCACGAAAAAGCCCCGGCATCGACCGGGGCTTTTTCGTTTTCGGTGCACAGCCTATTCAGCCGGCCCGTGCGGCTTGCGGTCATGCCGGGTGATGAAAATTGAAAATGCGATGACCAAGCCGAAAATAACGCTGGGCCAAAGCCAAAAGATCAACGTTTCCAACTCAGTCCTCCAAATCTGCCAGGATGCGCCTGGCGAACGAATGTAGCACGAGCGCCCACACGAGTCCAAATAAGCCGAAGCCTACGAGATTCCAAGCGTCCCGCACAGCAAACGTTCCAAGCGCAACGCCGGCAAGAGGCGTTACCAATCCCACGAGAACGCTTCCCGACGCCAACGCATTGATAAAGTTCGCGGTCAGCTTGATGCGCTCATTGCGAACAATCTTATTGCTCATCCGCCGCTCTTAAAGATAATTCACCAGCGTCAACTGGCTCGCCATCGCGGTAGCCTGGTAGCTCGCCTGCAATTGCGTCTGCAGCGTGAGCAGCATCATCGCAACTTCCTCGCGTGGCGCCACCGTAATATCGGCCAGCATCGTCTCGAGCTGCGCATTGTACTGGGTATGCCGCTCCTTGACGGTATTGACCGTCGAAGCCGCCAGCCCCAACTCCATGGTGATTGCCTCGATCGACCCGGCCTGAGCGTTGTTGTCCTCGGACAGCCGGCTGCGCTCGATCTCCACCAGCGCGTCGTAGCGCACCGCGTTGGTTTCATCGAGCGGGGAGAGTTCGGAGACGGCAAACACGGCCAGCCCCTTGATCAGTTCCACAAACCCCGCCTCATTGGCCTGCACGCCGTAATGAGCCTTGGTATGTTCGTCTACATTCGCCGATACCGTCTGGCGCGGGTTGGTACTGTCCTGCCCTCTGTACCAGGCGGTTGCCGCAGGATCCTGAGGTTCGCCGGTGGCATTGAAAAAATTGTCTGCAGCCGCATAGGTTGACGACGAGCGCAGATCGGTCTCGGTCAGCGTGCCGAGCTTTTCCCCGATCGCCGCGTGAAGATTTGCCGCCGTTTCCTCGGCATCGGCCCCGATCGCAAAGCCCCCTTCAGGCAGAGGCGTGGTATCGGTCGCGGTAAAGGTCACGTAATGGACGGTATCACGATCATGCGGATAGGTGATGCCGATAGTCACCGTATCCCCCGGCTGCGGCTGAGCATCGACCGAGATCGACACCTGCTGCTCTCCATCAGCCAAGGTGGCTTCGCTGACGGAAATCCCGACCCCGGTGCTCGCCACCATATCCAGCTTGAACCCGTAATCGTGCGCTCCATCTTCGGTCAGCGTAAGTGCCGTGCCCGTTACGGTTCTGTCGATCCGCCCACCATTGCCCATGTCTTCGGCATTGCGGTTCTGGGAATAGGCTACGAAGCCGTTGGGCCCGTTCATGATCTCGTCGAAGCTCGCCACCGGCTTGGTGTCGGATTTGTTGCCGCCGAAAATATACTGCCCGGTGATGTCGGTGTTGAGCACATCGATCACCTCTTTTAGCAGGTTGGTTGACTGATTGCGCACATTGGTGAAGTTGATCCCGTCCGTGCCATAGGCACCCGGCACCGCCAACGCCCGCGCATCGGCCTCGATCTCGTCGAGCCGCTCCAGCCCATTGGTATAAAAACTCATCCGGTTTTCGACGGTGAGGATATTTGCCTGATAGCCCTCTATCCGGCTCAACCGCGCCTCGAGGTTGAGGGTGTGTACCCGGTCCGACCCCATTTCGGCCAGTGTGTTGTAACGGTTGCCGGTCGCAAGCTGGAGCTGGAGGTTCTCGAACTGCTTCTGCATCGAGGTGATGGTTTGAAGCGTGTTCGTAACCGGATACATCGATTTATTGACGATCATTTCAACCTCACATCGCCAGAAGCGCGTCGATGAGTTCCTGCACGGTCGACACCACCCGCGCACTTGCCGAATAGGCGTTCTGGAGCTGCATAAGCCGCGCCATCTCCTCATCGACATTGACGCCGTATTCGGCCGTCATCCGCGTCGTGATCGATTGCAGCGTATAGCTCACCGATGAATTTTCGGATTCCGCCTTGGCGACCACATTGCCCTGATGGTTGATCATCTGGCCGATGAGGTCGGTGACCTGCCCCGAAAGCCGCACCCCGCCGTCTGAAAGCGCCGTCATCTTCTCGGAGACGAACTCCATTGATTTCAGGCTATCGAGCAACGCCTGGGGGCGGGTCGCATCGCCCAGCGAAGTTCCCGCCTCGAATTTGACCAGCAGCGTCGGGTCGGCGATCAGCGCCGGATTGACGGCGATCCGTCCGGCAAAGCCAAGTTTCTGCCCATCGCCATCGGGCGAATTGGTGAAGGCTGCCCCGCGCGTGTCCACGAACAGGTTGAGCGCACCGCTCCCATCCTGATTGCCGCTCGCCGTGATCTGCGACGTCATCGAAAAGCTGATCCCGGGCGTGCGAGTGACGCTGAGGTTGCCGCTGATGACATCCAAGCCGATGGTCAACCCAGCCAAAGGTGGCGACATCCCATTCAGTGCATCGGCCACAGCCTGGTTGGCATCGGTGCCGCTAATGTTGACGCCAACCACCCTCTCTCCGCTAGCATTGGGCGAGGTGAGCGGCAGGCTGGCATCCTCGCCCACCGCGACCATGCGCACCCGCTCCCCGCCAGCAGTGATCAGCACCGAATTGCCCGGCGCCATGCCTTCGAGATCGAGCGCAAATCTGTCGGGCTCAGCTTCCGTCGCCGTCGCCGTCGTCGTCACCGTGTTCATCGCCTGCGCCAGGGCGGCCGCGATCTCGTCGAGCTGATCCTGCATGTTGACCAGCGTGTTGTCGCGCAACTCCAGAAGTCCCGCGATGGACCCCGAGGACAACAGCTTCTGCCCTGTCAGGTCGATCTCGAGCCCCGATGGCGTGCGCAGCGTGAGCTGCCCCACTCCGCTTTCAGCCGGGTCGCTGTCGAACAGCGAGGTGGAATTGAGCCCTCCGCTGGAGCGGAACTCGAACAGCGAGGGTTCGACGTCGAGAATGCCCACCCCGCTCTCGGTCATCAGCGCCACAGTGCCATCGGCCCGATAGCTCGCCTTGACGTCGATCTTTTCCGAAATCGATGCGACCAGCCGGTCGCGCTCATCCATCAGCGCCAGCCGTGCCTGCTGGTCCTGGGACTGGTCGAGGATGCGGACATTGATGTCTGCCAGCGAGGTGAGTTGGCGGTTGAGCTCCGACACCGAATTGGAGATCTGGGCCTCGGCCTCGCTGCGCATCTCTTGCACGGCCCCGGTCAGCGTGTTGAGCTGTTCGACCAGTTGCTGGGCGACATTGAGCACGCCGGCGCGTGTCGTCACGTCGTTGGGATTGGTCGCCAGCGCCTGCAGCGCATTCTCGAACCCGGCATAGAGCGTATCGAGCGAATTGGCGTCCCCCGGTTTGCCCAGATGCATCTGCAGCCGGTCGAGAAAATTGCTGCGCACCTGATGGTAGCCCGCCGAGGACACTGCCACCAGATGCTGCTTTTCCAGGGCCTCGTTGAAGGCGCGCGATAAGGTCGAGGAGCGCACCTGCGAGCTCGTCCCGAAGGCGGTTTCCTCGATGACGATCGACTGCCGGTGATAACCGGGCATGCCCTGGTTGGCGATGTTGCGCGAAACGACATCGATCCCGCGCTGGCTGGAATTCATCCCACCCAGAGCATTCGATAGTGTCGAACTCAGTCCCATCGCATCAACTCCGTCTCAAGCCGTCTAATCAATTCTGCCTTGGCGAGGTGGAGAGCAGGTCAGGGCGAGGCGAAAACGGTTGCTTCCGAGAACCGGCGCGGAGCGTACTTTGGTACGTGAGCACCGGAAGCGCAGAAAGCGGCCGTTTGCAGCCCGCCATCACCTGCTCTACCGCATCATGTTGAGAGCTTCTTGCAGCATCTCGTCAGAGGTCGAGACGATGCGGGTGCCGGCGGCATAAGCCTGCTGGGTCACGATCAGCTTGGTGAACTCTTCCGAGATGTCGGTATTCGACGATTCCAGTGCCCCGCCGGTCATCCCGCCATCTGTGGAAAGGATAGCCTCGCCGGACTCCGCCGTCGCCGAATAGACCCCGCCGTCGAGTCGCTTGAGCTGGTTCTCGGCGTTGAAGTTCGCGGTCACGAGTTGGTAGATCTCGATCTGCTCGCCATTGGAATAGGTCGCGACCACGCGCCCGGAATCGTTGATCGCCACGGACATGAACGAACCGGCCGGATAGCCGTCCTGAGCCAGGGTGGTGACAGAAGCCCGCCCATTGGCGTTATCGAACTGCGTCAGTCCGCCGGTGCCGAAGTCGATTTCCACATCCCCTACAAGCGTGCCATCAACCGTCAGATCATCGAGCGCCAGCGGCGGGAACGCGCCGTCTGCTCCGACAGCACCCCATCCGATGGTATCAATGACGCCGTTGGAGAATGTAGCCGTACCATCGGACACGGCTTCCCAGCCAGAATCTCCATAATAGAAGAGCTGCCAAGTATCTGCGGTAGGAGGCGTGGCCGTCGCATCGGCGTCGGCTGTCTTACCCCAGCGCAATTGCACATTGGCCGATGCACCATTGGGCGCGTAAACGGTAATGGCCCCACCCTCGACCGTCTGATCGAGAAAATCGGCATCACCAGGATCGGCCGTCAACAGACCGACGGCCGGCACCGCTGGCAGGTTAAGCTCGTAGTCGATCCGCTGCGTCGCCTTAGCGGCAATCAGACCGTTGGAAACCCGCACCATCTCGGGAACCGAGCCAGCCACATTGCCGGTCGAAGAGTCGATCGGCACGCCTTTGAGGTAGTAGCCAGCGCCATTGTAAAGATACCCCTCACGGTCCATCTCGAAATCGCCGCGGCGGGTGTAGAAATTAGCCTCACCGAACACGGATTCGCCGTCGGAGCTCCCGGTCTTTTCCGCCACGACGAAAAAGCCCCCACCATTGAGCGCCACATGCGTTCCGGTCGCCGAGGTGATGATGTCGCCGCGCACATCGTTGGTGGAACGCGAATAGGCCAACACCGCACCCGGCACCTGCCGCCCCACCGCCGCGTCGGGAATAAGGTCGATAAAGCCGGTTTCCATCCGCTTGTAGCCGGTGGTCTGCGAGTTCGCGATGTTGCCCGAGATGTTCTCGAGCGCAAACGACTGCGCCGCCATCCCGGTCACCGCCGTCTGCAAAGCCCCGTAGATACCCATTTTACTCTCCGTCTTACCTGCGCCGAGCGCGTGTTTGTCACCGGAGATGCAAGGGCGATGCCAAAACTTTAACACATTGAAATAACTCAGACTTCCGGCGGACACTCCAATCGCAACACCACTTCGCCCGGAATCTTTCGCCACCAGCCCGGCAAATTCTTCCGCCCAACACGTTTGGAAATCGCGGCAGCCTTGCCCCCGCAAGGCTCCCACGCAGTTCAGAAGACGTGCGTCCCCAGCACCTCCTGCACTACCGGCAGCGCTGCGGATTGTCGGATCAAGCCCGACAATGACGAAACGAGAGCGTGTGCCTCACAAAACGTTGTTGTCCCCGTCTTCCATCATCCCACCGTGTCACCCCGGGCTTGACCCGGGGCAAGATATGCGAGCACCTTCGGCTCTTGCCGTATCTCCTCCACCTTGTCGTCTTCGGGCTTGACCCGGAGACCCGCAAGGCTCCGGCAAACGCAGAAGAAGTCCGGGTCATCACGCGCCCCACTGGACGCCCGCCCCATATGACTCTAAGCAGACCCTCCGATAAATAAGTATTCACTTACCCCGAGCCTGCCCATGCTGTTCGCCTCCGCCGATGAGTTCCGCGCTTCCCCCCGCAAGGCCGTGACGGTCTTCGGCATGGCCGGCGTCGGCAAGACGCGGCTGGGCAACATCCTGCGCCGCGCCGACTGGTTTCACTTCTCAGTCGATTTCCGCATCGGCACGCGGCACATGGGCGAGTACATCGTCGACAACTTCAAGCGCGAGGCGATGAAGGTTCCCTTCCTCGCCGAACTGCTGCGCTCGGATTCGATTTCGATCGACTCCAACATCTCTTTCGACAATCTCGATCCGCTCTCGACCTATCTGGGCACCCCCGGCAATGCGGCGCGGGGCGGCCTACCCTTTGCCGAATACCAGCGCCGCCAGGAACAGCACCGCGTCGCCGAGATCTACGCCCTGCTCGATGTCCCTTATTTCATCGAGCGCGCCAAGGGTCTCTACGATTACGACAATTTCCTCTGCGACACGGGCGGCTCACTGATCGAAGTGCTCGATCCGCACAACCCCGAAGACCCCGTGGTCAAGGCCCTGACCGAAAACACGGCGCTTCTCTACCTGCGTGGCACCGAGGCCGACGCCCAGCGCCTGATCGACCGCTTCAAGTCCAATCCCAAGCCCATGTATTATCCGCCGCAATTCCTCATCATCAAATGGGAGGAGTTCAAGCGGATGAGAGGAGTCACTCGCGACGACGACGTCGATCCCGACGCCTTTGCCGTGTGGGGCTTTGAAGCCCTGCTGCGCGATCGCCTGCCCCGTTATCAGGCGCTTGCCGACAATTTCGGTTATCAGGTCGACGCTGCCGAGCTTTCCGGAGTGCGCGACGAAAAAGACTTCATGGAGCTCATGTGCAGGGCCATCGCCGCGCGTTCGGCGGTGGCCGTAAGCCCCTGAACCGTTTCCGGTTCACCCAGCCCATACCTGCACTTATGTAAGCTTCCGCTAAAGGAACTTCTCCATGCCTATCCGCATTCCAGACCAGCTTCCCGCCCGCAAGACCCTCGAAAACGAGGGCGTGGTGGTGATGGATCAATCCCGATCCGTCCGGCAGGACATCCGCCCGCTCCAGTTCGGGCTGCTCAATCTGATGCCCAACAAGCAGCGCACCGAGACCCAGTTCGCGCGCCTGATTGCCGCCACCCCGCTCCAGATCGACCTCTCGCTGGTGCGCGTGACCGACCCGCTGTCCAGAAGCACGCCCGAAGAATACCTCCAGAGCTTTTATTCCACCTGGGAAGAGGTTCGCGAAAAGAAGTTCGACGGCTTCGTGGTCACCGGCGCACCCATCGCCAACATGCCCTTCGAGGATGTCCGGTACTGGCCCGAGATGGTCGAAATCATGAACTGGACCCAAACCAACGTGCACCACACCATGTTCATCTGCTGGGGCGCCCAAGCCGCGTTGCACCATTTCCATGGCGTCAACCGCTACCGCATGCCCGAAAAGGCGTTCGGCGTCTTCCGCCATAAGGTGCTCGACACCCGGCACCCGTTCCTGCGCGGCTTTTCCGACGATCTCGCCGTGCCGGTGTCGCGCTATAACGACATCGACCGCACCAGCCTCACCGCCGATCTCGATATCCTGATCGACAGCGAGGAGGTGGGCGTCTGCATGCTCGACGACCGCAAATACCGCGCCGCCTACATGCTCAACCACCTCGAATACGACAACACCTCGCTGGCCGACGAATACCACCGCGACCACGAGGCCGGGCTGGATACGCCCCTGCCGGTCAATCTATTCCCCGGTGACGACCCCACCAAAACCCCGGAAAACCGCTGGCGCAGCCACGCGCATTTGTTGTTCCAGAACTGGATCAACGAAATCTACCAGACCACCCCCTATGACCTCTCAAAAGTCGGCACGGGGGAGTGGTAGAGCGTCGAGGCGGAACGATCTGAAGCACCCCCGTTCCCACGCGCGTGCTGATCGACCGTCAGGGTCCGCGCCGAACTTAACCCTCTCCCCGCCGGGGAGAGGGTGGGCGGCAGCCCGGTGAGGGGCCGCTGCGCCAGCATCCCCCCCGCGCCCCTGCTGAGCCTCTCACCATCCTCTCCCCTCGTCGTCTCCGGGCTTGCCCCGGAGACCCGCAAGGCTCCCACGCAGCTCACAAGTGTGTCCCGGCACCACAGTTTCAAACAAGCTCACTGCCCCAACACATCGAGTACCCACGTCACCCCGAACCGGCTCTCACCATCCCATAAAGCGACGACCACCCGGCCGGCCCCAAATCCTGCACCACGGTTCCCCCCTCGATCAGCTTTTCCCAATACCCTCTGATCTCCCCTTCATCATCCCCCCGGACCGAGACGAACACCGGGATCACTCCCGCATCCCACGCCAGCGAGGCCGGCACGTCATAGGCCATCACGCGGAAACCAGCCTCCGAAGTCACCTGCCCCCAGATCACCTGATCGGCCTCTTCCGGCCGCTGCACGGCATTGGCCTGCTCATAGCTGAACGCCGTCAGTTCCCCACCAAATACCGATTGGTAAAACCCCAGCGCCTCACGCGCATTGCCGCGAAAATTAAGATGCGTCGTCGTCGAAATGGTCATGGCGATCTCCTTGCCTTGCGTGAACCGATGCAAAGGGTATAACCTGCCACAACTGACACTTTCCGGCAGTTGCCATGGCCCGCCCAGACCGCCTCTTCCGCCTGCTCCAGGCCATGCGCATGATGCCCGCGCCCATCACCGCCGCGCGCCTTGCCGAGGAAACCGGCGTGTCCCTACGTTCGCTCTACCGCGACATCGACAGCCTGCGCGCCGCCGGCGCCCGCATCGAGGGCGAGCGCGGCTATGGCTATCGCCTGATCGAGGATTATTCCCTGCCGCCGCAGACCTTCGACCGCACCGAGATCGAAGCGATCGTCCTCGGCCTCGCCCAAGTCCGGTCGATGGGCGATCCTGCCCTCAGCCAGGCGGCCGCCTCCGTCCTCGCCAAGGTCGCCGCCACGCTCCCCAACGACCGCGAGCAGCACCTCCTCCATGCCATCTCGCAGGTCTATCGCCCTGACGCCGCCCCGGCCCCGGCCTTCACCACCGAGATCCGCGAGGCGTGCTGGCGCGAAGAGGCCCTCGCCATCCGCTATGCCGATAAGGGCAGCGCGCAAACCGAGCGTACCATCTGGCCCCTTGCGATCGTCTATACCGAAGCCGCCCTCACCACCCTCGCCTGGTGCTGCCTGCGCGAGGATTTCCGCATGTTCCGCCTCGAACGCATCCTCGCCCTGCACCCCACCGCCACCAGCTTCCGCCCCCGCCGAGCCGCACTGCTGCGCGAATATCTGTGTCGGCTCGGCGCCGGCTAGCCCTTGCATTCTCCCGGCGCCCGCCTACCTTGTTCGAGCCAACCGGAGACCCGCCCTTTGCCCAGCGTACCCACCACGATCACCGACGAACTCGGCATCGCCCTGGGCAATCTCGCCGATACCGCCACCGGCACCATCACCCCCACGCTGCGCCTGGGCGTCACCGGCCTCTCGCGCGCCGGCAAGACCATCTTCATCACCGCGCTGATCCACAACCTTCTGACCGGCGCCCGCTTGCCCGGCTTCGCGCCCATGGCCGAAGGCCGGCTTATCGGCGTGCGGCTCGCCGAGCACCCCGACAACGCCACTCCGCGCTTCGCTTACGAGAACCACCTCGCCGCCCTCCTCGGCACCCCACCCGTCTGGCCCGAAAGCACCCGCCGCATCTCCCAGCTTCGCCTGACGCTGCGTTACCAGTCCAACTCCTGGCTCAAATCCCAGTTCGGCGTCTCCACCCTCAATCTCGACATCGTCGATTACCCCGGCGAATGGCTCCTCGACCTGCCGCTCTTGACCAAATCCTTCGCCGAATGGAGCGCCGAGGCCCTGGCTCTCGCCCACCGTCCGGCCCGCGCCGACGAAGCCAAGCCCTTCCTCGACGCCCTGAGCTCTATCGATCCCCTGCGTGAAGCCGACGATGTCACCGCCGAGACCCTCGCGGCGGCCTTTACGCAATATCTGCGCGCATCAAAAGGCGATGCCCGCGCCCTCTCCACCTTGCCGCCGGGCCGCTTCCTCATGCCGGGCGATCTCGAAGGCTCCCCGGCGTTGACCTTCGCGCCGCTCCCCGAGCCTGCGTCCACGCCGCGGCATCAAAGCCTCTACGCCATGCTCGAGCGCCGCTATGAGGCCTATAAATCCGTCGTCGTCCGCCCCTTCTTCCGCGATCACTTCGCCCGCCTTGATCGCCAGATCGTCCTCGTCGATGCCCTGCGTGCCCTGAACGCCGGCCCAGAAGCCGTGGCCGATCTTGAAACCGCGCTCACCTCGGTCCTCTCCTGCTTCCGCCAGGGCTCGTCCAATCCCATCTCGCGTCTTTTCACCCGCAAGATCGATCGCATTCTCTTTGCCGCCACCAAGGCCGATCTGTTGCACCACACCTCCCACCCGCGCCTCGAGGCCATCCTTAATCGCCTCGTCGCCAACGCCTCCCGGCGTGCGAAATTCGCCGGGGCGGAAACCCGCTCCCTCGCCATCGCCGCCATTCGCGCCACTCGGGAGGGCACGGTCAAGGACAGTGGGGAAACGCTCGCGACCATCATCGGCACGCCCGAAAACGGCCAGCGCCTCGGCGATACCGTTTACGACGGCACAACCGAAATCGCATTGTTTCCCGGCGACTTACCGGAAAACCCGGAATCTCTTTTCAAGAGCGTTGAATCAACGCCTCAACTCAATTTCCTGCGTTTCCTGCCACCCACCGATCTCCCCATGGGCGAAACCGGCGACCCCGTCTTCCCCCACATCCGGCTGGATCGCGCGCTCGATTTCCTGATCGGGGACAAGATGCAATGAGAGAGCCCCGTGCCATTCCCACAACGCCCCGCCAGGAAGCCGAAGCGCGCGCCCCTCGCGCCTTCGAAACCAGTCTCGCCGAGCCGGCCCCCGACGTCTTCGAGGCCACGCCCGAGGCGCTGGCCGACACCGATGTCGCCCCGGCTCCGAAGCGCCGTGGCCGCTTCTGGCGCAACCTCGCACTCTGGACCGGCGGCACGCTCATCTCCCTCGGCCTTGGCCTTGCCGCCGAACGGCTGATCAGCGATCTTTTCGCCACCTATGACTGGCTGGGCTGGTTCGGTCTTGCCATCCTCGGCGTCTTCCTCCTCGCGCTTCTCGTGCTCACCGTGCGCGAGCTCATCGGCCTCGCCCGTCTCAAGACCATGGACCGCCTGCGCGAGTGCGCTGCCGCCGCGCTCCTTGCCGACGACCTGCCCGCCGCCCAGAAGATCGTCTCCGAACTCGCCGTGCTCTATGCCGATCGCGCCGATCTCGCCCGACCGCGCGCGGGCCTTGAGGCCGATATCGGTTCCATCCTTGATGGCGCCGAGCTGATCAAAACCGCCGAGCGCGCGCTGATGGCGCCACTCGACGCCCGCGCCCGCGCGCTCACCGCGTCGAGTGCCCGCCGCGTGGCGCTGGTCACCGCCATCGCCCCGCGCGCGGTGATCGATCTGGCTTTCGTGGTGTTCGAAAGTTTTCGTCTGGCACGCAATCTGGCCGATCTCTACGGCGCCCGACCGGGCTTTTTCGGTTTCCTGCGCCTCGTGGGCGCCATCCTCTCGCACCTGGCCGTTACTGGCGGTCTCGTTTTGACCGACGGCGTCGTTGAACAGCTCATCGGCCAGGGGCTGGCCGCCAAGCTTTCCGCTCGCCTGGGGGAAGGCGTCCTCAACGGATTGATGACCGTCCGGGTCGGCATCGCAGCGATCAAGCTCGTCCGCCCGCTGCCCTTCTCCACCCAGAAGTCGCCAGTGGTCGCCGATTTCGTGGCAGACCTCGCCCGCGTTTCGACCGACACCAAATAGCGGCCAAACAAAAGGGACAGCACCCCTTGAGTGCTGTCCCTCAAAATGGCCTACGACCTGATCGCCTTAGACGCCATCGTCATTGGCGTCATCTGCTGTTTCATCGCCGTCTTCGGCCGGAGGTTCGCCTGTGTCATCGGCGGGCTCTTCGCCGTTCGTGACATCAGGGGCCTCGCCAGTGGGCTCGAGGATACCGGCTTCCTCGCAATCCGTGCGCGTCAGCGTGGAAAGATCGATCCCTTCGGGAGCGTTGGCCTCGGCCGCGGCGGTGGGTTCATCCTCGAACACTTCGCTGATCGGCTCGCCTTCGAGTTCGGCACAGCGCTGTTCGACAAGACCCCAATCCTCTTCAGGAATGGTCATGCCACCGATTTCCTGAGCAAAGGCAGGAACGGCAAGACCGGCAGTAAGGGCGAGAGAAGCAAAAAGAGCAGAGCGTTTCATGGTTATTCTCCTTTTATCTCGTTAGGGCTTTAGCCCCGAGAAAGACAACGCGCTGCCAGCTCGTGCGATCATGCAAACTATTCAAGTTGAAGCCGGCGATGCGTTGCCTAGACAATGGTTGCCGGCAAGATGGAGTTGCATGAATATTTTCCCGCCGACGGCCGGAACCTTGCACCCCCTTGCAGATCACGATTGAAGGTGCCCGAGCAAGACAGATTCCAGCGCCTCGCGGCTGCCGCTCACGAGATGCCAAGGGGGTGAAAATTATCCTGGATTAATAAGGCGCGGCCCTATTGCTTGAGCACGATATAGGCCGCCGCGCCGGCCATCGCCCCAGCCGCTCCGCGATTGAGCAGCTTGAGCGCACGCGGATTGCGCAGGAATTCTCGCGCCTTGGCCGCCGCCGCCAGATAGGGCAGCAGCACGGCATAAAGCCCGATGATGGTGATCAGCACCAGCCATCCGAAGCGCTCCAGCGTCATGGCTTCCAGGTCGACCACTGTAGGCAGCAGCGCCATATAGAAGATGATGGTCTTGGGATTGCCCAGCGTCACCGAATAGCCGCCCAGCATCGAGGCGAACGCCCCATTGCCTTTGCGCGCCTCGACCTTGTCGGGATCGATCCCCGCCTTCCAGAAACTCCAGGCGAGATAGACGAGGTAAGCGGCGCCCAATACCTTGATGACGACGAAAACCCCCGAAAACGCGGCTGCCACCGCGGCCAACCCCAGCACAGCAAGGGTCAGATAGGTGAGGTCGCCCAAAACCAGCCCGGTCCCGAACCACAGCGCAGGCCTGAACCCCGTCCCCAGCGCCTTCCCCACCACCGCCGCAATCCCCGGCCCGGGAATGGCGGCAGCAATCACCAGTGCAACGGCATAGGGAACAAAATCGAGCGGGTTCATGATGAGGACTCAGGTTATGTCGAGCAATCGAACTGCTCATACACCCGCGCCGAAAAACCGCAAAGCACCAGTTGAGGTCCGGTCACCCCTTCCAGCCTACGTGGCACCCGACAAAAAACCGGACGTTTCCGTTAAGCCGCCGCGTCCTGGCTCGCCGAATCCGCCAGCCGTACCTTGAGCCCGTCCAGCTCCTCGCTCATCAGGATCTGGCATGACAGCCGCGAATTGGCCTCATAGTCGGGCACCGAATCCAGCATGTCCTCTTCCTCGTCGGTGGGCGGATTGAGCTTTTCCACCCACTCGGGGTCGACGAACACATGGCACGTGGCGCACGAACACGCGCCGCCGCACTCGGCCTTGATGTTGAGCCCCCAGTCGCGGATCACCTCCATCACCCGCCAACCCTCAAGGGCTTCGAGTTCGTGTTCGGTGCCGGTCTGATCGGTCACGAAAATACGCATGTGAGGTCCTGGAAAGCTGAGTGTGAGGCCCGCTCTAATTGCGCGTGGCAGCGCCCGAGGTCAAGCCACGCCGAGTTTCTTCTGCAGGCTGGTCGAGCTGGTCGTATACTGAAACACGACCTTGGCATCGGGGTGAACGATCCGCTTGGCCGCCTGCGACATCAGCGCGCCCTCGTGGAAGCCCGAAAGGATGAGCTTGAGCTTCCCCGGATACCAGTTGATGTCCCCGATCGCGAAGATGCCGGGTTCGCTGGTTTCGAACCGTTCGGTATCCACCTTGATCAGCGCGTTGTCGTGAAGGTCCAACCCCCAATCGGCCACGGGGCCGAGCTTCATGGTCAGGCCAAAGAACGGCAGCAGCCGGGTTGCGGGAATGCCCATCTCGCCGCCGGCGGTCTTGAGAAACACCTCGGAAAGTTGGCCGTCCGCACCCTCGAGACGCCCGAGCTGACCCATCACGAAGTTGATCTTGCCGTCCTCGACCAGCTTGCGCATCTTGTTGACGCTGTCGGCATGCCCACGGAATTCGTCGCGCCGGTGCACCAGCGTCAGCGAACGCGCCAACGGCTCGAGATTGAGCGTCCAGTCCAGCGCCGAGTCCCCGCCACCAACGATCACCAGATCCTGATCACGGAAATCGTCCATCTTGCGCACGGCATAGAATACCGACTTGCCTTCATACTGCTCGATCTCGGGGACCGGGGGACGCTTGGGCTGGAACGACCCGCCACCCGCCGCGATCACGATCACCTTGGCCACGAACACTTCGTCCGCATCGGTCGTCACCCGGAACGAGCCATCTTCGAGCCGTTCCACATTGGTGACCATCTGGGAAAAGTGGAACTCGGCCCCGAACGGCGCGATCTGCTTCATCAGATTGTCGGTCAGCCCCTGCCCCGAAATCTCGGGAAAGGCGGGAATGTCATAGATCGGCTTTTCCGGATACAGCTCGGCACACTGCCCGCCGGGCCGGTCCAGAATATCGATCACGTGACATTTGAGATCGACCAGCCCCAATTCGAATACGGCGAACAGGCCCACGGGGCCTGCGCCAATGATCACGACATCGGTGACGATTTCATTTCCGCTCATATCGAAGGAGTCCTGGTCAGCAACAAAAAATCAAGGCTTCGCTTGGAATATATGACGAAGCCTGTCAAGTATGGAGGGTCAATGGGTGGCAGGTTTACGCAGGAAGGGACGCGTGCCAGCGGGAACTTCCACCCGCGCGCCAACGGGCTGGTAATAATGGGCAACCTCGGCCAGCGCGTCCTTTTCCAGCGCCGCCCGGGTGGGCGCGTTGGTGACGACGAAGGCGTTGATGCCGCAGCGCCGCATGAAGGGAATCTGGTCGGTCAGCACATCACCGACGGCCCGCAACTCGCCCTCATAGCCATAGCGCTCGCGGATCAGCCGCGCGCTCGAATAACCGCGCCCGTCGGTGAAGGCCGGAAAGTTGATGGCGATCGAAGCGAACCGCGAAAGATCCTCGGCCACCTCCTCGACGTTCTCTCCAGGATTGACTTGCAGCCCGATCGGATGCGGATTGGCCTTGAACGCCTCCCGCTGTTCGAGAAACACCGTCACCGGCACATGCGTATAGCGCACCTCGGCGGCCACATCGCCTTCTTCCCAGGCGCGCCACGGATCGGATTTGAATTCCCCGTCCCGGAACAAAGTCAGTTTCGATTGGCTCACCGGCTTTGCGATGCTCCCGTTGAAGTCGAAATGGATGCCGCATTCGCGCTTGTCGCGTCCGCGCCACCGACCAGCCCTGGGGTCCTCGCCATCGGCCACCGCGCTCGTGCAGGGCGCGCAGCCGATCGACTTGTATCCGTCCTTGTAGAGCGGATGGTCGGGCAGATCGTGAGCCGCCTTGTACGCTTCGATGTCCTCGTTGGTAAAGTAGGCCAATGGGTTGACCTTGATGCGATCGTCGCTCGTCAGCTCGAAATGCGGCAGCACCCCGCGCTCGGCGGTCTGGAACCGCTTGCGCCCGGTCACCCAGCCGCCAAAGCCCGACAACACCTTGTCCAGCGGCTCGGTCTTGCGGATATGGCAGCAGCTATCGGGATCGGTTTCCCACAGCGTTCCATCGGGATCGAAGCGCTTGATATCCGCCGCATCGGGATAAAGCGCGATCACATTGGTCAGCCCCAGCCGCTCTTTCAGCGTCTCCACATAAGTCAACGTCTCGGAGAAGTGCTTTCCCGTCTCCAGGAAATAGACCGGCAGCGTCGGGTCGACCTTGGACACCAGATGCAGCAACACCGCCGAATCCGCGCCGAAGGATGACACCATGGCGATTTCGCCCGGCAGCAATTCCTCCACCGCCTGCCGCAGCACCGCTTCGGCATCCATCTCGTCGAACATGCCGTTGAGCGCGATGATCCCGAGCTGGCGTAACCTGTCCTGCTTGGGCTCGGCCGCAGAGATGACCGGACTAACCATTGCCATAAAGCGCCTCCTTGAACGGCGCGTCCCCCAGCCGCCGATACGCTGAAATGAACGTTTCGTCCTCGCTTGCGCGCCGGGCGATATAGGCATCCACCAGCCGCTCGATCGCGCTTGGCACCTCTTCGGCCACGAACCCCGGCCCGAGAATCTTGCCGATCGCCGCGTCCTCGCTTCCATCACCACCCACGGTGATCTGGTAAAGCTCGGTGCCCTTCTTCTCGACGCCCAGAATGCCGATATGGCCCACATGGTGATGCCCGCAGGCATTGATGCAGCCGGAAATCTTGATCTTGAGCTTGCCGATCTCCCGCGCCCGCTCCGGCGCCGCGAACCGCCGCGAAATGTCCTGCGCGATGGGGATCGAGCGCGCATTGGCCAGCGCGCAATAATCGAGCCCCGGGCAGGTGATCATGTCGGTGATCTCCCCGGCATTGGCGTCCGCCAACCCGGCCTCGACCAGTCCGTCATAAACGGCGCGTAGATCGGTCAGCGCCACATGCGGCAGCACCAGGTTCTGCTCGTGCGTCACCCGCAACTCGTCGAAGGAATGGCGCTCAGCGAGATCGGCCACCGCTTCCATCTGCTCGGCCGTCGCATCCCCCGGCGCCCCGCCGATGGGCTTTAGGGAAATCGTCACCGACGTGTAGCCGGGCCGCGCATGCGGGAACGTGTTGTTCTCCAAAAACCGCCCATAAGCAGGATCGAGGATCTTTTCCCGTTCCACATCGAGGCTCACGACCCCGATGTCCTTATAAGCCGGCTGCGCGAAATAGGCCTCGATGCGCGCCAGTTCCTCCTCGGGCAGCGTCAGCACACCGCCGCGGATTTCGGCGAACTCGGCTTCCACCTGGCCCTTGAAAGTCTCCAGCCCCTCCTCATGCACCAAAATCTTGATGCGCGCCTTGTACTTGTTGTCCCGCCGACCATAGCGGTTATAGACGCGCAGGATCGCTTCCAGATACGCCAGCAGATGCTCGTGCGGCACAAAGCCGTTGATGAGCTTGCCCACCATCGGCGTCCGCCCCAGCCCGCCCCCGACATAGACCGCCCAGCCGATTTCGCCCGACCCATTGGTCTGTGCCATCAGCCCGATATCGTGGAATTTGATCGCCGCCCGGTCGTTGGGCGAACCGGTCATGGCGATCTTGAACTTGCGCGGCAAGTAGATGAATTCCGGATGCAGGCTCGACCACTGCCGGATGATCTCGGCCACCGGCCGCGGATCGATGATCTCGTCAGCCGCCGCTCCGGCGAACTGGTCCGTGGTCACGTTGCGAATGCAGTTGCCCGAGGTCTGGATCGCATGCATTTCCACGCTCGCCAGGTCGGAAAGAATGGCCGGAATGTCGCGTAGCTTGGGCCAGTTGTACTGAATGTTCTGGCGCGTGGTGAAATGCCCGTATCCGCGATCGTATTTGCGCGCGATATGGGCCAGCATCCGCATCTGCTTTGAGCTGAGCGTGCCATAGGGCACCGCCACCCGCAGCATATAGGCATGCAATTGCAGATAGAGCCCGTTCATCAGCCGCAGCGGCCGGAACTGGTCCTCGGTCAATTCCCCCGAGATGCGTCGCCGCACCTGATCGGAAAACTGCGCCACGCGTTCGCCAACGAAGGCGGCGTCGAACTCGTCATATCGATACATATTCGTCCTCGGCCAGATGCTGGCGTTCAAAGCGCGGCGCCGTCGGCCCCTCGGCCCGGATGCGCTCGCGAATACGGATGGGATAGATCGCTCCATCCCTCATTTCCACGTCCTCGCTTTCAAGGCTGATCACGCGTCCGGTCGCCTTGGCCGCCGCAATCGTCGCCTCCAGCGCCTCGGCCTCGTCCTTCCCAAACACCCGCGCCGCCTGCAGCGCCTCGACCCAACGCCCCTGCGCGTCGAGATACACCGTAGCCCCTGAGAGCAATTCGTTACCTGTGAGGATTTTGGACATCTTCTCTACTGTTCAACTCTGTTCAATGACGACGGGATGGCGTTGGGCCACGCCGCCGAACCCACCACCATCGTCATCCCGGCCTTGCGCCGGGATCCAGTAACCGGCAGCGCCTCGGCTCTATTCCAGCCGCCCATCACGCCACCCGCTCCGCCACGGCGGCAATGGTCTCGGCCCGCGCCCAATCCCCCTGCGCCACGGCCTCGCCAACGAAGATCACCGCCGGCCCATCCACGAACTCGATCTCCCCTGCCGCCAGGGCGCCGACCGTCCCGGCATAGAGCGCCTTGTCGGCCCGCCCGGCATTGACAACGATTCCCACCGGCATCGCCGCCGAAACCCCGTGCTCCATCAGCCGCCGCGCCACATCGGCAGCAATCGATTTGCCCATATAGAGCCCCAGCGTCAGCCCCGATCCGGCCAGTGCCGCCCAATGCTGCAGATCGCCATCATCGGCCCCGTGCGCGGTGGCGAACACGAACCCGCTCGAAACCTTGCGCAGCGTCACCGGCGTCGCCGTATCGGCCGCCGCCGCCAAAGCTGCGGTCACGCCCGGCACCACCGCATATTGGATTCCCGCCTTGCGCAGCGCCGCGATTTCTTCGCCCGCGCGCCCGAACACCATCGGATCGCCCGATTTCAGCCGCGCCACCTTCTTGCCCTCGCGGGCCAGCCGCACGATCAGCGTATTGATCTGCGCCTGAGAGAACGAATGATGTCCCTTGGCCTTGCCCACGCAGATGCGTTCGGCATCCCGCCGCCCCATCTCGACAACGGCGCCAGGCACGAGCTGATCATGAACGATCACATCGGCTTCCTGCAAAAGCCGTTGCGCCCGCAGCGTCAGCAGGTCTTCGGCTCCGGGCCCGGCCCCGATCAGCCACACCACGCCGTCGACGCCTTTGGCTTCGGCGTGCAGGGCGAGCAGCGCATCGGCCGCCGCTTCGCCCCGGTCCGCCGCAAGCGCACCCTCGATTCCCGGCGCGGTCACCAGCGCCTCGTAATAGCGCCGCCGGGACACCCCGTCCGGCAACAGCGCCGCAACCTTTTCCCGCATGGCGCCCGCCAGCCGCGCGATGTCGCCCAGCCGCGGCGATAACATCGCCTCGATCCGCGCCCGCACCAGCCGCGCCAAAACCGGAGCGTCGCCTTCGGACGAAATGGCGATCGAAATCGGCGCCCGATCGACGATCGCCGGAGTAAAGAAATCACAGTTTTCGGGAACGTCCACCTCGTTGACCGGCACCCCCGCCGCCCGCGCCATCTCCAGCGCCCGCGCGCCGTCCGGCCCGTGATCGGCGATGAAGGCCAGCGCCGCATTGTCGAAATCGGCCGCCTGGATCGCCCGCTCGATTATGGTCACGCCGAGCCCGGAAAAATCCGCCTCTGCCTCGGCCGCGAACACCACCACTTCGGCACTGGTCTTGACCGCCAGCCGCGCCTTGGCCAGCGCCTCCTCGTCACCGCCCACGATGACGATCCGGCGGCCGGCCACCTTCACAGAAACCGGAAATGTGTTCAGCCGTGCCACGGGTGAGGGTCTCCTGGCATCAGGGGCGCGAGTTGACGATCTTTAGATTTGACGGCCGCGCGGGAGAAGAACGCAATTCTGTCAAACACGCTGGAAAATAAGGTTTTCCGGGCCCCCCAGCAAGTGCGCCCTCCCCGATCGGAGACTTATTTCCCTCCGCTCGTCCTGCATAGAACGCTACATTCATCCCCACCCGCCCCACGCAATTTATTTCGCCCCGGCATCCGCCGCGCAAAACACTACGGATCGACTCGACTTGACCGAGAAAGCCCGCCCCAACGCAAGCGCAGCGCTCCAACCACTCCCGCCTCCCCCTCCATCGCGTCTTCGGGCTCGACCCGGAGGCCTGCACGGCTTCACGGCACCGGTAGAGTGCTTGCCCCGACACCCGTCGTGGCATCGAAATCCACCAGTTCTCCGCTCTGACTCATCCCTCCAACTGAAACCGCTCGAACCGCTCCAGCTCTGCTTCGATCGCCTCCCTGACTTCTGCCCCCACCTCCTCCAGCCAGGTCCATTTCTGCACCAGCAGCTTGCCGTTCTGCCGGTCGGTCTTGAGATCGATGGCAGCCACCACCCGATCGTCGACCAGAACCGGCAGCGCGAAATAGCCATACCGGCGCTTGGCCGCCGGCACATAGGCCTCGAAGACATGATCGTAGCCGAAAAACAGCTTCAGCCTCTTGCGCTGGATGATCAGCGGATCGAATGGCGAGAGGATATGCACCCGGTTGGCGGGAGCCACCGCCGGCCGGTCCAGCACCTCAGGCGGCGCCCAATGCTGCACCTTTTCAGCCCCCGCGATCGTCACCGGCTTGAGCAGCCGCCGCTTGACCCGAGCCTCGATCAGCTCGCGAACGGCCGCCTTGGCCGGGGCATTGAGGTGACAGACGGAATCCAGGCTTACCACCCCCTGGCTGCGTAGCGCCCGGTCGAGCAGATAGGCGGTGCGCTGGCGTTCGGTCGCGGGCCTCGGCGGCTTCTCCCAGCCGAAATGCCGGGCCATCAGATCATAGGTCTTCACCATCCCCTCGCGCGCCGCGATCGCCACCAGCCCCTGGTAGAACATCAATTGCAACACGCGCTTGGAAGGCTTCCGGCTCGCCCAGGGATGGGTCTTGTCCACCAGTTCGTCATCGTCGATGTCGCGGATGGTGAGCGGCCCATTGATCTTGAGCCGCCGCGTCATGGCGCTGACCTCGGCCTTGGTCACAGAGCCGAACCAGGCGCTGGGATTTTCCCGATACGCCTTCATCGCCGGAATGAAAAACGGCATGTCGGCCGTGGGTACATAGCTCAGCGCATGCGTCCAGTATTCGAACACCGATTTTTCGGTCGATTGCAAATGCGCCAGATCGCTGCGCCGGTAGGCGGCAATGCGCGAATAGAGGATGTGATGGTGGCAGCGCTCGATCACATTGATCGTGTCGATCTGCACATAGCCCAGATGCGCGATGGCCGCCTGTACCGCCTCTGGTCCCGCCCCGAAAGGCTCGGCTACATCAAGCCGCTGCGCGGCCATCCAGATGGCGCGGGCGCGGTCAGGAGCGATGGTGATCGGACGTTTGGCCACGAGGTGATTCTATGCAAGGTTCGCCGTGAACATTACAAGAACGAAGCGGCCTGTCAAACATATCCCCGCGCCTGGGAACCGCGCGATACTAGCCCTGCCGGCTCGGCACGTTGACCACCAGACCGTCGAGCTCGTCGCGGATTTTGATCTGGCATGAGAGCCGGCTGGTATCGCGCACATCGAAAGCGAAATCGAGCATGTCTTCTTCCATCGAGGATGGCCCGCCGGTCACGCCGAACCATTCATCCTCGACATAGACATGGCACGTCGCGCAGGTGCATGCCCCCCCGCATTCGGCGACTATCCCCCTCACCCCGTTGCGGATCGCAGTTTCCATCAGGGTCGATCCCACCTCCGCTTCGATCTCGCGACGCGTGCCATCGGGTTCGATGAAGGTGATCATAGGCATGGGGTGAGGCTCCGGGAATTAATTTTCAGCCGGATATAGGTCCGCGCGCCAATTGGCACAAGCGGCCCGGCAGACGACAGATAGCCGCGTCGATCACCCGCACATCGGCTGATCTCGACCCGTAGATGAATCATGTGGACGCTACTCGGAAAGGATCGCGCCGATATAGTCCACGACCTCGGAAACCGCCATGCCGAGATCAGCCAGCGTTTCCTCCTCGATCCGCCCGGCCGCCGCGAACTCCTCTTCCGCCGCCTTAGCCTGCTCGGCCAGCGCCACGGCACCCACGCCTCGCGCCGCACCTTTAAGTGTGTGAAGCCCCAGGGTAATTTGCTCGGGATCGGTGGCCGCAGCCACCCGCTCGAAATAAAGCGCCACCTGCGTTTCGAACATGCGCAGCACTTCGCATTCCAAAGCCCGGTTTCCCATTGTCTGCCGGGCCAGAAATACAAGATCGAGCGGCCTGTTGGTCCTGTCGACACGCCGGGAATCGAGCACCGGCCCAAGCCTTGGCTGCACCATGATTAACCCCTCGTATCCACCGTCACAAACGCTGGTCAAACCTTAACTCTGATTGGATAAAAAGACCCTTAATCCCTGATTTCTGCTATGATTTCGACGACGGCGCTTGCGGCGAAAAAAGGCGTTAACGGTCTTTTAATAAAGATTTCAGCAATGGCGCCAAAGGGTGTATACCTCTATGGTAAGCAGGCGGCAGAGTGGGCCACTGCGGGGGACGTCTCCGCGCTTTTCCCACCTTTCCGGCAACGCGCGGATAGCAGAACGCTTCCGCTAACCCGTTGCCGCAAAAGCCGTTTCTGTGTGTGCGGCGCATGAGTAAAGAGTAGTTAGAGTATGGCGAACAAGTCGACCACCCCAAAGGACGATCCGGCAGCGCTTGCGTTTTCCGCTGTCGAAAACGCACTCAAGGACTCGGTCTTCTCGATGGACGATAAGCCCGCCCGCAAGGTCGAAAGTCAGCCGGCCAAGCGCGAGCAGCGTCGCGAAACTCCAACAAACACAGAGCGTTTGCGCGCTGCCGACAAGATCGCCGCCCAGGCGTCCTCGGTCGCCAATGACGACCGGTCCCCGGCTTCCTCGGCCTTCTATGCGCTCCAAACCCGCGCCTCCAACGCTCCGGTCTGGTTCGCCATCGTCGCCTCCATCCTCTGGTTCGCCGGCGTCGGCATCATTGCCGCCATGCGCTATGGCAACCAGTTCGCCGAGGGTCTGACCGTCGCCGAATTCGTCCAGAGCCTCGATTTCGCTGCGCTTGCCGCCATCATCGCGCTGCCCATCCTGGCCATGGTCTCGATCGCCTTCCTCGTCCGCCGCGCTCAAGACCTGCGTCTCGCCGCCGCCTCAATGACCCAGGCCGCCATGCGGCTTTCCGAGCCTGAATCGGCCGCCGCCCACAAGATCGCCACCGTTGGCCAGGCCGTCCGCCGCGAGGTCAACGCCATCGGAGATGGGCTGGAACGCGCCCTCTCCCGCGCCGGCGAACTCGAGGTGATGGTCCACAACGAAGTGACCGCGCTCGAGCGCACCTATTCCGACAACGAAACCCGCATGCGCCAGCTCATCGAGGAATTGGCCAGCCAGCGCGAGGCCGTGGTCACCAATTCCGAGCGCATGCGCGAAGCGATCGCCGCGGTGCACGGCAATGTCACGACCGATCTCGACCAGATCGGCACCTCGCTCACCGATCGTTTGCGGGCCACCGGCGGCGAGATCACCCAGGCGATCGCCGAACGCGGCGCCGCCATGGCCGAAGCGGTCGAAACGGCCGGCACCACCATCGAAACCAGCTTCGAGCGGCGCAGCCAGTCCTTCACCGACACCGTCGAAAGCCGCACGGCGGACCTCATCAGTGCGCTCGACGATAGCTCGAGCCGCCTCGATGGCACCTTGACCGACAGGGCCAATGCGCTCGCCAGCGCGATTGACGCCTCGACCGACCGACTGGATACCGTTCTCACCTCCAGCGCCTCGAGCGTCGAAATTGCGCTCGAAGGCCATTCCAATATGGTCGAAGCCGCACTCACCGACACCACCGGCCGTCTCAACACCCTGCTCGATGAGCGCACCGGCGCCCTTACCTCGGCGCTCGACGCCCGCGCTCAGGCGCTGGCCGAAACACTCGGCGGCGGCGTCGATCGCATCGAGAACGCCTTCTCGGGCAAGACTGAAGCCATTGCCGAAGCCCTGGGCACGGGCGTCGAGCGTATCGAGAGCGTCTTTGCCGGCCGCGCCGAAGCCCTTGCGGCGACGCTGGGAACCGGGGTCGAAGAGGTTCGTGCTGCCTTCGAAGGCCGCGCCGAAGCTCTTGCCGAAGCGCTCGGCCTTGGCGTCGAACAGGTTGAAGCCGCCTTTGCCGGCCGCGCCGAAGCTCTCGCCGCCACGCTGGGCACCGGCGTCCAGGAGGTTCAGGCCGCCTTCGAAGGCCGTGCCGAAGCGCTTGCCGCCGCCTTGGGCGATGGCGTCGATCGGATCGAAACCACCTTCACCGGCCGCACCGATGCGCTCACCCAAGCGCTGGACGAGCGGGCTCGCATGGTCAGCGACAACGTCGATACGCGTATCAACTCGCTGGTCAGTGCTCTGGATTCGCACACGATTTCCATCTCGGCCGCCCTTGAGGAAAAGTCTGCCACCATCGGCGAGGTCCTCAAGAGCTCGACCGAATCCATCCTGGTGGACTTCTCCCGGCGCAGCGAGGTGCTCGGCTCGACCTTTGCCGCCCTGGGCGAGAGGGTTTCGGGCGACATCGCGAGCCGCGCCGAGGAAGCACAGGCCAGCCTCAGCCGCATCACCGATCGCCTGGACGAGACCTTTGCAATCCAGTCCAACGCGCTCGAGAGCCAGATCGAATCCATGACTTTGCGGCTCGACGGCGCTCTCGGGGAATCGGCCGAGCACGCCCGCCAGGCCCTCACCCGGGCTGGCGCCGACACGCTGTCCCAGCTCAATGCACGCGTTGATGAGATTTCGGTGGTGCTCGACGGTCGCATCGGTCAGATCGATTCCATCGTGGGCGAGAAAGGCGAAAGACTCGTCTTCTCGCTCGACCGGCACACGGGCGAAATCGCCGAGCGTTCAAACCGCCTCGAAACCCTGCTCGACGACAAGGGCCGCGCGCTTTCGACTGCTCTCGAAACCAGCGCGGAAAGCTTCGCCGCCATGGCCGAAGCACGCACCGCATCGCTCACCGAAGCCCTCGACCAGCGCTCGGATGCATTCGTTTCGGCCATCGATATCCGCACCGACGCCCTCTCGGCAGCTATCGACAATCGCGCCGACGCCATCAATTCCAGTCTCGATATTCGGACCGAGGCTCTGACCTCCGCGCTCGACAGCCGCGCCGATGCTCTCAATTCGAGCCTGGATATGCGCACCGAAGCATTGACCTCCGCCTTTGATGGCCGTGCCGAGCAGATCGGCGCCGCCCTGGACGGCCGCGCCGATGAGATCACCGCAGCGATCGACAACCGCACCCAAGCCCTGACGTCGGCGCTCGACACACGCGCTAGCCTTCTCAACTCCAGCCTCGACAGCCGTACCGAAGAGTTGAAATCCGCGTTCGACGGTCGTGCAGAACAGATCGGGGCTGCACTCGATGGTCGTGCAGAAGAAATCACCGCGGCGATAGACAGCCGCACCGAAGCGCTCACCTCGGCGCTCGATACGCGCGCGGATTCCCTTAACTCGAGCCTGGATATCCGGACCGAAGCGCTCACCTCCGCATTCGACGGACGGGCCGAGCAGATCGGCTCGGTGCTCGACGGCCGTGCCGAAGAGATCGCCGCCGCCATCGAGAACGGCACCAGCCATCTCACCTCTGCTCTCGATAGCCGTACGCAACAGTTTACATCGGCCTTCGCAACGCGGTCCGAACGCCTCACCTCGGCCATCGAGAACAGCGCCCGCGAATTCGAAACCTCTCTCGATAGCCGCTCCGCAGAGCTGACCTCTGCTCTCGACAGCCGCACTGAGCAGTTCAATTCGGCTCTCGACAGCCGGACGGAACAGTTCACCTCGGCCCTCGACGGCCGGGCTGAGCAATTCACCTCCGCGCTCGACAACCGCTCCGAGCAGCTCAACGCGGCGCTCGATGCCCGCACCGTGCAGCTCGATACCACCCTCTCGGCCCGCACCACGCAGCTCGATGACACGCTGGCCGAACGCGCCAGCGCCATGAACTCGATGCTCGACATCACCTCCAGTCAACTTGCGGAAACCCTGACCGAGCGCACGCGCTACATGGGCGGGGTGATCGACGAATCCGCCGACCGCCTCGATCGCACGATCTCCGAGCGCAGCCGCCGCCTCGAAGAATCGCTGGACGAGCGCTCCCAGCACATGGCCGCCGCCATTTCCGAGAGCACCAACGAGCTCACCACCGCCGTCGACGCTTCGGGCGAACGCATCCGCACCACTATCGATGGCAGCCTCGCCCAGGTCACCGGCACCATGGAAGAGCGCTCGACGCAGGTGTCCCAGCTCATCGAGAGCAAGGTATCCGAGCTCAATTCCAATATCGGCCGCGAAATCGATACCGCCGTCGCCCGCATCACCGATGCCGAATCCGGCGTTACCGCCAAGATCGGCGAGGCGGCGACTTCGGTTGGCCGGAGCGCTCGTGATGCCGCCGACCTCGTGGAATCCCGCCTCACCGAGGCGCGTACCGCCATTACCGAGATGGTGGACGATCGCCTGGGCACCCTGCCCGAGGCCATCACCACCCGCGCGGAAATCACCGCAGAACGCCTGGCCGGTCTCAACGAGGCCATTCACGGCACCATCACCGACTCCATGCGGGATCTCGAAGCGGGCGCCGACCGCATCGAATCCACCCTCACCGGGTCGATCCACAGCGCCATCGGCCAGTCCATGGCGGATCTTGAATCGGGCGCCAGCCGCATCGAAGAGGTGCTCAACGACAAGCTCGCCAACGTCACGGCCAATATCTCGGCCGATGTCGAGCAGACGGTCATGCGCATGGATGCGGTGGTCCGCAAGGCCATGGAAGAGCTGCGCTCTTCGGCCGTCCACATCGAGGATCTGGTGGAAGTCCGCGCTGTCAACACGGCCGACGAGCTGGGCCGCAAGGCCTCCGAGATCAACCGCATCGTGTCGGAACATTCCGACAAGTTCGCAGAACTGATCGACACCAAGCAGAACCAGCTCACCAACGCTCTGGGCGCCCAGACCAACCTGCTGCGCGCCGCTCTGGAAGCAAACGCCCGCGATTCCGAAGAGATCATGGCGGAATCGTCCAACCGCATCCAGCACGAGGTCACCGAGTCGTTGCGCAAGCTCAACGACGCCAACCTCCTGCTCCAGCGCGTTCTCGAAGCCTCGACCGGCAACCTCGCCCGTCTGCAGGGCAATGTGGGCGAACAGACCACAGCCTATACCAATGCCGTGCGCGAAGCGCTATCGGGCACCGAGCAGGCAGGCTCCATGATGGGTCAGCACGTCGAGGCGCTGCAGAATACCATCTCGTCCATGCTCGAGCAGTTCGGCCAGATGTCGGGCAAGCTCAACGCCGAAACCGACGGCTTCACCAGTGCCGCCGCATCGCTTGCCGAGGTGTCCAACTCCACGATGGAAACCCTGGAAAACCGCCGTGGCGCCATGGAAGCGCTGGCCGACGGTTTTGCCGCTCGTACCGACGAAATCGACAACCGCCTGCGCGGTTTCGCCCAGTCGATCGCCGACACCGTCAACCAGACCGAACGGCGCCTCATCTCGGCCCGCAAGGCCATGGAAGACGCGCTGGCCTCGACCTCGGATGCCGTGGCCGGCCAGATTTCGACGATCGGCGATCTGGCCAGCGGCGAAGGCCAGCGCGCCAGCGAGGCTCTGCGCCAGACCCAGGCAGATCTGCTTGCCGACATCGAACGCGCTTATTCGGATGCCACCCGCCGGTTCACCGACACCGCCGATGCCATGCGCATGACGGCGTCCCAGCTCGGCCAGGAACTCGAAGCCACGCGCAACGAGTTGCAGCGTTCGGTGCTCGACCTGCCCGAGGAAACCCGGGCCAGCGCTGCCGCCATGCGTCGCGTGGTCGCCGAGCAGATCGAGGCGCTTTCCGAGCTCAACGCCATCGTGCGCGCCCAGCCGGGCACCCACGAGGTTTCGACCCGCTCAACCCCGCGCACGCCATCCCAGCGCCTGGCCGAACCGGCGGCCCGCCGCGAACCGGCTCCGCAGCCGCAGCGCCCTGCCCCGACCCGGGAGCCTGAGCCGGCGCGCCAGCAGGCACCGGTTATGGCGCCGACCCGCCCCGCCGAGGCGCAGAAATCGCCGTCCGAACGTCTGAACGAGGCGCTGGCGCAGTCCCGTGGTTCGTCGGCGCAGCCCGCCGCTCCCGCTGGCCAGCAGGAAGGCGGTTGGCTCCGCGACGTGCTGCGCAATGCTTCGGCCAGCCAGGCCGGCAATCAGCGCCCGCTGAACCTTTCGAGCCTTACCGAGGACATTGCCCGCGCTATCGACGACAACGCGCTCTCGACCGCCTGGACACGCTATCAGGATGGAGAGTCGGGAGCCTTCAATCGCCGGCTTTACACCATCACCGGCCAGTCGACCTTCGACGAGGTGCGCCGCAAGCTCCAGCGCGACACCGAATTTGCCCGCACGGCCAATGCCTATATGAGCGAATTCGAACAGCTTCTGGGGGAAGCGGCCAATGGCCCCAACGGAATGCAGCAGACGTTCAATCAGCTTATGAGCAATCGCGGCAAGGTCTATACGATGCTCGCTCACGCAAGCGGCCGACTGGGCTAAAAAGCTTCTGCTTTCGTCAAAAAATCAAACGCGCCCCATGCGGGCGCGTTTTTTTATGCCACGTGGGCGATCTGACGACGCACAGGCGCCAGCCGGCGCGCAAACTGATCGGCCGCCGCATCCCAGGTAAACTGCCGCGCCCGCGCAAGCGCCTCGCTGCGCGGAATAGCCAGAGCTCGACGCACGGCGGCACCCAAATCCTCATCCAGTGCCCCGCCCTGCTCCCGTGCGAGCACGTCGATCGGTCCCATCACCGGATAAGCCGCGACCGGCGTGCCGCAAGCCATGGCTTCGAGCATGACGTTGCCAAACGTGTCGGTCCTGGAGGGGAAGACGAGAACGTCGGCGCTGCGATAGGCGTCGCGCAGCGCGCTGCCGGTCAGTTTGCCGGTGAACACAACATCGCGGTGCCGATCCGCCAGCGCTGCCCGCTGCGGCCCGTCACCCACCACGATCTTGGTGCCGGGATGATCGAGTTCGAGGAAAGCCTCGATGTTCTTTTCCACGGCAACCCGCCCGACATAGAGCAGGTGCGGCCCGGGCAACC
This sequence comes from Pelagibacterium sp. H642, assembly GCF_031202855.1. Classification (GTDB taxonomy): domain Bacteria; phylum Pseudomonadota; class Alphaproteobacteria; order Rhizobiales; family Devosiaceae; genus Pelagibacterium. The sequence goes on along the minus strand of NZ_CP101829.1, from coordinate 2,919,947 downwards.
CTGCGAACTTCGCCTTGGGGCCGGGGCTGAAAGCCTTCAAATCCACTCCGCGCGACCAGATCGCCAAGTGCCGGAAGAACTTGCGCCGCAAATCCCGCAGCACCGATGTGGTGGGCACCATGGTGACCGACGCCGCTGCGTGGAACCAGCGTAGATAGCCATAGCTCCATTCCACAGGCACCGGCAGCCGCGCCGCTACATACTCAGGAAAGCGCGTATGGTAGCTGGTGGTGAAGGCCAGTTCCCGCGTCACACAATAGCCTCGAGCGGCCAGCCCCAGCGGCCCTTCGGTAGCGATGTGGATATGATGGGGATTGAACTTGTCGATAAACTCCTGCACTCCGCGCAGCGAGGGCATGGAAACCCTGATCTCGGGATAGGTGGGCAGCGGCACGGTCCAGAAGGTTTCTGGCGTGAGATACAGCACCTCATATCCCCGCGCCGCCAGCGTCTGACCCACAGTATCGAGTGAACGGACCACGCCGTTGACCTGAGGGTGCCAGGCGTCAGAAACGATGAGCAGGCGTACCATCGGCAAGCTCCCAGGTTTCGGTCCGCGATGGCGCCGGCTGCGGCTTGCCCGCCCAGCGGATCAGTTCGAACCGTCCATCCGCATGCTCGGCGATCGCGGTGCAATTTTCGACCCAGTCGCCGCAGTTGAGGTAGCGCACGCCGTCACGCTCGCCGATCGCCGCGGCGTGGATATGTCCGCAGATCACCCCATCCACACCGGCATCGAGTGCCGCCCGGGCCAGCGCGGTCTCGAACCGCTCGACCAGCGCGGCAGCCTTGCTCACATTGGCCCGTGCCCAGGCCGAGAGCGACCAGCGCGGATGCCCCAGCCGCGAGCGCACCCTGTTGACTGCGAGCGCCACGCGCAAAGCCGCGTTGTAGGAAACATCGCCCAGCCAGGAGAACCACCGCGCATGCCGCACTACCACGTCGTACTGGTCGCCATGGATCACCAGATAACGCCTTCCGTCGGCGCCCTGGTGGATAGCCCGTTCGCGCACAACGATGCCGCCGAATTTGAGCGGCGCGAACTCGCGCAGGAATTCGTCGTGATTGCCCGGCAGATAGGTAACACGCACCCCGTTGCGCACCCGCTCGAGCAGATGCTGTACCACCCGATTGCCGGCCGGCGGCCAGTGCCAGGATTTCTTGAGCTTCCACCCATCGACAATGTCGCCGACCAGATAGATCGCTTGCGGGTCCACCGAATCGAGGAATTCCAGCAGCGCCTCGGCCTGGGCGCCGCGCATACCCAGATGGGTGTCGCTGATGAACAGCGTCCGGATGGGCGTTCGGGAAACTGCTGGTTGCATGACCCTTATCCGCAAGACAATTGGCTCGCGAGACGGGTGAATGCCTGATTTGCACAACCCTATTGTGACAGTCAGCCGCAGCCGACTGGGCTCAGCGCTTGGTGTCCTTGATCGAAAGCGAGATGAACACCATCACCGCCCCCAAAGCCGCCATCACCGCAGCGGCATAAAAGCTCTCAAGGCCCAGCCGCGAAACCAGCGGCCCGAACAGCACGAGCGCGAGAACAGAGGCGGCCTGGCGCATGACCACATAGAAGCTTTGCGCCTGCGCCGCGATCTCTTCACCCGTCCAATTGGCGATGAAGTTGACGATGCCCATATAGGCCAGTCCGAACGTCGCCATGTGCAGTGCCTGCAGCAGCGCCAATTGCCAGATTTCAGTGGAAACCGCCATGCCGGTCCAGCGGATCACCCCGCCGATACACGCTGCCAGCAAAAGGTGACGCGCCGAAAAGCGCCGCGCGAAATGGGCGAAGAACAACATGGTGACGATCTCGCACACCGGCGCCACGATCCAGAGCACGCCCAGCGCCGCTTCCGGCACTCCGGCCCGCACCCAGAGCAACGCCCCAAAGCTGATCATCAGCATATGGCTCGCCTGCAGCAGCGCGGTGCCTGCCAATGTGAGGATGAACCACGGCCTGAACACCTGGCGCAATGTGGTCGCCGTATCGGGCGAAAGCGCCAGCGGCGGCGCGGCGCTCTGGGTTCCCTCCGGCGCACGGAAAAAGGGGAGCGGCAACGCCGCCGCCCCCCGCATCAGGCAGGTTGCGATGAAGAGCGGCACGAACACCGCGATCCCCAGCCAGCCGAACAAAAGGCCGGCAATTGCAGTCATCGCGATATAGCCGAACGTACCCCAGATCCTCACTTTGGCGAAGTCCGAGCCGCGCCGCCGCGTCATGCGGATTGCGGCCGCGTCGATCACCGGTTCGATCGCCATGATCGGGATCACCACCAGCGTGTTGAACAGAAGAACGCCCCAGAACTCGTCGACGAACACGAATCCCAGCGACACCACCCCGCTGACCAGCGACCCGGCAACGATCACGCTGCGCCAGTCCTTGCCGCGGTCGGCGATACGGCCGACGAACAGGTTGAGCGCGATCATGATCATGATCGGCGTGGCGCTGACGATCCCGATCTGCTCCTCCCCGATGCCCCTCCCGTCGAGCCAGATGGGCAGCAGCAGGGTGGAGACGCCGGCAGGCAGGAACATCGCGGCGTAGTATAGGCCCGTGCGCATCTCGGGCGTCGTGAATCGCGCAGGCAGGCTCGACGGCATGGATCGGGAATCCGGCAGGAGAGATTGCCTAAACCATGCGTTGCCCCATCATCGCTGGCAAGCGGCGATGGCCGTCAATTTCGTAAGAAATATTGCACGATAGCGGCTTAGCCGGCCCTAAGCCGTCCCAGCCCGCGCCGCCGACGTGGCGGTGCGGAAACATCCTTCCAGCGGATCAACTCGAACGCTCCGTCGTGACCTTCGACGATGGCCGTGCAACTTTCCACCCAGTCGCCCGAATTGATGTAATGGATGCCGAATTTATGGTGCATCGCGGCGTGATGGATGTGCCCGCAGATCACCCCGTCGACCTGCGAATTGCGCGCCTCGAGCGATAGCGCCTCTTCGAACCGTCCCATCACCGACACCGCGCTTTTGACCTTCTGCTTGGCCCAGGCCGACAGCGACCAATAGGCCAGCCCCATACGGCGGCGCACCCAGTTGATCGGCGCGTTGATCTTGAGAGCGAAATTATAGGCCCAATCCCCGATATGGGCGAGCCATTTGGCGTTGGCGACAACCACGTCGAACTGGTCGCCATGGATCACCAGATACCGCTTGCCGTCGGCGGTGATGTGGATCATCCGGTCGACGATCTCGACGCCCCCGAAATAGGTGCCAAGATAGTCGCGCAAGAACTCGTCGTGATTGCCGGCGAGATAGACCATGCGCGCTCCCGCCCGCGCCTTGTCGAACAGTGCATTGGCCAGCGCGTCATATTCGGGGGGCCAGTTCCATTCTTTCTGCAGCCGCCACCCATCGATCAGGTCGCCCACGATATAGATCGTGTCCGCGTCGTAAAGCGCGAGGAACTTGAGCAGTTCCTCGACCTGGATCGCCTGCATCCCCAGATGCACATCGCTGATAAAGAGCGCCCTGACGTGCCGGACGGTCCCTGATTCTTCCATACGGAAGGCACCCTCGTTCTGGCTCGCCGCACGCCCGATTCCCGTTCGCGCGGCCGCGCCACTTTAGACGAGCGCTCCCGTATGGCAAAACCGTTTCGCCTTTTGCCGCCGCATCGGCCTTGGGCTGTG